>JASGFI010000005.1:0-41594 GCA_047605615.1 Edaphocola sp. | reverse complement strand
ACAACCCTTGAACCCCTACGGGGTTTTGTACCTGCGCCCTTTGTTTATTTTACAATGGCGGCTGTAGGATGTTGCGCCTACAATACACGCATACCTCCGCCACAAACCCTGAAACCCCTACGGGGTATATCCATTTTCCTTTTCATGTCCCGGAGGGACAAAAGGTTTGTAGCAAAATGGCGATACCCGAAACATTGCCCCGTAGGGGCAAAACTTGCTCACAAAACCTCCTCCCACAGGTACAACGGCTGCAAACCAAAAACCACCGTGTGGGCTTTTTGCTCCCCTTTGCGGGGTTCGTCTTTGGGGTTTGGAAATTTATTTACCCCTATCAACACTTTTTCGCCATTTTTATAGGCGGCTACCAACTCCTCCTTTTGTGCCTTTATTTGCCCCTGTATTTCGGGCAATATTTGCCAAAAACCACCGGCCTTTTCAATTTCCTTAAAAATATCCAAAGCCTTTCGGGCTATGGCTTCGGTAAGGTTTTCGAGGTAGTAGGAACCCGCTGCGGCATCGGCTATCTTATCCAAATAACTTTCTTCCTTGAACAATAATTGCTGGTTGCGCCCCAAGCGCGTACCGATATCGTTTCCGCCGTTCAAAAATTCATCGAAAGGCGCGATGAACAGGCTGTCGCAACCGCCAATAACGGCAGCCATACCGGCTATGGTGTCGCGCAACAGATTGTTGTAAGCGTCAAAAGGCGACCGATAGATATTGGACGTGACAACCTGCAAATGAAACCCTGGGTTTATGCCAAACACTTCCGTAACAATGGGTACCAACTGCCGCAAGGCGCGCAGCTTGGCTATCTGCTCAAAAAATAAGGTATCGGCAGCAAGGCAAATCTGGATTGATTTTGTCGCCGTTAATGCGCCTTGCTTGTCCAACTTGTGGAGGTGTTCGCTGAGCAAGGCCAAGGTACAGGCCAATTCGTAAGTGCTGGCGGCACCCGCGTTTTGAAAGGCCGAAGCATCGATGCTCAAATTGCCGAGGCTGTCCACATAACTTTCGGTGCTATCTGCTTGATAGGGTGTTACGACCAATTGACCCGAAGCAATGTGCCAACCTTGTTTTCGGATATGTGCCGCCAGTTTTTCTTCCCATTTGGCCACGGAACCCTTGACCTTAAATTGAGCGTAGATATAAGGCAGTTCTATTTCGTGCAACAATATATCGGGTTCGGCATCGGAATGTAGGACAAATGACAATCCCGAAGCCCCGTTGTCCAATTGCAACAGGGCTTTTTTATTGGCCGATGCGGGTTCGTCAACGTCAATGGACGCAAGTATTGCCCAATCGTTTTGGGCAATTGTGGGTTGTGGGGCTTTTGGCAGGTCTTCGCTTGTGTAGAAAGGACATACCTGCAAGCCATTGCGGTCGGTGCAGGTCAATTGGTCGAAGGTAATGCCCTTCAGGTCTTTTGCTATACGGGCCTTCCACTGCGCCGCCGTAGCGGCGGGGAAATCGGCAAAGAGGTTTTCCATTTACAAGTTGTTATATACGGCATCCGGCTCTTTTACCGACTGTATTTGATCCACTATGTATTGGCCGGTTTCCTTGTTGTCGTTATTGTTGTTTTCGCCGCGCCAGGGCAGGCTCTTGCGGTATTTTACGTAATGGAGCAACACTTGTTTGCCAACACATTTTTTCAACGAGTCGGCCACCGCTTCGTCGGTTACGGAAAAATGGAACTCGTTGGTGTTGAGGCCACCCGTGCGGGCCGAACGCAGCCCTGGTTGCAAAATGGTGCCTTCGTAGGTTTTCAATACATTTCCTTTTCGCGAAAAGCTGTACAGCACGCCTTCGCGGCCGCCGTCGTCGAAACGGTTGTAATAAGAGAAATAAACATAGCCCGCCACGAACAATGCCATGGCCAGTACGATAAATGTAATTGTTTTGCGCATTTTTATTTTTTTTACAGTGTGAAGATAAGCTATTTCACTTTCCTGCCTTTCCATTTATAGGTACCGAATTTACCCAAAAAACCGGCCAACACTATGTACAATATATGCAATGGCTGCAACAACGGGAAAACCCAAAGTTCCTTTATCTTTCCGTAAAATCTTGCTACCGGATACAGGAAAGCGAGTTCCGCTGTTGTTTTCGCAAAAACCATGCCTACCCAAAATTTCCACAACCCGGGACGGCACATTGCAACAAAGAACAATGCCAGCAGATAAAAGTTGAATAGGTACACCAGCCCCAAAACCCATATCAATTTCTTGTCGTCATATTTATCGGCCTTTGACGACCAGCGTATGCGTTGGTTCAGGAACGATGCCCAATCGGGTTGCGCGGGCGTGCGCACAATGGCTTCTTCCGATTTCAAATAGCGTATGCCTGCCGGGAATTGTTTTTTTATCTTGTACATCAGCAGCATGTCGTCGCCGGAGGCTATGTGGTCTATGCCCTTATAGCCGTTTACTGCCTCGTAGGCCGTTTTCCTGAAAGCCAGGTTGGCACCGTTGCACATATTGCCCATATCCAGCGCGGCACTTGCCGCGGTAATGCCCTGCATGGTCATAAAATCGAGCGATTGGAAATAATAAACCAAATTTCGCCGGGCATTGGCGGGCGTAAAATCCACCGGTGCGGCCATGAATTGTACTTGGTCATTTATTTGGGCATTCATGGTGGCCAGCCAATTTTCGGGCAACAGGCAATCGGCATCGGTGGTTACTATCCAATCGCCCTTTGCTTCGCCGATGGCTATTTCCAGTGCCTTTTTTTTATAGCTGTTCAGCCGTTCCGATGGGCTAAGATAGTGAGCCAACCGCAACACACGGCCATTATTGTTGGCCAAGATGCGGGCGGCTGTTTCGGCTGTTTCATCTTCCGAAAAATCGTCTATCAATATTATCTCCCGCAGGGCGGCCGGGTAGTTGTTGCTAATTAGCGATAGCAGGCAATCGGCTATGCCCTTGGCTTCGTTGCGGGCGGGCACTACTATGGTCAAGCTGTTGCAATGTGGCCGGCCATTGGCCAATGGTGCCGAAGCCGCTTCCCAGCCTCGTTTGTAGGCAAGCAAAAGAACAATATAGGGCAGCATGAAAACCGCGCCCAACAACCCAAAAATCATTTATCCTATTCGTATAGTTTTTCCGAAAAATATATCAATCTCCCTTTCGCCCCAAAAAAATAAAGAAATTTTGATTTTACCATTATCTTCGCCAAAATTATTTAAAGCAATGAATCTTCACGAATATCAGGCAAAAGAGCTGCTAAAGCAATATAACGTGCCCACGCAAGAGGGCATAGCCGTACAAAATGCCGACGAGGCGGTAAACGCTTACAAGCAAATAGCCGTAGATACCGGCAGCAAATTCGCGGTGTTGAAAGCCCAGATACATGCCGGCGGCCGCGGTAAAGGTACCATAAAAGAAGCACCCGAACAGCACGGCGTACAAGTAGTGAAAAGCGCGGAAGACGTGGAGAAAGTGGCCAAAAACATACTGGGCAATACGTTGGTAACTATTCAAACCGGCGAAGCGGGCAAAAAAGTAAATAAAATTCTGATAGCGCAGGACATGTATTACGACGGCCCCAGCGAACGCAAGGAGTTTTATCTGTCCATATTGCTGGATCGTGCCAAGAAGCAAAACGTAATCATGTACAGCACCGAAGGCGGCATGGACATAGAGGAGGTGGCGCACAGCACTCCCGAAAAAATATTCAAGGAATGGGTAAAACCCGGTTTTGCCCTGCAAGGCTTCCAAGCGCGCAACATAGCTTTCAACCTGGGACTGAGCGGCGAAGCGCACAAGAATATGGTAAAATTCGTGACCAACTTGTACAATGCCTACACCGGTTTGGATTGCGCCATGTTGGAAATAAACCCATTGTTCAAATCTGCGGACGACAAAATAATAGCGGTAGATTGTAAAATGAACTTGGACGACAACGCACTTATCCGCCACAAAAACCTGATAGACCTGCGCGACAAAACCGAGGAAGACCCAACGGAAGTAGAAGCCGGCGAACATAACCTGAACTACGTGAAATTGGACGGCAACGTGGGCTGCATGGTAAATGGCGCGGGCTTGGCCATGGCCACCATGGACATGATTAAACTGGCCGGCGGCGAACCTGCCAACTTCTTGGACGTAGGCGGTACCGCCAATGCGCAAACCGTGGAAGCCGGTTTCCGCATCATCATGAAAGACCCCAACGTAAAGGCTATCCTTATCAATATATTTGGCGGCATAGTACGTTGCGACCGCGTGGCTGCCGGTGTGATAGAAGCCTACAAAAACTTGGGTACCATTGACATACCCATTATTGTGCGCCTGCAAGGCACCAATGCCGAAGAAGCAAAAAAATTGATAGAAGAAAGCGGCCTGAAAGTACAATCGGCCATATTGCTTAGCGAAGCGGCAGATTTGGTGCAAAAGGCAGTGAGTGCTTAATTTCTTTTGTATATAATTGACGGTAAACGGCTTGGATTAATCCGAGCCGTTTTTTCGTGTTCGTTTGTGCCTCATATTCCCCCAAAAATCTATAAAACGTGAAATGTGACACAAGTTTTACAACAAATTAATTTGGTTAGCCATGGAACTTTACTATTTTTGCCCCATTAAAATTATTTAACACTTAAAATTTTGACTTGTGGCGTACGACAACAACAAAGCATTTGACGACAAACGTAATGCAGAGAGCATTTTCAGCAAAAGAATCAAGGCCGGCAAAAGGAGGACTTATTTCTTCGATGTTCGCGAAACCAGGGGAAGTGATTACTTCATTACCATTACTGAAAGCAAGAAACGCTTCAACGACGATGGTTACGACCGCCATAAGATGTTCATCTACAAAGAAGACTTCAATAAATTTTTGAGTGCGCTTACCGAAACCGTGGATTACGTGAAAACCGAATTGATGCCCAATTTCGATTTTGATGCCTTTAACCACGATGAATACGAAGACGGCGAATACACGCCAACCGTTACCGTACAAAACGAAGCTACCGCCACTGCCGAACCCATGGAGACGGCCGTGGAAGAAACCGGAGCCGGCTACCCTGCCGACGACGACAGCGGTTTGGATGCATGGAAACTATAATTTAGCGAATACTTTTCATAACAGCAGCCCGGCAAATTGCCGGGCTGCTGTTGTTTGGCCATGGGGAGGTTTGCTTTTTCGGCCCATGCAATTTTGATTTCGGAAGCAACCCGTTAATTTCCCGAAAATAGTGATTGGCGGCAGGGCAATATGCCGAAATAAAATCCGAATTTTGTGTCATAAAATTGTCAGACACAAGTACCCAACAAAAGCCAAACACAAATGACGACAGACATGGCAACCGCCCGCACCAACCTGTACAGCAAAGGTTTCTTGGACGTGGACATAGACCCCACCATAGATTTATTTGAAGAAATAGCCCGGTTGAAAAAAGAAAAAAACGCGGTTGTGCTGGCGCATTATTACCAGGAAGCCGACATACAAGACGTGGCCGACTATATAGGCGACAGCCTGGGGCTGGCGCAGGAAGCAGAAAAAACCGATGCCGACATCATCGTGTTTGCCGGGGTGCATTTCATGGCCGAAACTGCCAAAATATTGAACCCCGCCAAAAAGGTGCTGTTGCCCGATTTGAACGCCGGCTGTTCGCTGAGCGACAGTTGCCCGCCACCGGCATTCGCCAAGTTCAAAGAGCGACACCCCGACCATATAGTAATATCTTACGTAAACTGCAGCGCGGGCATCAAGGCCCTGAGCGACATTATTTGCACCTCATCCAACGCCAAGTTGATAGTAGATAGCCTTCCCGCCGACCAAAAAATAATATTTGCACCGGACAAAAACCTTGGCGGCTACATCAACAAAGTAACCGGACGAAACATGGTGTTGTGGGACGGTGCCTGCATGGTGCACGAAATATTTTCCTTGGAAAAAATAGTACGCCTGAAAGAACAAAACCCCGATGCCAAAATTTTGGCCCACCCCGAGTGCGAGGCGCCTTTGCTGAAAGTAGCCGATTTTATAGGCTCCACCACCCAAATATTGAAGTTCGCCAAAACCGACCCTTGCCAAAAATTCATAGTGGCCACCGAAACGGGCATATTGCACCAGATGCAAAAAGACTCGCCCGGCAAAACCCTGATACCTGCACCGCCCGAAAACAATTGCGCCTGCAACGACTGCCCGCACATGAAACTCAATACCTTGGAAAAACTGTACCGCTGCATGAAGTACGAATTGCCCGAAATTTTGATGGACGAGGAGCTGCGCCTGGCCGCCAAGAAACCCATAGACCGCATGTTGGAACTAAGCGCGCAACTGGGATTGTAGCAAAGCAACAAAAGGACAAAAATCATACACAAAGAAAGGGATGCCCACAAAGAACAAAGCGGGCAGCCCTTTTGCTTTATGGGTTATCCAAAAAAATCAACCACCTTGGGCGGGCTTAATCCAAACGACGTAGATAGCGACTATCACTATCAAAAGTATCACTATGGACAGCAAGATGATGGTATTCTTGTAGCCACGGTTGATGGTGCGCATCTTGTGCAGCTCGCTGGCGTTGTTGATTACGTTTTCAATTCTAGAAAAAGCGCTCTCGCCTTTTACCACGTAATCGTAGGCGCCATACTTGATGGTGTCCACGGCCACGTCTATCTTGTCTTGCCCCGACAGTACTATTACCTGCACATTCGGAAATTTGTCCTTTATCTCCTTCAAGATTTCCACACCGTTTTTCGCATCTTTTCTGTGTGCGCTGAGGTGGTAGTCGAGTATCACTATTTCCGGGTGCAAGCCCATGTTTTGCAGTGCTTCCTCGCCGTTGTCGTACACTTTGATGTCGTAAAGGAAACGCTCATTAAGGTAGTCTTTCAGCATTTCGTTCTGTATGGGTTCGTCATCTACCAAAAACAGAAAGCGTTTTTCATCTTGTGCCATAAGAGATTGTAATTTTTAATAGTTTGTGCGAAAGGTAATATCTATTTTTGAATAATCAAAGCACTATTCTGCAAGTTGCTGTCCCAATTCTTCAAAAGCCTTTTGGCACAACAAGTCCAAGTGCGCCACCAACTGTGGCAAGTTTTCGCGGTGCGCCGTCTGGCCGGCACTTTGTTCTATCAAAAATATATTGCTCACCTCTTCCTTCACGCCCATGTACGAAAGTTGGGGTTTCATGCTGTGGGCGGCCACGCGTAGGGTTTCGTAATCTTTCTCGGCCATTGCTTTTTTGATTTGTTCCAACAAGCGTGGCCCGTTGGCAAGGAACATGGAAATGTATTTCTGTTGCTTGTCGGGCTTGCCCCCGGTGAAGGTGTCGAGGAAATTCATGTCCGTCACCTTTTCGGGTAGTGATTGCAGGTTGCCCACGCCGCTGGAGGCCGTACCCGCATCTATGTTGTCGTCCGTGCCTTTCTCCATTACGGTGGACATTTTCAGCAGCAGATCGTCCACATGAAAGGGTTTGCTGATGTAGGCATTCATGCCGGCTTGCAGGTAGCGTTGCACGTCTTCTTGCAGCACATTGGCCGTCATGGCTATGATGCGTACCGGTTGCTTGTTGGCGGGCAACTGGGTGCGTATGGTGCGGGTGGCTTCAAGGCCGTCCAGCACGGGCATTTGTATGTCCATCAGCACCAAGTCGTAGTCGTGGCCGCGCACCATTTCCACGGCTTGTGCGCCATTTTCGGCTATGTCGATTTTTATGCCGGGCAATACGCTCCTCAAGGTATCTTCGGCCACCAAGCGGTTAAATTCATTGTCTTCGGCCAAGAGTATGTGCAATTGGTTCAACAGGTCGAAGGTGTCTTGGCTGAGGTGCCGCACCTTGTCGGCGGGTTTTTGTTCGCCGGAAATGCGCAGCGGCAGCTCTACGGTGAAGGTGGTGCCTTCGCCTTGCTCGCTTTCCACGTTTATGCTGCCTTTCATCAAGTCCACCAGGTTTTTGGATATGGTGAGGCCAAGGCCGGTACCGCCGTATTTGCGCGCCGTGTCGGTGCCGGCTTGCGTGAAGCTCTCGAATATCTTGCCCACGTATTCTTTGGATATGCCTATTCCGGTATCTATCACGTTGAAGCGGAGGCGCACGGTTTCTTCTCCCAAGCCTATTTTTTGTATCTCCAGTTTGATATGCCCCTTCTCGGTAAATTTTACGGCATTGCCTATCAGGTTAATCAATATTTGGTTCAGCCTCGTAGGGTCGCCTACCAGCCTGTCGGGTATGTTTTCGTCCGTTTCTATCAAAAACCGAAGCCCTTTTTCTTCGGCCTTCATGCTCATTATTTCCTTGATGCTCTTGATTAAATCGCCCAGCGAAAAATCTATTTCTTCGATGATTATCTTGCCTGCTTCTATCTTGCTTAGGTCCAATATATCGTTGATGATGACCAATAAATTATCGGCGGCCTGGCCTATTACGTTCAGATATTTGGCTTGCTCGGCCGTGGGCGATTTTTCTTGCAGCAAGCGGGTGATGCCCACTATGGCGTTCATGGGCGTGCGTATTTCGTGGCTCATGTTGGCCATGAATTGTTGCTTCAGGGCGGCGGTGCGTTCGGCTACTTCTTTTTCTTTTTTGGCTACCTCTATCTGGTTTTTTATTTGCAGGTTGCGCAGCTTGTTGAGGGTGGCTTGTTGAAATATTTCTTCCTTCAGTTTTTCAAAAGATTTCAGGTGTGCGTAAGCCTGTGGTATGTTGCCCATGCGGTCGTACAAGTCGGACAGCGACTCGTGGATGCTCATCAAATCGTGGCGGCGCAGCGAATCCTTGGCCAATTCGTAGGCATGTTCCAAATAACTGAGTGCCTTGTTCAGTTCGCCTTTATCTAAGTACAAACGCCCTATGTAAAACTGCGCCACTATTTCGGCCTCGGGATTTTCGAGTTCCCGCGCTTGGCTCAATGCTTTTTCAAGATGTTCTTTGGCCTTGTCGAAATCGTGTAGTTTGTAATACACCTTGCCTATGCCGCTGTCGGCCAGCGACCTGCCTTGCGTAGCCTCCTCGGTCAATGCCCTGTTTTTTTGAAAATATTCAAGTGCATCCTCGAAATAATTCTTTTTGAAATAAATGTCGCCCAACGTATTGTAAATGCTTACCAGGCGGCTCTTGTCGTTGGCCTTTTCAAATATGGGCCGGCATTTCAGGGCATATTCCAAGGCGGTGTCGTAATCGCCCAAGTCGTAGTACAGATTGGAAATGTTGAGCAGGTTGATGGTGAGGTTCATCTCGTTGCCCAAAGCCTCGTTGATGAGCAATGCCCCCTCAAAATCGCGCAATGCGCTATCCAAGTCGCCCAAGTTCCTATAGATGCGGCCAAAATTATTGAGTACTTTGGCTTCCAGCGTCTTGTCTTGTATCTCCTGCGCTATCACGTAAGCTGCCGTCAACTCGTCCAGCCCATCTTCGTATTCGCCCATCAACCAGTAACATGCGCCTTTGTGGTTCAGGCCATTGCCTATGCCCGACATATAGCCTATTGCCTCCGACCGTTCTATTATTTCCTCTGCCATCACCATGGCTTTTTCTGTGTCGTCGTTGCGCAACTCCAATGCCATGTCCACCAACAGATCTATTTTTTCCTTTTCTGTTTCGGCGGTTTCGTAGGCTTGGGTCAATTGTTGGTAGCGGGCAGTATCCATTATGGCAAAATAAAAATGCAGGTGCAGGGGTGAAGATAGCAAACAAAACGGTGGAAACAAACGGTGGATTGTGTTTCCGGTAAAAAAGTATAGATTCAACGCTACCATTGACGACCCGGCCATACCGGACGAGATAGCCGCCGCATTGGAAAGGCGGCGGCTATTGAATTGAAGCAAGGCTCGAACTGTTGTACAATAACAATCTCAGGTGTACGGCACAGGAATGGCGTTTTACCTATAATTTTTCTGATAAAAATCCTTGTAGGCGTTCAGGTCTTTGCGCAAAAACAGTTTCGGGAAATTGTCCGATGAGATGAGCATCGTGTCATAATCGCCGGTTTTAAATTCCCTGAACAAAACCGACACGCCTTTAAGCTCGTTCAGGTATTTTTTTGCATCGGCGGCATTGTTGAAGGTCTTGCAAATGATGATGCTTTTGTTGGCGTCGAGCGTGGCCATGGTAACGCTGATGTTTTCCTTGCCCTGCTTCATCAAATTATAGTCGGATATGCCCGAACGCAAACCCGAAAACTTGGCATCGGGCGTGGCGGCTATTATCACGAAATGTGCGGCATTCGGCGTATACGCGTATTGTAGGCCATTGTCATTTGCCAAAGTATCGTTGTGGGTTGCGTTGGCCATTGGCTGCAAGGCATTGGCGGTGCCGCCTTGCTGCATGGGGTGCCGTTTCATGTATTCCAATACGGCATTGGCCCAACTTACCAAACTATCGCCGGGGTTGGTGGTTACAAACTGGCGCAGCATGGTGTCGGCCTCGGGATAATTGCCGTTGCCCGCTATGGCTATGGCTTTCATCAGGTTGAACTTCTTCCTGAAAGCACCTTGGTCTTTGTATTCCTCTTCGGCATGGTTAACCCTGCGCAACACGTCGTTGTATTGACGCTGCACCAGCAACCCGTAAGTTTCGTCATAATAATTGGAGAGCGATTCCTTCCGGGCGTTGTTGGTAAGCCCGGCAAACGGGTCAATGTCTTTGTTGGCGGATACCCCGGCCAGCAACTTTGCCCATTCCGAATCGGGGTACTTGGTTTGCAGCTGCTGGTTGAAGCCCGCTGCCACATTGGGCTGGTTTTGGCGCATGGCCATCAAATAGCGCAAATACAACACCTCGGCTGCATATTTGTTTTGAGGGTAGCATTTATCCAAGGTATCGAAAGTGGCATTGGCTTTGTCGTAATCTTCCAAAGCACTGTAATAGGCTTTTCCCAAAGCAAACAAGCCATGCTGCAAACCATCGTTGGCCGCCTGAATGGCTTCCAAGGTATGGGGTATGGCGGCATATAGGGTGTCTTCGTTGGGCAGGTTGGGGCCGCCATCGTCGTTGCCGGCCAATGCAGCCGCGCTATCGTTGTTGTTGTCGCCGCTGCCGGCATTGCTCCTTCGCCAGTTGTCTTTCAAGGTGCGGTTGCCCCATTTCTTCTTGAAATCGTTGGCACCTTGTTTCATCAAGGTAGGGTTGGAAAAATACCAGTCTTTGCCATTGGGCTTTGCCGATGCAAGTGCATTGGTATTGTCCACCGTATTGTTTGCCGCAAAGGCACTGTCGCGCAGCCTACGTTCCAGCTTTTGCAAATAATCTTTTATATAGGCCCTTTGTTCTTTTTCGGGCATGGCAGACAGGCGCAGCAAACTATCCTGAACGGCCACCATGCGGGCAGGTGCGGCCACCAAGTCCAATGCTTGCGCGCGTTGCTTGGCCAAGCTGTAAACGGGGTCTTGGGCAGGCGTAAGCAGCATGGCCGCACTGTCGTAGTCCAGTTTGGCTGCCGTGTAGTTGCCCATGGCATAATACTCGTTGGCCAATGCGGCAAAGGACAAGCCTTTTTGTTTGGGGTTATTTTTGCTGTAATTTACGCTTTGCCTAAAATATTCCAGTGCCTTGCTGTTTTCCTTGTTTTTTAGCGCAGCCTTGCCCAGGGCATAATACACTTGGTCGTAATAAGGTTTAAATTTATCGTCTTTGGTCATGCCGGCCAGCATATCGTCGGCACTTGTGGTGCCGGTGCCGTTGTAAATGCTGTTAAGCGCAATGTTTTTCCGGGCGTAAAAATCCATTTCCAAAGGTGCGTTCAAAGCCAATACCCTGCGGTAGTACTTGTCCGACTCGGCGTATTGCAACTGCTGCTGCAAAAGCTGCGCAGTCAAATAGGCGGCCCTAAGCCTGATGTGTTTGGCAATTACCTTGTCGTCCACCACCAACGGCAACGATTGGCCAGCTTTTTTATAATCCTGGCGGTTGAGGTCTATGAAAGCCTGTTCCAATGCCAGGCTGCCCCGCAGCCGTTCGGGAAAGTTGGCATCATTGTTCAGCATATCCAATATGGTTTGCGCCTGACCTTCTTTCCTGCTTTGCGCCAACACGCGGCTCAACCATAGCATGGCCATGTTTTTGGCTGTTTTGTGTTCCAAAGCACCCGCAATGCCCGTTTTTTCGGCTTCGCTGTAAACGGTTGGTTTCTTCGGGTCTATTTTACCATTGTTTTTCTTTTTTTCTTCTTCTTTGCGGTCTATTTCGGCTTGGGAAATTATGGTTTTGAAGGCCGCACCGGCATTGTTGTAGTCGCCTTTGTAATAATAAGCCTCGCCCACCAGCAGGTATAGGTCGTCTTGCCATTTGGCCCGGGGGTCGTGTATCTGTATGCCCAACGATGCTTTGCGTATAATGGTGTCCATGTCCGATTGCAGCTTCGCGCCGTCCGCATCGGGGTTAAAGGGAAAAAGGCTCAACAAACTGTCGTAATTATCTGCCTTGGTGCGTACCATGTTGGCCTCGGCTTCCTCCATTTTTTTGTTTGCGTTGAAGAAATAGTTGTAGCGGGTAAAGGTATTCTGTACTACTTGCCTCGGCACCGACCAATTCTTTTTGCGCATATCTTCGTTGGTGTAGGCATCTTGTTTCTTCTTTATTTTCATTTCAAAAGAAAGGTTCAGTTTGTCTTTGCGCTGCTTCTCCCGCTCCTCGGCGCGCTGCTGGCGCAACTGGGCACGGGCTTCGCGCACCTTGGTCAAGCTGTCGGCACGGGCCGCCCTAATGATTTTAAGGCTGTCCAATTGTGCCGTCCTTATTGCCTTGGCCGCATCAAGGGCGGCTTTCAGGCTGTCGTTGAAATGCTTCCTGTCGGCCATCATGCTGTCGCGCACTACCTTTTGGGCCGCCCTTACACTGTCCGACACATGCTTGCGTGCCGCCGCCGCCGCCTTTTGCCGCTGTTCCCTTGCGGTCGTTACGCTATCTTTGTAGTGTTTGCTTTCCCGGTAAGCCTTTGCTACGGCCAAGCTGTCGGCCATGCGCTTCCGCTGCGCTTTTTGCAGTTCTATCAAGTTTTTTTGGGCTATGCGTATGCTGTCGTTATGTTTCTTTATGCTGTCGCTATAACGGGTGCGGTAGTTCATGATGCTGTCTGCCACGTGCTTGCGCGCCGCCGTCAACGAGTCGGTGTAATGTTGCTGTGCGGCTTTTTGTTGGGCTATGCGGGTTTGGCGGGCTACTTCCACGCTATCCAAATAATGCTTGCTTTGGCGGTATTGGCGCAGGTTGCCCAAACTGTCCGTGCGCCTTTGGTTGGCGGCCTTCAGGCTGTCGGCAGGCCGCTGGGCTGCCTTCTTTGAATTGTCTGTTTTTTGCGCAAATGCCGGGGGCAAACATAGGCCCATGCAAAACACAATAAATAAAAGTCCGATTTTTTTGCTGATGCGGTTCAATGTACGCTGCTCTTTAGACACGATATTACGATGATTAACTGATTTTTGTCCTGTTTATTATTGTTGAGTACAAAAAAGCCCCCTTTAATACCCATTTTTGGAGGGTTGCACCCATTTTGGTAGAAAAATAAAAAAAATATTGCCCAAACTATTGCAAGTCCGGAAAATTTTTATGTATTTTGGAAGCGATTTCGAAAATTAAGTTTTTAACTATGAGCAAAAAATTTTTATTCGTGTCTGCCGTGGTTGCGGGCATGTTTCTGGGTAACGGCACTGCCGCGCAGGCACAAGGCAGCGACGAGATGGTTCCGGTATATCGCTGGTTCAACCAAGTTGACCGCAACTACGTAACCCTTGCCGAAGGCGAGTATCAGGAAGGCCAGTTGCTCAATTGGAAATACGATAAAAAAACGTTGATTTTTTACGCTTTCCGCGAACCCGGCCCCAATCGTATTGCTGTATATCGTTGGTTCAACCCTACCACCAAAGATTTGGTGAGTGTGTCGGAAGACGAGTTTACCGATGACGACATGATAAAAATGGGCTACAAAGAAAAAACTTTGCAGTTTTATGCACCCATCCGCCGCGGCGAAAACCGCGTGGCCGTGTATCGTTGGTACATACCCAAATCTCGCGACTGGGTTACCATAGCCGAAGAGGGCGATACCGATGCCTATTACAAGAAAGGCTACCGCCGCAAGACTTTCCAATACTATGGCGTGCGCCGCAGCGTGGACGAATCGCTTTACAACGATGCGCTGTAACTTTTGAAACATCATTTTTTAGCCTTAAAGAAAGGAGCCATGAATTGGTTCCTTTCTTTGTATGGGCATGGGTATGGCCATGCAATGGAAATTGGTCGTTTCTGTCGGCAAAATGTGGCTTTTCGTCTATTGGCAAGAATATCTTAACCTATTACCGTTAACTTGCACCCACTCATCAATCTGCCACCCACAATGAATAGAAGCCGGCTCTTAAATCTGATAGCGGGCATGGTGCTGTATGGCCTGCCGATGCAGGCACAAGATACAAGCCCGGCCACGGTTTGGACACTCGAAGACTGCCTCTTGTATGCCGATGCCAACAGCTACAATATCAATACAGCCCGCCTTGCCGCCGCAACCAATCGCGAAAGCTTGGCCCAGTCGAAATCCGCATTGCTTCCCTCTGTATCGGGAAATGCCACCATGACCTTTAGCCATACAGGAACCGAATTCAACGATGATTCGCGCATCAACACCAATGGCAATGCAGGCGTATCGGCCTCCATGGTTTTGTACAACGGCGGCACGCTCAGGAACAACATTAACCTGAACCAGATAAGCGTACTGAGCAGCGAACTCCAGATAGAACAAAGTGCCAACAATATCAAGCTGCAAATAACGCAGGCTTACCTCAATGTTTTATTGGACAAAGAGAACGTGCGCTACAACGAAGACTTGGTCAAAACCTCGCAGGCACAATTGGAACAAATGCGGCAGAAGTACCAGGTAGGCAGCGTGGCGCGCAAAGCCGTGGTGCAACTGGAAGCCCAACTGGCGCAGGACAAATATAACCTGGCCACCTACAAAAGCTCCGAACGCCTCGACAAAGTAAGCCTGAAGCAATTGCTGCTTTTGCCCGCCGACACTGCCTTTGAAATACAGGCACCCGATACGGTGTTCGGGCCGCAAGTGCTGCCACCGTTAAGCGAGGTTCAAAAGTCGGCCATATCTTTTTTGCCAGATGTGCGCATTGGCGAATTGGCCATCGAAGCTTCCAGATACTCTTTGGCCAATGCCAAAGCAGGCTACCTGCCCACGCTCAGCGCCTCACTGGGTGCCGGTTCCAGCTTGGGCAACACCACCAACTATAGCTTGGGCTATTCCATCAGCAACACTTTTTACCAGCAAGCCGGGCTTACCCTGTCGGTACCCATATTCAGCCGGAGGATAAACAAAACCAATGTGGAGAAAGCCAAAATAAACATCAAGCAAGCGGAACTTGACCTCGCCAACACAAAAATAGGCCTGTCACAAACCGTGGAACGTGCCTATGTAAATGCCCTGAACAGCCAAAACCAATACCTGAGCGCGCAAGAGCAACTGGCCTACAACGAAGAAGCATTGCGCATTTCAAGCGAGGAGCTGCGCATCGGCTCGGCCAATATGGTAGATTACGTGCAGCAACGCAACCTGTACGTGCAGGCGTTGCAACAATACATTCAGGCCAAGTACAACGCCGCCATGTACCTCAAACTTTACGAATTTTACAAAGGAACGCCCATAACCCTAAAATAAATCAGCTACCAATAAAATTCTTGCAATGAACAAGCGAAACAAGATTATACTCGCCCTCGTTTCCGTTATCGGAGTGGTGCTGTTGTCCCTTTACTTTTTCAGGGATAAAGAACGTGTCATATCGTGGGAAACAACCATGCCCACAAATGGCGACATAGCCGAGAAAGTAACCGCCACGGGCACCATCCAAATATTGGACACGGTAGCCGTGGGCACCCAAGTATCGGGCATAGTAAAAAGCATTCACGTGGATTATAACAGTGTGGTGAAAAAAGGGCAGTTGCTGGCCGAGATAGACCCAACCTTGCTCAGGGCGCAAGCCGACCAAATATCGGGCAATGTGGCCGCCGCGCAAAGTGCCCTGAAATACCAAGAAGGCAACTTCGACCGCCAGAAACAACTCTATGCTACCGGCGCCATAAGCAAAGCCGATTACGACAATGCGCTGAACACCTACAACTCGGCCAAGGCCAGTCTTGCCAGCGCGCAAGCGCAATTGCGTTCGGCAAATCAAAACCTAAGCTACACCAAGATATATTCGCCGCTCGACGGCGTAGTCTTGTCGCGCAGCGTTAGCGAAGGCCAAACCGTGGCTTCCAGCTTCAGTACGCCTACACTTTTTACGCTTGCAAAAGACATAACCAAAATGGTGGTTTACGCCGGCGTGGATGAGGCCGACATAAGCCAGGTAAGCGCGAACATGAAGGCTACCTTTACCGTGGATGCTTACCTGAACCACATATTCAACGGCAGGGTGAGCGATGTGCGGCTGCAACCCAGCGTATCGTCCAATGTAGTAACCTACCCCACATTGATAGAGGTGGACAATAGCGAAAAAAAGCTGAAACCCGGCATGACGGCCACCATTACCATTTACTCCAAAGAAGCCAACAACGTATTGTTGATACCCGTTGCCGCACTTAAATTCAGCCCCGAAAGCATAGCCGGGAAAGAGTTGCGGATAAAACCGCTGCCCCCTGCCGAACAAAAAAACAATGCAAGCAGCGTATGGGTAAAAAATGGCAACAGCCTGGAGCAAAAAGCCATCGCTACCGGGCTTAACGACAACACACACGTGGAAATATTGTCGGGAATATCGGCAAAAGACACCGTAGTGACCGCAGCCACGGTAGCAGCCGGCACCAGCGCCAGCCAAAGCTCCGGCAGCCCATTCATGCCCAAACCACCTTCCCGCAGCAAAAGCAGCAAAAAATGAGCAACAACATCCTTAGCATCAAAGATTTGAAGCGCGAGTTCGTAATGGGTTCCGAAACGGTGCGGGCTTTGAAGGGTATTTCCTTCGATGTGCAAAAAGGCGAATTTTTGACCATTATGGGCAGCAGCGGCAGCGGAAAATCTACCTTGCTCAACATCCTTGGCTGTCTGGACAAACAAACCGGCGGCACTTATTTGTTGGACAATGTGGACGTAAAAACCTTGAAGGCCGATAACCTGGCCCAGTTTCGCAACCAGAAAATAGGCTTTGTATTCCAGTCCTACAACTTGCTGCCGCGTACGTCGGCATTGGAAAACGTGGAACTGCCCTTGCTGTACAATTCAAAGATTTCGGCCAAAGAAAGGCGCGAGAAGGCCATGCGTGCTTTGGAAGCCGTAAAACTGGCCGACAGGCTGGACCATAAACCCAACCAACTTTCGGGCGGCCAGCAACAAAGGGTAGCCATAGCCAGGGCCTTGGTAAACGAACCGGTAATGATATTGGCCGACGAAGCCACGGGCAACCTCGATACCCGCACCTCTTACGAAATAATGTCGTTGATGCAGGAACTGAACAGCTCGGAACAAAAAACCATAGTATTCGTAACCCACGAACCCGACATAGCCGCCTTCAGCAGCCGCACGGTAATGTTGCGCGATGGCATTATACAAAAAGACACCGCCAACACCCAAGTGCGCTCGGCCAAAGAGGCATTGGCTTCTTTGCCCGTAAGCAACGATTATTAAGTACCACAACCTAAAGTAACAGCAATGAACATAGGCAACCTGTTGAGAATAGCGTTAAGAGCCTTGCAACGCAACAAACTCCGTGCATTCCTAACTATGTTAGGTATCATAATAGGCGTGGCGGCGGTGATAGCCATGATGTCCATTGGCGAAGGCTCCAAGCAAAGCATACAGTCCTCGCTGTCGGCAATGGGTACCAACATGATTACCATTATGCCTTACAGCGACCAACCCGGGCCGGGAGGTGGCGGCGTAAGACTGGGCGCGTCCAGCCTGCAAACGCTTACGGAATACGACTACCAACAATTGAAAACCAAGGTAGCCGATGCCTCCGCTTTTTCTCCAATGGTTAGCACCTCGGGGCAGGCCATAAAGGGAGCCAACAACTGGCCCACCTCTTTACAGGGCGTGGCCCCTACTTATTTAGACATAAGAAAGTTAAGTATAAAGAGTGGCATATCCTTTAGCGAAGATGATGTGAAAAAATCGGCCAAGGTTTGTCTTTTGGGGCAAACGGTAGTGACTAACCTGTTTGGCACCGCCGACCCGGTGGGGCAAATAATTAGGTTCAACAAGATACCCTTTCAGGTAATAGGGGTTTTAAACGCCAAGGGGCAAAACACCTTCGGCCAGGACCAGGACGATATAATTCTGGCACCTTACACCACCGTGCAAAAACGAATTTTGGCCACCAACTACCTGCAAAGCATATACGCCTCTGCGCGCACCGAAGGCGTATCGGACAAGGCCACGGAACAAATAAGCGAGGTATTGCGGGCTACCCATAAACTAAGTGGCAAAGACGACGACTTCATGGTGCGCACGCAAGAAGAATTGATAAAAACATTAGGCTCCACCAGCAGCATGTTGACCGGATTGCTTACCGCCGTGGCCGGCATAAGCTTGCTTATTGGCGGCATTGGCATAATGAACATCATGTATGTCTCGGTTACGGAACGTACCCGTGAGATAGGGTTGCGCATGTCGATAGGGGCGCGCGGCCGCGATATTCTGTCGCAGTTTTTGATTGAGGCAATAATGATAAGTATCACGGGTGGTTTGATTGGTGCGGCATTGGGCGTGGGGGCTTCTTTGGTTATCAGTTCCGCGCTCAACTGGCCTGTTGTCATTTCGCAATCGTCTATTGTTATTTCCTTTTTGGTGTGCGTGTTTACCGGCATATTTTTTGGGTATTACCCGGCTCGTAAGGCCGCCAGGCTCGACCCCATAGAGGCGTTGCGGTACGAGTAATATTGTTTTCAAAAAATAAACGGCTATACTAAAATTTTAATGGAAGGCTTTAGCTACTGTTTACAATGAAAACCATACTTGCTTCTACCGTTTATAGGGGTTGGGGCTGATGTGTTCCCACTAAAAGCAAATTAATGCTTCATTTTATTTCCATTAAAATTTTACTATAGCCAAATAAACAGTCCAATTTTTTTGGCCCCACCCCGGTGGAGACCGCCAACTTCGTTGGGGATAAAAATTGGGGAGAGCAAGGGGGATGGGGGTGCTGGCGGGGAATATGGGTGTTAGGATTGGGCTACTTATGTTTTTGTACACTGTATTGCAATTGGGCTATTTTCTAAAATAAACAGCATAAAAGTACAATTACGGCATGACAAGAGCGAGTGAAAGAACATTGCAACATTCCCTATTGTCATGCTGCAAGCATCTATTTTAGCCCATCCCGGCTCTCTGTCCGTGAGGGAGGGCGATGGTTAGGAGTTTAAAATACGAGGTTCAAAGTCTAACATCTAACATCTAACATCCTCATTCTTTGTGCCGTTCCGCTTTTGTGGACTATTATTGGACTATCTTTGGAAGTATGGGATGTGTTGGTGGTTAGTAAGTGCTTCAGAACTTTTCGTTTTTCAATTTTTTTTGTGCTAATTTTGGAAATGAACGTTCATTCATTGTCTTGACGTTTATTTTACCACCAAAACGAAATGTTTTTATGCAATACAATAGGTTGTTCGACTTTGTGGCCACCCAAGCGGCAGAACGTCCGGGAGCCACGATGTTGGCCTCAAAAGTGAACGGGGCTTGGGTTACGCTGTCTGGCAAGGAAGTTTACGACAAATCGTTGGCCCTTGCCTCCGGTATCATCAACTTGGGTATCAGCAGCAATATCCACGATGCCGAGCTACAGGAAAAGATAGCCATAGTATCGAACAATAGGCCCGAATGGCTGATTACGGATTTGGCGGTACAGCAGGCAGGGGCAATATTGACACCGGTTTACCCCACCGTCAGCCCGCAGGATTTTGCCTTCATCCTGAACGAGGCGAACGTGAAAGTACTCTTTTTGGCCGATGCCACCTTGTACGAACGTTTTTCCGTAGTATTCGACAAAGTACCGTCGTTGAGCCATGTGTACACCTTTGACCAAGTGAAAGGTGTAAAGAATTGGACAGAACTGAAAGGTACGCAAGCGGATGAAGATAAGCGGCTGGCCATTTCGGCCAACATAACAGAAACCGATATTGCCACCATCATATACACATCCGGCACCACCGGAAAACCCAAAGGCGTGATGCTTTCGCACGCCAACATCGTAAGCAATGTATTGGATTGCGGTCCGGCTTTTAGTTTTGCCCGTGCGGGCGATAGGGCTTTGAGTTTTTTGCCCCTGAACCATATTTTTGAAAAAACGGTAAGCTACATTTACCTGCACAGTGGTTTGGCCATTTATTACGCCGAAAACATGGACACTATTGGCACCAATTTGAAGGAGGTGCAGCCAATGGTATTTACCTGCGTGCCACGGTTGCTGGAAAAAGTGTACGAACGCATCATGGCCACCGGCATGGAACTGAAAGGCATCAAGCGAAGCCTGTTTTTCTGGGCAGTGGCCCTGGGCAATAAGTACGATAACGCAGAATGCGGTTCGTGGTGGTACAGGCTGCAACTGTCCATTGCCAATAAGCTGATATTCAACAAATGGCGGCAGGCATTGGGCGGCAGGGTAGAGGCGGTGGTAAGCGGCTCGGCGGCACTGTCCGAAAAGTTAATAAGAATATTTGGCGCAGCCCAAATAACCGTCATGGAAGGCTACGGCCTTACCGAAACATCGCCCGTAATATCGGTAAATTTATTGGAGAGCGGCGGCAGGCGCATAGGCACGGTAGGTCTCGTAATCAGGAACGTGCAAGTAAAAATAGCCGAAGACGGCGAAATACTCTGCAAGGGCAAAAACGTGATGGTAGGCTATTACAAAAATGCGGAGGCAACGGCCGAAACGATTGACAGTGGGGGCTGGCTGCATACGGGCGACATAGGTACGTTGGTGGACGGCAAATTCCTGAAAATAACCGACCGCAAAAAGGAAATATTTAAAACATCGGGAGGCAAATACGTGGCGCCGCAGGCCATTGAGAACAAGTTTCGCGAAAGCCCCTTCATAGAACAAATGATGATAGTGGGGGCGGGCCGCAAATTTGTTTCGGCGCTCATAGTCCCCAATTTTGAAAACATAAGGAAAAAACTCGCCAACGATGGTGTTCCATTGCCGGCTTCAAACAAGGACTTGGTACAAGAAAGTTCGGTAGCGGCCTTGGTGCAGCAGCAGTTGGACAAGTACAATCCGGAGTTTGGCCATGTGGAGCAAATAAAGAAGTTCTGCCTGTTGCCCAACGACTGGACGGTTGACAGCGGGTTGCTTACGCCCAAATTGTCCTTGCGCAGAAAGGTGATAGAGCAAAGGTTCGGACGCGAGATAGAAAATATGTACGGCACCGCCGCACAACCTGTTTAGGCTTGGGAAGTTTGTTTCGTAAAATACACGCACCTCCCGTCAATCCACCACAAACCTGCGGGTATAGCGGCCTTCGGCACCATTCAGCACCAATAAATAAACCCCTTTGGCCAAGCCATGAACGTTGACGGACACGGATTTTTTGCCCGCCAGATTGGCCATGTTGATGAGGCACCTGCCCGAAAGGTCGGTGATGCTTAGCCGGCTTTGGGCGGGCAGCGCTTGGTCCGTGGTAATGTTGATGACCTCGTGGCCGGGGTTGGGGTGTATGCGCACACCCGCATGGGCTGCCGCCTCCTGTACGCCCAAGACGTAATAGGCGGTAGAATCGCAAGGGCCATTGCCAAGGGAGATGTTGGAGGTGCCATCGTAATAGCATTGCAGGTATCCATTGGGGCCATTGCTTTGTGCCGCGCCATCGGTAGTGCCCGGGGCCAACAGCTGCGCCGGGAGCAGCCCGTACATGCTGCCTATTTTTTCTGCATAAGCACCCCAAGCCAAAGGGTTTTCCTCCAAGTTGCCGGAATATGAAACGCCCCAACCCAAGGCTGGAAATGTAAATTGACCGGCATCGTAGTCGTAATGGTACAATATGTGGTTGTAAATGGTTTTCAACGTTACCCCGCCGTAACTTACATTTCTTACGGAGTCCACCACAAAGGAGAAAGAGGTGTCGCCCGAAATGGGGTTGGTGCGCAAATCGGCCCCGTATTTGTAATGCGGCACGGGTATGGAAACCGTATCGCCCTCCTGCACGTTGAACACATACAAAGGGGTAAAGCGGTTGAAGTTTTCGTTGTACAGCCATACGGTATCTTGCGTGGAGGCAAAGTAAAGGGTGTCTTTCGTTATGGTGTACAATTGGGGCGAGCCTTGGTACACCCTGTATTGATAAGTTACTACCTGCGAACTGGTTATGCCGTCAATAGACACGGTATCCGTCACCAGGGCTTTGTCGAAACCGTCATACGAGGGTGTTTCTGTTGGGTAGCTATCTTTCTCCAACCACCAGGTGGCGCCCATGGGGGCAAAGGTTTGGGCCATGGCGGCTGTACTACCCAATAATACAATTGTTGAAATCAATAATATATTATTCATGATAATGGTTTTATTCGGTTAAGATTATTTTTTGAATTTGGTGTTGTTCGCCTTGGGAAACAATGAGGTAATAAGGTGCGGCCGCCAAGCCTTCCACTTTGTAATCCATGTACATTTGCCCTTCGGGTGAGGGAAGTGTGCGTACCTTGCGGCCCACTTGGTCGGTCACAACGACCTTTGTTCCCTTTTCAAAAACCCTGCTCGACCTCAACCTGAATTGTCCGTTGGTGGGGTTGGGGTAAATTTCCATGGTACTCCCACCGTTGCCTACGGGGTTGCCGGGCGTGCCTATGCCCAACACGCCCGTGCATTGCGCGTCCACGCAGCCATTGCTGTCTATGCGCAGCAACAGGGCATCTTGTGTCCATTTACCGTAGTTGTTTTGCGCAAAGGCCGAGCCTCCTGCTACCACGCTGCCATCGGGCAGGCTTGCCGCGGCATAAAGGTAAATATCGCCCTCTGGCCAACTGCCGGCGGGCTGGTACACTTTTGACCATTTTTTCGACCCGTTTTTGTCCAATCTGGTAATCAATGCTTTAGAACCGTGAATATTGTCATTTCTGAAGTAGCCTACGGCCGTAACGCCACTGTCTGGATTGGCAGTACCGGAAAAGAACTCATTGTTAAATTCTTTTTGTTCATAAGTCCAGTTCCATATTTCGTTTCCCAAGCTGTCCACCTTGTTTACCCAGCTGCTGCCCGGCCCCTGGTAGTAACTATTGACTACCCCGAAGTTGAAAGCATGGTTTTGGTCCGGGGCATTTACGATATCATCGCTCCAACCGGAAAAATAATTACCGGCATATAGATTGTGGCCCAACTCCTGCCCCTCCCTGCTTACCCGCATATTGTAAATGCTGCCATTCGTTTGTCCCCAGCTAAATGTGCGACCTAATACGGTAAAATTGCCATCGGCCAAACTTACCATGTTGGTTACATTATGATAAAAGTTTGGCCCGGGTGTGAAGATATTCATAATATTCCCCAGGGTGTCCAGTACATATATATATGTCTTTGGAGGCATAACCTGCGGGTAGTTTACGGTGGCTTGGTCGGTGTGTTGGTGTACAAGCATGTAGATTAACCCTTTGCTCTCATCAGGTATTATTGTTTTTACAAATGCATTTATTCCTATGGAAGGCAGCGATACATTCCACACACTTACTAAATTTACGTCCGTTTTTTTTATGGTTAGATACGATAATATATCTCCATTTTCATTTATAGTGTACTCTGTTCCACCAAAATATAAATAATTTTTATATTTGCTTTTTTTTCATACAAATAGTCCATCCCTTGCCCTGAGAAAAAGTATCTACTATATATTTATCAATATTTCCGTTTATGTCTATTTTGTAAATGACGGAATAGGTGAGCAAATTACGATATCTAAATACATTTGATATAAGATAAAGGGAATTTTCGGGTTCGTCATAATTGATTGCCACCATTAATTCCAAATCCCTGGTAGAATCAACTGTTTCGTTTCTGTAATATTTTACAAAGCCGGGCTGTGTTTGGGCAATTATTAAATTATTTGAATAGATGGAAACGAGTAAAAAAAGCATTGCAATTCTCATTATATAAAAATTAAAGGTATTGTCGGGGAAACAGTGTGTCCCGACAATACCTGTTATTATAATTAATGAATTACGCTTAACCTTTGTGTATTAATGACCTTTCCGTCCACAAATAGGCTATAAAGATAAACGCCAGAAGCTAAAAGTTCGGTATTAACACTCACTATATTTTCACCTTTTATAAGCCGGTAAATTGCCTTCCGGTTTCCTTGCAAATCGGTAATTACCAATAATGCTGAGAGTGCCGATAAGGCCACTGCCTTGCGCCAATTTCGGCTTAAAGTGAAATTTTGGAACAGGTTTTTCATAACGTTATAACTTAGAGGAAATAAAATTCTAACACCACAAATGTAGAACGAAATTGTAGAATGACAAAAAGTACTTGTTAATAACAAGTAAATAACAATTTAATAAAAAAATCACCAATGAGGTGGCGGGCTTCGTTTCACTTTTGTATCGGCAGTAGGGTTTTGCCTTTTGATAAATGAAATCTTTCTTGCCCCATAACGCTTTGCTTTATTTGGCCATGCCAATACAATAATGCGGTGCCAAGGCAATCCGGCTTTTCCATATTTGTCTTACCTTGCAACCATTAAAGTTTTTTTGCAAAAAAAACTTTTGCGCCTGAAATTTGTCGGCATAGTTTTGCGGCGAATATTAAACAACACAACGAGCAAACAGACATTGTAATGGACAAGTTGACATTGGCTATTGTTATACCTTGCTACAACGAAGAGGAAGTGCTAACAGAAACCACCCGCCAACTTGGTAGCCTGCTCCAAAATCTTACCGCATCCAACGTCATAGGCAAGGGTAGCTACGTGCTGTACGTGGACGATGGCAGCCGCGACGCTACTTGGCAGCTTATCTGCAACATACACGAAAAAGATGCACGGTTCAAGGGTCTCAAGTTGTCGCGCAATTTTGGCCACCAGAATGCCCTGCTGGCCGGGCTGTACAGCATTGCCGATTATGATGTTTGCATATCCATAGATGCCGACCTGCAAGACGACCTGGCGGCAATACCCAAAATGATGGAAGCCTACCGGGCTGGCAACGACGTGGTGTATGGCGTGCGTGACGACCGCAGCTCCGATACCTTTTTCAAGCGGCTTACCGCCCTTGGCTTCTACAAATTGATGGATGCCATGGGGGTGGAGCAAGTGTATAACCATGCCGATTATAGGCTTATAAGTGCCAAGGCCATGGCGGCTTTGAGGCAATTTGGCGAAACAAATCTTTACCTGCGGGGCATGGTGCCCCTGGTAGGCTTCAAGAGCAGCAAGGTGTTTTACAAACGCGGCGCCCGCCTTGCCGGCGAAAGCAAATACCCCTTGAAGAAAATGCTGGCCTTTGCCTGGAGCGGCATTTCCAGCACCAGCATCAAGCCCCTGCGTTTTGTTACATTTTGTGGTTTTTCCATTTTCATCCTTAGTATTTTCCTGTCCATATACGTGCTGGTGGCTTACTTTTTGAACAATGCGGTGGTAGGTTGGGCTTCTACCGTTTTGCCCATTTATTTTTTGGGCGGCATTCAACTATTGTGTATAGGTTTGCTGGGCGAATATGTAGCCAAAATTTACAACGAAGTGAAACAAAGGCCACGTTTTATCATAGAACAACATCTAAATTGATTACCGGAAATGAATACCAATATCCAGGCTTTATTCAAGAAAATATTTTGGGCGGCGGGCATAGTGCTGCTCTGCCTCATGCCGTACCTCAGCAAAGATTATGGCCAGACGGGCGACGAGGACGTGGAGATACTCTACGGCATAGACATATACAATTACTATGCCCACGGCGACCAGCAAGCCCTGAATTACGACGACAAAGGCCCGCACCAATTGGGCCAGCAATTTTACGGAGGTTTTTTCAACCTCACTACCGAGGTGATACACCGCCTGTTTCCCCAGTGGCATATAGTAGATGTGCGCCATGCCACCTCCGCCGCGATGGGTGCCTTGTTGATGATATTTACCGGCTTGTTCGTTTACAGGTTTGCCAACAAAAATTGGATATGGGGCTTGGCGGGCATGTTGGCCATGATTTTTTCGCCGCGCATATTTGGCGAAAGCATGAACAATGGCAAGGACATTCCCTTTGCATTTGCCTTCATCATGGCCATGTATTTTTTCGGTAGGATAGCCGATAATTATAAAGACAAAATTAAACTAACGGATTGCATTGGCCTGTTGCTGGGATGGGGGTTTGCCATAGGTGCGCGTTCGTCCAATGCCTTGCTTTTTTTAGGCTACATCTTCGTTTATGCCGCTGCCAAAGCCTTGATGGATAAGGACTTCAGGGCTTTTCTTTTTAATCTTAAAGATAAGCAGGTTAAGCGCACTTACCTGTACATACTTGGTTCGTTGCTGGTGGGTTATTTTGTGGGTTTGTTCTTTTGGCCTTACGGCTTGAACGGCCCCATAAGCAATGTGATGGCCACTATGGAGGAGATGAGCAACCGTAGCACCACGTTGCGGATGTTGTTCGATGGTGAAACCATTCTTAACCAAGACGTACCCGGCAATTATTTGCCCAAATGGATTTCCATTTCTTCGCCCTTGGTGGTCATTATTCTTTACGTAGGTTTCTTCCTCACGCTGCCCTTTAAGATTACGCCCGATGGCATGGCCAAAAAGTTGTTCCTCATTTTTGCTTCGTTGTTCCCGGTGGTGTTTATAGGTTCCCGACATTCTTCCATATTGGATTCGTGGAGGCACTTGTTCTTCATTTACCCTTACATAGTGTGTGCGGCCATTTTGACCCTGACTACTTTGGAAAATGTATTGATGCAAAAGAAAATTAGGTATGCGCTATACGCCGTGCCGGTAGTGGGGCTGATACCTGCCATACTTTGGACGTTCAGGGAACATCCGAATGAGTACGTTTATTTCAACGAATCCGTTGGCGGCATCAATGGTGCATTCGGCTACTTTGAAACGGATTACTACGGCCATTCGGGCAAGGCCAGCGCCCGCTGGGTATTGCAGCAGGAAGAAGGCAAGCCGCATCCTAAAAAAATGATAGTGCGCAGCAACCTCGAAGGCATGGATTATTATTTCAGGAAAGATACCGGTTGGGTAGATTACGGCTCGGAATATGTACGCTGGTACGACAGGGGCAACAAGGATTGGGACTACTATATTTCGTATTCAAGGTTTATTCCCGAATGGCAGTTGCAAAACGGAAAGTGGCCACCGGCCGGTGCCGCGCACTTGGTAACGGCCGGCGGAACGCCCATTGGTTTCGTGATAAAGCGCAAGGATAAAAACGATTTTTACGCCTATAAACAAGTGGAACAGAAAAATTTTGACAGTGCCGTAGCGCTTTACCAAAAGCATTTGGCGGTGGACAGTTCGGACGAATACGTGTTGGTAAGTTACGCCTTTGCGTTGCTCAATGCCAACAAACCCGAAAACCTGCCCAAGGCACAAGCCGCGCTGGAACAAGCCATAGCCTTGAACCCAACGCTGAAAAATGCCTACGATATGTTGAGCTACGTGTACTACCTGCAACACGACAATGCCAAGGCGGAGCTATATAAAAACAAGGCCGGTGCCTTGCCGTAAAATGGCAAGGCACCGGCCGGTAAAAACATGCTTCATGTATTGAAATATTATATCAATTTTGGGTTGAAACGTAGCATGGTTACGTCATAAAATCCAGATAATTATCATTGTTGATGAGCGAAAAATCGGCATTGGGATATGCCGATGCAAATTGGCTTGGAATTTTTGCTTTTCCGTTTTTCCATTTGTATTCAAAAGCATTTAGTTTCCCGTTTTCTTCTTCTATCAAATCTATTTCCTGCTGCGTGTGCGTACGCCAGAAATAGCTGTCCACCGCCCTTTGCGCGTAATGATTCTTTTTCATCCTCTCGGAATTGAGATAACTTTCCCAAAGTTTGCCCACGTCGTCCCGAAGATTCAAAGGATTGAAATTGCTGATGAGCGCGTTGCGTATGCCATTGTCCACAAAATACCATTTTTTCATTTTGGTAATTTCGTTGTCCCTGTTGCGGCTGAACCCTTTTACGTCGTACACGATAAAAACTTTCTTGAACAAATCCAGATATTTTTCTACGGTGTTTTTGCTGATTTGCAATTCTCGCCCAAGTGCTTCGAGCGATACCTCATTTCCTGTTCTGAAAGCCAATTTTTGCAACAATGACAAAATGGTATCGCGTTTTTTGATGCCTTCAAAAGTGAGGATATCTTTCAATAAATAATTGTGTATCAATTCTTTGAGGTAATCTGCTTTTTGCAGGGCACCCTCTAAATGCAGCAGTTCTGGATAACCGCCAAAAATCAGGCGTTCTTCCAGGTTGCCTTTGGTTTGTACACTGTTTTCGATAGTTGCGAATTCCATTTGCGCCACCGGAAAAAGTAGAAAGGAATACATTCTGCCCACAAGCGGCTCGCCTATTTGGTTGTTCAGTTCAAATGCCGACGAACCCGAAGCAATGATTTTCAGTCCCTTGATGCTGTCAATCATCAGCTTCATTTTTTTGCCTATGTCGGGAATTTCCTGCGCTTCGTCTATTATCAGAAAGCGACAATCGCCCAACAGTCGGGTGTAATTGGCCACGCTCCTTACTTCCAGCAGGCTATGCGTATCCACATCGTCGCCATTCAAAAAAATGACTTTTTCTTTGGCTTGCTCCTCTATTTTTTTCAGCAATTCGGTTTTGCCCACCCTTCTGGCCCCAAGCAAAAGCAGGGCTTTATTGGGTTGTAATTTTTTGAAAATAAGGCTTTCCGCTATTCTTTGCAGTTCCATTGATAATCATTTGCACCACAAATGTACTTGTTTTCGTCAAAAAAATGACGAAATTTAATGAATTTCCGTCAAATTAATGACGGTATTTGTGCTATTTCCGTCAGTACAGATTAATGACTCTTTAAATTACTTATAGCACTGTTTTTTGCAGGGGCGTAAAATTTATTGGTTGTTGCAAGGGGCATCCTCCCAATCGCCGCCGTAAGAAGAAGGATTGGGCATACAACATTTTTTGCCAAATAAATCTTTTGGCCTTTTACTGTTGCGGTCTTGTCCCAATACAAATGGATACCGCCTATCGTTTGTAAATAAAATACTGTTCGTCGTTTTGGATAGTGGGTTCGGGAGTTTGGTATATCAGTTGCCAGCCCGCACCCAACTGCGGGTCGCGGATGGGTGCGTTCAAGAGCAACAGCACCTGTTGTTTTGGCGGGGCTTGGTTGGGTTTGTAGAACATGGTGTCGGCCACGTAAACGGCATAATCTTGGGGCAAAAACTGGTTGGCCAAATGGCAAGAGTCATCCAGGAGAAAAGACCCTTCTACCATACATTCGGGGTAAAAGAAACGCACATCTTTCGGCAGGTAGGGAAAAATGGAAAAAGCCGCATAAGACCGGTGGGCAATAATGAAAGAATGTTCCAGGTTTGTTTCCATCAGAAATTCGGCGGCATTTTTGCCATCGGAATAAAGTTCCTCCCGATCCTTTTTCCAAGATTCGAAGCCGGTCTTGACTTGATACAATAGGGTCAAGCACAACAATATGGCCACCGCTTGTGCCGAATTGAATTTGGTTTTTATGTTCCATGGGGCATTGTCATAATGGTACGCCAACCCCAAGGCACCCAATGTTACAAACAGTATAGCACCTTGGTGTCGCACAGTGCCTATGTACTTAAAGCCCAGTATATATACGATGCCGACCATGCCGGCCACCAATACCATGAAAGCCTTGGGTCTGAGCAGTAGCAATACGGCTATTAGCATAAAGACAATGATAGCAACCGAACTGTCGCTATAAGTAAGCAGGGCGGCATTGATAGCTCTTGTTATTTCTTCGCCATGGTCTTTGATCCTTTCCGCATAAGCATTCATGCTGGAACCGCGGAGCAGGAAAAAAGGGACAAGGTAGCCGCCGCCTATGCACATGGCCGCAAAGGCTCCTATGTTTCGTTTGTCCAACCTTTTCTGTTGCATTGCATCCAGTAGGAAAAGGAACGCGATGCCCCCGGCCAAGGTGAAACTCAGGGAATGAGCATTGAACAACCCTATTACCAACAGTGCAAATATATAGGGATGCCGAAAACGCTTGGGGTACTCGGCAACTATGGCAACCATGAACAATGGGACTAAGCATTGGTTGCGGGCAAATACTGCGTATTGGTACAAGAAGAAATAGGAAAAGGGCAGGAGTATTTTCAGGTAAAGGGGCAGCTCGGTTTTGAAAAGCAACATCCAGACGCTCAATATCATGATGAACCCGGTCAGGTAGTTTTGCGAAATAGCGGGCAACCCCAATTTTGCGAACGGCAATATGATGGCGTACCAAAGCGGAGGGTGCCCTTCGATAGGCGTACTTTTAAACAAATCTATCACGCCCAGGTCCCTGCACATCAACCAGCTCAACGCTTCGTCGCGCCAAGGCTCGTGGGTAGCCACGCCCAGCAGCACCAACGCCGCGTAGATTGCCAATACCGGCCAGTATATCAACCGCAATGTAGATGCCTGCAGCGAAACTTCCTTAGTGCTCATGTTGCTTTGTATGTGGGGCAAATGTAGAAATTAAACGCTTTGCCGCACCACGCTTTTGCGCCTTTCCGTAAAAATAAACGCATTTGGGAATAGATTTTGCCGAAAAGTTTTAAAGTTTCATCAGGAAAATTATCTTTGTTTGGTCAAAATGAAAAGGATGAAGCAAATTATAAGCACGCTCTCTCTTTGCGGCCTGGTATTATCCGCCACTGCACAAGATATTAAAATAGGCCCCGAAGTAGGCGGCACCGTCAATACCATGTGGCAAAAGATAGGCGGCTACACCCGCGACACCAAGTACCAGCTTGGGTTCAAGACGGGCGGCATCGTGGATTTCGGCATTACCGAGCATTTCTCCGTCCAGCCGGGGTTGTTTGCCTCGTTCAACCATGGCACCGAAAGCAACTACCAAAGAAGCTACAAGGAAGGTTCGGGTACGCCGGCTTCCGAAACCGACAAGCGCAACTATGCCATTACCTACCTCCAGTTGCCGGTATATGCCGTGTACAAAACGGGCAAGGAATTTGACGACCCGCATATATGGTTCGGCATAGGGCCTTCGTTCAATTACGGCATAGGCGGCAGGTTCAAGCAAGACTATGTGAAATACCTGAACGGCGTGGGTTCATCATCGCCAAAGGACGAGGCCATTTCTTATGGCGACAACCAATACCGCGACCAGGTTCGGCCTCTTGACGTGTGGGCCAATGCTACCATAGCTTACGAATTGCCCGTTGGCTTGTACATACGCGGCTGGTACGGTATCGGCCTCTTGAATGTGGCACCCGGTGCCGATGCCAACAACAGCCTGCGCAATTCGGGCGGGGGCATATCGGTAGGCTTCCTGTTCAATGCCACCCACAGGCACAGCTGGTAGTTTTCCGATAAAATACCTAACCTTTGCAATACACTGTTACCCATAAAGTAGCGGTGTATTTCATTTAATACACACAATCGCCGTGTTACGCAAAGCATACAGAAATACCATTGGCCATTTGCTGCCCTCTTTCACGGCGCGTAAAAAGCAAACTACCTACAACCCCAAGCGGGAGGTGCTGGCTACTACCGACACGCCCACCCATTTCTCCATATACCGCTACAACGAACAAAAACTTGAAGAATACGACAGTTCCGACATCAAAGATTGCTGCGCCATGGACGGCAGCAACGAAATACTGTGGGCAAATGTGGACGGCCTGCGCAAGCACGAGGTAGAACAATTATGCGCCCACTTTGGCATCCACCCCTTGTTGGTGGAAGATATTTTGAGCATAGGCCAGCGCGCCAAGGCCGATGACATGGACAATCACCTGTTTGCATTGCTGCCCATGCTTACCTACAATGCCGATACGGGCATAGTGCAAGTAGAACAGCTAAGCCTGATATTAGGCAGGGCATTGGTGCTGTCCTTCCAGCCCGACCCGCGCCGCGACCCCTTCAACCCCATACGCGAAAAACTGAAAAATGCCGCGGCCCCCGTGCGCAAAAAGGAGGCCGATTATTTGGCCTACTTGCTCATAGATGCGGTGGTGGACGATTACTTTGCCGTATTGGAGCAGCTTTCGGATAGGTTGGAAAAACTGGAAGACGAAGTGTTGACCACCAATCCCAATGGAAAAGTACTGTTGAAAGTTACGCTGTTGAGGCAGGAGATAGTGGTGGTAAAGCGTGCCATAACGCCCGTTCGCGAATTGGTTACTTCCTTTTGGCATACAGAAAATAGGCTTGTCAACAACCAAAACCGCAAGTATTTCAAAGACGTGTACGACCATATAACATTGGCCATAGAATACGCCGAAAACTACAGGGAAATGGCCTTGAACATTCAAGACCTATATATGAACCAAGTAAACATGCGCATGAACCAGGTGATGAAAATCCTTACGGTGGTTACCACGCTATTGGCTCCGGCTACGGTTATAGGCGGCATTTTTGGGATGAATTTCAAGGAGATTCCTTTTCAGGATTACCCACACGGTTTTGCCATGGCGGTGGTGTTCATGTTCGGCATTTCGCTGTTGATGCTGCTGTTTTTTATCAGGAAAAAATGGTTTTGACATGAATGGTTTTTTGGGATAAATTTGCGTGGATCCCATGGCCATCAAAAACGCCAACGGGATAAATAGCTGCCATGGTTTGGCTTGAAACCTTTATTTTTGTTGCTGCGGCAATGGCCTTACCTTAGGGCGTGGCGTGTTAGTTGTTCACGGCAAAACGATATGAAATGGAAACGCGTGTTTTAACTTTATTCGACGATGAGGAGTTTTTGCCACAGCCCGAACCCAAAAAGAAAAAATCGGGCAACGCGCAAAAAGACGAACCTCGGGGCAATGCCGGTGAAGAAACACAAAATGATACCGTAACCGCAGAGCAACCAACCGACATAAAAACCGAATCGGTGGAAGTACCCGGCTTTCGGTATATAGAGGAGCAACAGGGCGACGATTATCTGGACAAGCAAATACTTGGCGAATTGGTTCAAGCAGATTATGCCGCCTTGCTCCATGAGGATTATCCGTTCGGCGCAACGCTTATAGACGATACGCCAAAGCCCCAAATGCTGCAGGAAAAACAACCGGAAGCAAACAGTGCAGGGGAAACCGATATTAACCAGGGTGACGAAGAACCAACGGAGGACGATGATGTGACGGAACATGAAGAACCTGTGCCGCTGCCCGATTGGGACTTGCGGAAAAATTATTATTCCATCGGCGAAGTGGCCAAGTTTTTTGCCGTCAACACGTCGCACATCAGGTTTTGGACCACGGAATTTAAACTGAAACCCCGCACAACCCGCAAAGGCGACCGTCTATACACACCGGCAGACATAGCCGAGCTGCGCCTGATACACCACTTGGTCAAAGAAAAAAAACACACCATAAAGGGGGCCAGGGAAAAAATAAAGTCGGAAAAGGTGGAGGTAAACAAAAAATTGGACTTAAAAGAATCATTGATACAGTTGCGGCACATGCTGGAACAAATAAAAATTAACCTGAAATAGATATGCAACATTTATTGAAAAGTGTTTTTTTTGCCGGTGCGCTGCTGGCGGTTGGTTATTCGGCACAGGCCCAGGAGGAGCAACGCTTCGAGATGATGCCGGATGAGCAAAAAGACGGCAGGCCCATGATGGTTGGCCCCATGACCTTTTTGGACTTGGAACAATTCCGGGAATTTAAGTTGCGGGAAAGGGCAGAGGCGTATATGCCGGATATTGAAAAAATGGGGCAGTTGACCAAGATGCTTCGGGGACACACCTTGAAAGTTTTTTTTGGTACTTGGTGCGAAGATTCCGAAAAGCTGATACCGCAATTGTTCCAGGTATTGCAAATGGCCAATGTGCCCATAGAACTGATACCGTTATATGCCCTGGACCACCAGAAAAAGAGCATAGGCGCAGATACTGCGTATGCAACTTATGAGATAGAGAAAGTGCCCACAATAATAGTGTTGCGCGGCAACGACGAGATAGGCCGCATCACCGAAACGGTGGACAAAAGCGTGGAAGCCGATTTGCTGAAAATACTGGAAACAGGCACACCAAAAATAAAACGTGCGCCCAAAGAAAAGCCCAAAAAAGATACCGCCGATTAAGCAAACCGCTTGCATTGCGCTACCATAAGCGGAGAAAACTATTTGGTTTTCTCCGTTCTTTTTTGCCTTGTTGCCAATGATGCTAAATATGGCTCATCAACAGCCTAATAAGCATCTTTGGTTCTTTGTGCTGCTGCACCTTTGCGAGAAATTATACGATTAACTTTTGCGGGAAACACAAACCCAGCAACGTTGCAGTGCCTCGTGGTGCGTTAAAAATACATGAACAATAAGGATTTTACGATGTCGGGACAAAGTTGGCCGCGAATTATTTTATTTTTGCCGCTTCGACCTACTCGTACCCATTGACCACGCTTCATCGTTTCGACACCTATGGCATTACTTGGCAACCTGATAGCACGCTCCCTGCGCATACGCAAACAGTTTAGGATAAAGACGGCATCGCCCAAGACCTACCAAATGCGCACACTGAGGTATTTGGTGGAGCGTGGGCAATACACGCAATTCGGCAAACAATACAAATTCGATTCCATGCTGGGCCAGTCGCTCGATTGGGTGGCAGACTTTAAAAAAAACGTCCCTTTCCATAACTACAATTCCATGTTTGCCCAATGGTGGCACAAATGTTTGGCGGGCGAGGAAAATGTAACCTGGCCCGGGCGCGTAAACTATTTTGCCTTGAGCAGCGGCACCTCCGAGTCCGCGTCAAAACACATACCCGTTACCAGGGAAATGATACGCTCCACGCAAAAGGTGGGCTTCAGGCAATTTTACAGCATGAGCAATTTCCCCATTCCGCCCGCCACCTTTGAAAAAGGCGTGTTGATGCTTGGCGGCAGTACCTCGCTTAACCGGCAAGGCGATATTTACGAAGGCGACATGAGCGGCATCAGCGCCAAGAATATGCCCCGTTTATTGTCCAATTTCTTCTACAAGCCGGGGCAAAAAATATCCAAACAACCGCTTTGGGAAGACCGTATTGGGCTGATAGTGGAAAAAGCCCCAAGCTGGGATGTGGGCATACTGTGTGGCGTACCCGCCTGGGCTCAAATAGTGCTGGAAGAGATAGTGAAGAAATACGGCCTCAATACCATACACGATATGTGGCCCAACCTCAGGGTATATATACATGGCGGCGTAGCCATAGAACCTTATCGAGAGAACCTGAAAAGGCTTCTTTCAAAACAAGTGGCCTTTATCGAAACCTATATGGCTTCCGAGGGTTCGTTTGGCTTTCAGGCCAGGCCCGGAGTACCCGGCATCAAACTGGTATTGAATGCGGGCATCCTGTTCGAGTTCTTGCCGTTTACCGCCGAAAACTTTGACGACAATGGCGAGCTGATAGGCCATCCGCAAACACACTTCATACACGAGGTGCAGCCGGATGTGGCCTATGCGGTGGTGTTGAGTACCTGTGCGGGTGCTTGGCGCTACTTGATTGGCGATGTGGTAAAGTTTACCGACGTGGCGGCGCACGAAATAGTGATAGTAGGGCGCACCAAACAATACCTGAGCCTGTGCGGCGAGCATACTTCGGTAGATAACCTCAACGCCGCCATTGACGAGGTGAACAAGCAATTGGGTATTGCAGTGCGCGAGTTTACGGTAGGCGGCATGCCTTACGAAAATTTATTTGCCCACAAATGGTACATAGGTTGCGACGAGCCGGTAGGTGCAGCGGCCATCAAACGCATAGTGGATAGAACATTGTGCGCCGTGAACGACGACTACGCGGTAGAGCGCACTTCGGCACTAAAAGAAGTGTTGGTAGAAGTGTTGCCCGGCCATGTCTTTACCGATTTCCTGAAGGCCACCGGCCGCTACGGCGCCATGAACAAGATACCAAGGGTGATGAAGGGGAAACAATTGGAAGAATGGGAACAATTTTTGCGAAACCGTTCTTGATGCTTCGGCTTGCGGTGCATACAACCCAACCAATTGCATGAGATTTATTGGAAAAGTTCGCTCCATAATGATAGTCACCAGTTGAAACTACCTTGCCTGAAAAAACAGTGTCGTTTTTTTTGTATTTCCAGTGCTCTATAGCTAAGTACCCGAAAATCCATTAAGATACACCCTCGTAGATAGGCCAGCTTTTACTTCTGTCTGCCAGCCATGCAATATGGCATAGGGAAGATTGTATCCTGCCATCAACCTTGGATTTTGATATGATGGATATCCACGAAAAGATTCTTGCTTGGCTACCTATACTTCGCACCGGGTAAAAATGTGCAATCGAATTTCGTTGGCCTATTGTGCCACATTCAAGAAAAAATATTTTTATTCCCGCTCTTGTCACCCTGTAAGGGTCTATGCAGGGTCTTTTTTTAGTTCCTTTCAGGATGACAGGGGGGCTTTTACTTGGTTGTTTAACAACGGGATTGTTGGGGTTCAACAGTATTGCCAAAATGAGCAATCAAATTCCCTGGTGTCTTGGTGCGATATTCATTGCACAAAACTATCCGGTGTGCAGTATGATTCCTTTATTGCTGCCTTCTTCCAAAACATCAACCATACCACCAAGAATTACAAAAGTTCATGACGCTTAATTGCCAATTTTTTGACAATAACATTGCACATTTTTACCCGGCGAGAAGTATAACCGATAACAAAGGAAAAACAAAGACGAGCGTAATTTATAATTCAATACAATATTTAGTAGAAATTTTATTTATTTATCGTGTGTTTAACTTTGATAGGAAGCTAAGGCTCACACACCCTAAAAGAAGGTGACTTTTGTGTGCAACATTGCATTGGCGATATGGCGGCTGTACGCACGTTTGGTTTATGGCATTGTTCAGCGCACTGCGAACATAAGGCAATGCGACCATGGTTGTGCCCCCCGAACACACACTTCATTATGTTGGCGCAGCAACTTACCTTTGCCGTTCTAAAACTTGAAAACCGTAATGGGAAAGTTACATGCGGCCATTACCGCTGTGGGTGGATATGTGCCCGAGTATGTGCTGACGAACAAAGAACTGGAATCGATAGTAGATACCAATGACGAATGGATAACCGCACGTACAGGCATAAAGGAACGCCGCATATTGAAAGAAACCGGTTTGGGTACCTCGTACCTTGCCACCAATGCCGTTAAAAACCTGCTGGAAAAATCGGGCATCGACCCGCTTTCCATAGATTTGTTGATATGCGCCACCACCACGCCGGATATGCAATTCCCGGCTACGGCCAATTTGGTTACGGCCAGCTGCGGCATGGACAATGCTTTCAGCTACGACATAAGTGCGGCATGCAGCGGCTTTCTGTATTCGCTCACTACCGCCGCACAGTTCATAGAAAGTGGCCGCCACAAAAGGGTGATAGTAGTGGGGGCCGACAAGATGAGTTCCATAGTAGATTACGAAGACCGCAGCACTTGCATCATCTTTGGCGATGGTGCCGGCGCAGTGTTGCTGGAAGCCAACGAGGAAGGCAACGGCATCCTGGACTCTATTCTCAAGACAGATGGCAATGGCTGGGTGCACCTGCACCAAAAAGCGGGCGGCTCGGCCAAGCCCGCAAGCGTGGAAACGGTAATGGCCAAGGAACACTACATTTATCAAGAAGGCCAAACGGTATTTAAATTTGCCGTAAAGGGCATGGCCGATGTGTCGGCGGAAATAATGGAACGCAACAACCTGGGCAGCGACGACGTGGCTTGGCTGGTGCCGCACCAAGCCAACCTGCGCATCATCAGTGCCACTGCCGACCGCATGGGCTTGCCCGAAGAAAAAGTGATGGTAAACATACAACGTTACGGCAACACCACCAGCGGCACCATACCCTTGTGCCTATGGGAGTGGGAAAACCAACTAAACAAAGGCGACAACATAATATTGGCGGCCTTTGGCGGTGGCTTTACCTGGGGAGCCACCTATTTGAAATGGGCGTATTAAACGGCAGTTTTGGTGCATAGCTACCGCGCGGGTTCCCCGGCGAAGCCGGGGAACCCGCGCGGTTATAGGAAACTGAGTTTCGCAGCTGCCAACGTACACAATATCCTTTTGCTGGCCAACATACGGATGGTCGAATGTCTTATTTTAGAAATGCCCGTTCCACCACCGTATTATGTCATTGGCATTTACCAGCACCATGAGCGTGAGCAACAGTACCAAACCCACGGTGGTGGCTATTTCCACAACCCTGTCGTTTACTTTGCGGCCTATAATCATTTCTATCAAAGTGAACACTACGTGGCCCCCGTCCAGGCCGGGTATGGGCAGTAGGTTCATAATGGCCAAGGCTATGGAAATGAAGGCCGTAATGTTCCAAAATATCTCCCAGTCCCAATAGCGGGGAAAAATGCTGGCCATGCTGCCAAAGCCGCCGGCCTGCTTGAAAGCTCCGGTCTTGGGCTTCAGGAACAAGCCCAATTGTTTCCAATAAGATTTTATTTTTTCCACGCCCATGGCGGCCCCGGCAGGAAACGATTCAAAAAAGCCGTATTTGGTTATTTGCGGGTGCAACAAGCCGAGGCGTTGCAGTTTTTCGGCATCGGCGGTGGGCCTAAAGCCTATGGTGCCGCTGTCGCTTACGGTTATGGCTACTGAATTGGCTACCCCGTTGCGGTTGTACATCACCGAAACGGTTTGGTTCTTGTACTTGTCCAAGCTGTCGCGGAACAACTGGAAGGGCAACGCTACGCCATTGAGGCCCACTATCTGGTCGTTTGCCAATAGCCCGGCTTTTGCTGCGCCCGCCCCAGGCACCAAGCTGTCTATCACCACGGGTATGTTGAACGCAAAAATGCCTTTCTTTTTCAGTTCCCCCAGCCAGTTTTCGGGTATGGAAAGGGTTACCTTGTTGCCGTTGCGCACTACGGTTACTGTTTTGGCAAAGGGCATTTGGGGCAATACTTCGTCCATGTATTGCAGGTTCTTGCCGTTGAGCGCCACTATTTGGTCGCCATTCTTGAAGCCCATTACCGTACCCAACGAATCGGTAACGGTGATGCCGCCCTTCAAGTCGCTGAGGGGTATGCGCTCCTTGCCCCATACGAACAGTATCATGGCGTAGATAAGGAACGCCAGCAGCACGTTGACCAATACGCCTCCCAACATAATCAGCAGGCGTTGGTAGGGTTTCTTGCTCCTGAACTCCCAAGGTTCGGGCGACCTGGCCAGTTGTTCCTTGTCCATGCTCTCGTCCACCATGCCGGCTATTTTTACGTAACCGCCCAATGGGAACCAGCCAATGCCCCATTCGGTTTCGCCAACTTTTTTCTTCCAAAGCGAAAAGGGCAAAACATTGCTGAAGGGAAAAAGGAAATCGAAAAACAGGTAAAATTTTTCCACGCGTGTCTTGAACAACCTGGCGAAAAAAAAGTGGCCGCCTTCGTGCAATACTATCAGTAGGGACAATGCCAGCAAAAACTGGGAAATCTGAATGACAATTCCGGGCATAGATTCTTGAAATGGTTAAATTATTCTGGGTGCGAAATTAGTTATAAAAATACAAGGGGGGTGGTTCTAATTGTACAATTGGCTGCCTTTGGCCAGTTGCTCGGTTAGTTTCCGGGTTTCGCTGTCGGTGGCTTCCAGCTCTTCCAAACTCGGATTTTCTATAAACGGAACGGAATTTAGGGCTTCTTCTATCATTTCGGTCATTTCCATGAAACCTACGCGGTTGTGCAGGAAGCCGTTGACCACCACCTCGTTGGCCGCGTTCAGCACGCAGGTTGCATTGCCGCCTTTATACATGGCATCTTTGGCCAGGGCCAGGTTGCGGAAGGTTTTATGATCGGGCTGTTCGAAGGTCAAGGTGGCATCGTTACGAAAGTCGAAACGCTTGAAGTCATTGGCCAACCGCTGCGGGTAGGCCAGTGCGTACTGTATGGGCAGTTTCATGTCGGGCAATCCCATTTGCGCCTTCAGCGAACCATCGGTAAATTGTACCATGCTATGGATGATGGATTGGGGATGCACCACTACGTCTATTTGCTCGTTTTGCAGGCCGAACAACCATTTGGCTTCTATCATTTCCAAGCCCTTGTTCATCAAGGTGGCCGAGTCTATGGTTATTTTTGCGCCCATGGCCCAGTTGGGGTGTTGCAGGGCGTGGTCTTTTTTTACGTTGACCAAAAAGTTGGTCTTCTTGCCCAAAAACGGGCCGCCGGAAGCGGTAAGTATTATCTTTTCTATGGTGTGCGCATGTTCGCCTGCCAGGCATTGAAATATGGCCGAATGTTCGCTATCTACCGGAATGGGAACAATATTCTTGGCTGCTGCCTTTTGCATCACCAATTCGCCGGCCACTACCAGCGTTTCTTTGTTGGCTATGGCCACTTGCTTGCCCGCCTCGATGGCTGCAAGCGTGGAGTGCAGCCCCGCAAAGCCCACAATGGCCGCCAGCACCATGTCCACATCGTCTTGTTGCACCGCGTCGCAAAGGGCGGCGGCGCCATGCATTACGTTTGTTTTCGTGGCAGACAATGCAGTTTTTACTTTTTCGTAAGCGGCTTGGTCGGTTACTACCACGGTGGCGGGTTTAAATTGTTGGGCTTGTTCTATCAGCAAGGCGGCGTTGCTATGGGCACTAAGCACCGAAACGGCAAACAACGCAGGGTGTGCCGCCACTACCTCCAACGCTTGCGTGCCTATGGAACCCGTGGCACCCAATATGGCTAATCTTTTCTTCATAAGGAGCGGCAAAGGTACAAATACACGGGGTAAAACGGGGGGAAATCATCTTTTCGTGAGGAAACATAGCACCTCATGCCGCGGACGTTTTCAGCGTGGGCACTTCGGAAGCACAAATGATTGAAGCGAAAATTTGAACTTTTCTCGCCAAAGCCAAATGCGCCTTGTTCGGCCATGGATGGCCATAATCGTTCCAGGGACAAATATTGTTTTGAAAAGCCATGCCAACAAAATCTCTAACTATATTTGCCAACCATGAAAGCGCCAAGACAAACATTAGACAGCCTGCTGGTCGAAGAAGATTTTTTTGACGACAGCTTGTTGTTTGCCCTGGGCTGCCATTTGCCCGGATATACGCTCTGCTGGTGGCTGAACAGGCTGTTTGACGTAAATTTCTTTCTCGATACCGATTGCAATGTATCGGCCAAGCTTGCCGACAAAAAACAACCGAAAAGTGCCGGTAGCCTTTTCGGACAATTGGAAACGGAAGAACGGGAATGGATTGTGCATTTTCCGGTGTACCGGCACGAAAGGCAATATTCCGAAGCCTCGCTCTTGTTATATACCAACCATATCGGTGCCACTACCTTGATACCCGAATTGAAAAAAGCCGATTACTTGTTGCTTGTACAAAATGCGGGAAGCGTGGCCGCACCCGAGGATTTTTACTTGCATTTAAGCAAAATAGATGCCGTTGACTGGCATAGCAGGCAGGATATGAGCCTCATCAAGTCGCTTGGGGATTTAATGTTTTAAACGCCTCGTCCCCCCATGGATGTTGTGTCCTAAAAATTCCTGCTACGGTAGGGGAGGTGGGTGCATTTAAAATTGTCGCCTTAAAGGGAATGACACGAGTTCCCTCGTTGC
>JASGFI010000004.1:0-50757 GCA_047605615.1 Edaphocola sp. | reverse complement strand
GTGGAAAAATAGCCAAAGACGCAAGACTTGCATTAGAGCAAAAGACAGGACAAAAAGTTGTAACGCCAGCAAACTTTCTACCGCCACCAACAGAAAACAAAAAACTGACCAAGAAAAAATAGGAAACCTGCCCATAACATCGGCTCAACAATATACCCCACAAAAACACTCGGCTCCCGCCTCATGTTCTGCGCAACAAGGTCTTTATGAAACTTCCCTGCAACCTCAGCCATCGTTTCAGCCCTATTGCCTTCCTGAAGTTTTTGTCGAAGGCTATTTTGTAAATTTCCATTTTCGGATATCCATAAACTTTTGCCCTCACAAAGGTCTGCGACATACCTACATACTCTGCCTTGCGCAAGGTAGCCTCCGGAATTTCTTTGGCCTGCATCGGCAGCTTGTCCTTCCACTTGTGGTATAGCTTGATGGTGTCTTCCAGCCAACTTAACGAATAATCTCCATGGCTTTTGTGCTCCACATCTATACCGAAATACACGGCCACTTCATATTTTTCCGCCACCGACAGCGAAAAATCGATGTCGTAACAATGATAGCCGGTAAAAGTTTGCTGGTCGAATTTGATTTCTTCGGCCACCGATTTGCGGGTACATAACCAGCAGCCGTCAAGCGTCACCACTTTTCCCAAGGTCACATTGTCCGGGCAAACTATAGTTTTGGTGGTAGGCCGCTCACCTTTGTAGTCGGATTGGGTTAAATTAAGGTAATAAAGGCACTTGCTCTGTTTACCATCATCTGAATACCATGGGGTGGGCGCATTGGTCTTGTGTGCACAGCCCGCCAAGCCCATCAGTCCCAAACTTGGGTTTTGCTCAAATTGTTGGATTACTCCCGACCCCCAGTTTTTTGTATGGAACAAGATGTCTTCATGCGAGAACAATACCGCATCGTAGGTTGCCCGCGACAAACCAAGGTTATATGCTTCGCACAGCCCATATTTCCCTTGGTTTTCTATTTTTATTATTTCGTAAGGAACACCTATGGTTTCTGCCACATTTTGGCTGAACTCTTGAAAAAAATGCTCTTTGTATGAAGAAACTACTATGGATATCATGCAGGATTATTATTATATATTGAACGCTTCCACTTCTTACAATTTTTCTAATACAGAATATTCGTAAAAGGCCATCTTTATCGCGATGCCTCTTATGTTGGATATACACGCTTTTACATATTGCCTTTTTTAAACTTAAAATACTGGGCTTTTCAAAATTGGCTATGCTAAAATTTTAGTGGCCCGATGGAATAGTCTTTAATAATTATGCTTTTGAATACGCGCAATATTGGTGGCTATCCATATACTTTCTGATAAAAAATCTTTGTAAATATCTTTAATTCCTTCTTCTATTTCAATTGGCTTGGTTGCAACAAGGAACGATGACGAAGATTTTCAGGGGTTGTTTTTATATGTTTTTGTCCGGGTTTATTTTCCAATAGCCACCTTTTGCGGGGCCGATACGTTCGATGAGTCCAACTTCTTTTAGTTTCGCGATATTTTCCTTGATTTTTCTTCGCGAAATCCCAATTCGTTCGGCCAATTCGCCCGTAGATATCCCATTGTCTTCTTCAAAAAGCAACAACATCTTCCTTTGGTTATCGGTGACCCTATCGGTGACCTTATCGGTGACCCTATCGGTGACCTTATCGGTGACCTCTATTTTTTCATTAAAAAGCACAATCCTGAAACCATTCGCCATTTCTTCAAAAACGGGTGAAATTACGCCATATTCTTTGCAAATATTTTGTATCCTATATATCCCCGAGCCATAACGCTCTATAAGTCCTGCTTCTTTGAAGGCTTTGGCTATCAGCTTGTTTCTTGATTTTGAGGTGTAATGTCCGGTCAATAAATCTTGTATGGTAATGCCTCCGAATAATTTACCGGGATTGTAAAATTCTATCCTGTTGTCGAAAATTTTAATCACGCTGCCCGAACTATCCCTATAATCCCGGTGAACAACCATATTGACAACAATTTCGCGAATGGCATCAAGCGGATAATCAAAACGTTCGGTGCGTTGTGGCGTTCCGGTAATGATGTATTCCACCATTAAGTGTTTTTTGACAAAAGCCATTATTTCATCTACTTCCGCGAACAAATCGGTATTCATCGACACAGAGTCGATAATGGTAATATCACTTTTGAACCGCCCTATTTGCACATCGCTTATCGGGCAATAATCGGAAACAAACAATAAATATGCCCCGAAAGTAAGTTTGCCTTCCCGAATCATTTCCATTTTTGACAGAAACTCGAACGGCGAATACGGAATGGGGAGGTCGGTGCGTTGTTCTATTTTTTTGATGAAACGATTGACCTTGTCTAACGAGACATGCTCCGTAGCATGATTCGGGTCAATATAAAAATCCCAGCTTGTATTGATGGTTTTCAAATGCTCGTTGGCAATTTCTTCCACGCTCATCAGGTGGTTGGCGTTCCCTGTTCGTTTATAGCATTTTCCTTTTACGGCAACAGGTTTAATCGGGTATTCCTGAATTTTGAATAGTACGATTGTTTTGTCTTCTTCCTCTATAATTTCCACATCGGGAATAATGGCAGAAGCTGTTTTGCCCTTGATTTCGTTAATCCAATTCTGAACGGTTTCTTTGCCTACATCTACCCCTTTGATTTTTCCTTCGTCTGAAACACCAATACAAACCGTTCCGCCCTTTGTATTGGCAAAAGCCACCAACGAAACAATCACCTCGTCACCGAATGAGGTTTTGAATTCCAGCGTTTCGCTTTCGCCTTGGTTGATGCTATTGGGGAGAGGTTTGGTCATTTACAAGAACGTAAATTTAAGCAATTTGCCATCGTTTGCAATTTTTATTATTTCATAAGGCACACCTATGGTCTCAGCCACATTTTGGCTGAATGCCTGAAAAAAATGCTCTTTGTATGAAGAAACTACTATTGATATCATTTATGGGGCAAAACTTGATTGTACACTTACGACCTCGCGATAAAGTATATTAAAATTTATTGTTTTGGAAATAAAAGCAGTCATATAGTTGCGTGTTTAAACCTAATAGCCTACACAATAGTCTTCTCAACAATAGCTTTATCCCGAAGTAGTTGTCATAACTCAGTTTCAAAAATTCAGTAGCCACCTCCGGCTGTTCAAATGTTTTAACCGATTCGGAGAATATTGAAAAATTGTCGTCTGGCACAAAATCCGAATTTTGTATCCCTAGCCATGACTCGTAATAGTATCTATCCTTTGTCAGTACCGGCTTTTCTCTGCCCAATAAATACTTTCCTGTTACCATGAAAAAATTGAACCAAACCCAGCCGCCATTTCTTTGCCCATCTCGTGCCGGGAAAAGCCCAATTTTGTTTACCCCAAGTGTAGAAAAATACTGTATGAAATAACGCCAACGTCCAAAAGTCAGGTTGGTGAGTACCCAATTAAACCTGGTGCGGTCTATGGTATGGGTTGACATACCTTTAGTGTGTAGGTAAAAAAACAATTTCTCGGGGTTTGATGCCGCCAACTCGTATAACAGGCTTATGCCCGGATATTCAAAAGTATTGTCTTTTGAGTGAGCTATAATTGCTTTGCCATCGCAAATATCCTGAATCAACTCGGCAACCTTTTGAATATCGCCACCGTAGGTCAAGCAGACATATAAATTTGCCTCGTCCAATAACCCAAAACTCTTCAGGTCATAAAGCTGGGACGACACAACTGACCGCCAATTCGTTTTATCGTCTATATAGACATTGTAAACAATTGAAATGTCGTAGGGTGCATGGGCTGCACATTTAATTATTTCTTTGTATTTCTCTATTTTGATATTAAAAATCCTGCCAGTCTCAAATTTAAGTTGAAGGAATAAATCTCTATCTTGCTTTTTGCTAAATCGTTGAGGTAAGAATTGCTTGAATTCAAAGCCCTCCGGGAAAATTATTTGACCCTCGTTATCGAGAAACTGGACTAATGCCTGGCTTACATCGTCCACGTCTTCGGGTTGCATATCAATATCAAAAACGCCGATAAGAGCCTTAAAATTAGCTGCTTCCATGCCCATGCAATACTTTATTAAATAGGTTTAAGGGAGTTGTCCAAAAATAATCTTGGCCTAACAGTCGAAACGTACTCCGGCATGTTCTCGATATTGTATTTATTGCCAATTACGGAATCGGAAACCACGTCAAAACCGATATTGATGTCAGCACCAAAATACTGCATCACGAAAGGAATAGAAATATCAAAACGAATTACATACGACCCAATCGACAACAGATATGGTTGAATGACGAATTTGAGTTCGTATGTTCCCTCGCTTAGTCCCTCTGTTTCATTGTAATCGTTATAGTTTGCTCGTAAAATGGGGTATCCGTAAGACGAATCAATATTGAAACCACAGCAAAGGGGCGTTTGGCCCCGTTTAACTTTAAGTTTTATGCCAATTTCTATTTCATCCGATTGGTATATGATGTTATCTGAATTTACGTGGGCGTTGCGCGGTCTTACATACGTTTCGTATATCACCAAGTTGTTGTTTTCTATTTCACCTTGCCAACGATTCTCAATGTTCGCTCCGGAGTGGTATTGCTCAATAATCCGGGAAGTTGTCCCATGGGCCACCAGTTTACCCTTTTCCATCAAAATACTACTTGTACATAGGTTTTGCACCGCCGACATATTATGGCTCACGAACAACACCGTCCTGCCCTCGCCCTTGGCCACATCGCCCATTTTGCCCAGGCACTTCTTTTGGAACTCGGCATCGCCCACGGCCAACACTTCGTCCACAATCAATATTTCCGACTCCAAATGCGCCGCCACGGCAAAAGCCAGCCGTACATACATGCCTGAGGAATAACGCTTAACCGGTGTGTCGATATATCGCTCCACCCCCGAAAAATCAACTATTTCGTCAAATTTTCGGGTGATTTCTTTTTTGCTCATCCCCAATATGGCACCATTCAAATATATATTTTCCCTACCGGTAAGTTCCGGGTGGAACCCCGTGCCCACTTCCAACAAGGAGGCTATGCGCCCCTTTACTTTGATATTGCCCGTTGTGGGGCTGGTTACTTTGCTCAATAGTTTAAGCAGCGTACTTTTTCCCGCCCCGTTGCGCCCAATGATGCCCACCGCATCGCCTTGGTTTATCTCAAAATTTACGTCCTTCAACGACCATACATAGTCGCTGCCGCCTTTCGTGGCCCTGTCGTTGGTTTCGCCAAGTTTGGCATAGGGGTCTTCCTTGCCCCTTATTTTGGCAAAAAACCTGTTCAGGTCATGGCTGATGGTGCCGGTGCTTATCTCGCCCAGCCTATACAGTTTACCCAGGTTTTCCACCTTTATGGCAATATCGCTCATCTAAAAAAGATAAAGGGTTTTAATTTTAAAAATCGCACGTACCGCCTATGGCAAATGCCCCGCACAAGGATTTGTCTTCCTCCCCCGTTACACCACATCCGTAAAGCTACGCTCCACCCTGTTGAAAATTACGGTGCCCAGCATCAAAATTGCTACAGAGAATACAAGGGCATAGCCCAAATTGCCCCAATCCACGCTGCCCATGCCCGTAAAGGCGTACCGAAAGGTTTCCACTATGGCCGTTATGGGGTTCAGTTTAATAATCCACTGGTACTTCTCCGGCATCTTTTGCAGGGGGATGATGACCGGTGTGGCAAACATCAACAATTGCACCCCAAAAGTGAGCAAAAATATCAAATCCTTGTATTTCGTGGTAAGGGCGCTAATCATCATACCCAAGCCAAGCGCTATGACGCCCATCATGGCCACCAAAAGCGGCACCATCAACAATACCCAATTGGGCTGCAGCGCAACGCTCTTGTCTATCAGCAAAAAATAAAGCCAGACAGCCAAAAACAAGCCAAACTGAATGCCAAACCGTACCAAATTGGATATGATTATGGAAACGGGCATCGTCAACCGGGGGAAATATATTTTGCCAAATATCTGCGCATTGTCCTTGAATACGGTGGCCGTCTTGGTAAGACATTCGGCAAAATAAGTCCAAATGGTAATGCCCGAAAGGTAAAACAAGATAGGCGGCACGTCGTCCGGGGCAAGGCCGGCGGCCCTTCCGAAAATAATCAGGTACGTGACAGTGGTCAACAATGGTTGTACCAAAAACCAAAGCGGCCCCAAAATGGTTTGCTTGTAGTTGGCCACGAAATCGCGCCTCACGAACATGGAAACCAAATCGCGGTACCGCCATAGTTCCCGTAGCTTCAAATCAACGATGGGGCTTTTGGCTTCTATCACTTCTGTCCACTCCACCTGTCGTTCGGTATAATTCATTATCTTATAAATAAGGTATATTAAATGTGCAATCAGTAGCCTTAACTAAGCTCAATGTTCCGTAAACTTAATGAGTTCGTTGGGGACAATAGAGCCATTGTCAAACAGCTTGGGCGAATGTTGGATATTTTTGAATGTTAGTTTTATTTCATTGATTCCCCTCTGGCTCAATGCCAGCTTGTCCGCACTATTCATGAATGTAGAAAAATCGACAACACCGGCATCAATAAACCCCCTTAAATTTTCCAAAACTATATTATTGGGTACTTTTATCAACCTAAGTGCTGCCGGTTGGAAGTTATTGGGAGGGGTGTTGCCATATATAGCGTAACAATCGGAATTTTGAATTACTACCGCATTTTGCGTAACGGGATATGGCAGAACCGCCGCAGCAAAATTGTTTACCAATGTGAACGAACCGGGTTCGCCGCCTTGCCTCACCCCTTCTATCATCAGGCTGCCGTAATTGTTGATCCAAGCGGGTTCCACGGCCCCGTTTGGGGGCGTGGGTACCAATAGGTTCCGGTTGAAATGTAGCGTGCCGCGGTTTTCCACCTGCGAAGGCCATTTGCCCGTCAATGTCCCGGCGGTTATCCAGTTGTCATACATATCCACCTTGTCGCCGGTAAAAAAGCAACTTTTACGGTTCACCACGAACCGATTTTCGCGCACCGTTACCATGGCACCAAAGGCAGTTATGGCAAGCCCCAATGTATTGTCGATAAAAGAACAATTGGCTACCACTATGCTGCCTGTTTCGAGGGTGCGGGTATCTATGGCCAATGCGGTATCGAAGCCCACCCATTGCATGCCCTCAATCTTGGCTTGCCACAAATTGGCCCTTATGGCGGCAATGCGGCTTGCTTGCTTTGAAATGGGTGCCAAAACGGCCTGGTCGCCCAAGATGTGCAGGTAACTTAAACCCGGGTCTATCGTCTTGCTAATCCTATACTGCCCCACGGGAAAAAAAACCGTGGGGCTGGCACCTACATATACATATCCGCTATATACGCCACCCGAAATGTCTTTGGTACTTTGCTGGGCGGCGCGCGCCACCCCAAACGCTTTAAGTATAGCTTCGGTATCATCGGTCTTGCCATCGCCCTTGGCACCATAATCCTTGATATTTACGTAGTTCTGGCCCAATACCTTGACCGAAAACAGCAAGGCAACTAAATGTACAAATAAATATTTAATATAAAAAAACGCTTTCACCTGATATTTTGAAAATAATCGCTTAACAAAGGGCTCCACCCATAACAAGAAACAATGCACCCAATGCTTACTTTGGTGCAACATTTACGCTGCTGACAAAAAAACGTCATACCTCCAAGCCTAACTTACCAACTTTAAGAGATACTCGCCATAACCGCTCTTGCGCAGCGGCTCGGCCAATGTTTCCAATTGTGCAACATCGATATATCCCATTCTATACGCCACCTCTTCGGGGCAGCCTACCTTCAGGCCCTGCCTGTTTTCTATTATCTGCACAAATTGGCTGGCTTCCATCAACGAATCGTGGGTGCCGGTATCCAACCAGGCGGTGCCCCGGCTCAATACGCCCACTTTCAGCTTGCCTTGCCTTAGGTATTCCTTGTTTACGTCGGTTATCTCGTATTCGCCACGGGGCGATGGCTGGATGTTTTTGGCTATTTCCACTACCGAATTGTCGTAAAAATACAGGCCGGGCACGGCATAGTTGGACTTGGGCCGGGCGGGCTTTTCTTCTAAGGACAGGGCGTTGAAATCTTGGTCAAACTCCACCACGCCGTACCGTTCGGGGTCGTTTACCTGATAGGCAAATATTACGCCGCCCTCCGGGTCGTTGTTTTCCTGCAGCAATTTGGCCAAGCCGCTGCCGTAAAAGATATTGTCGCCCAAAACCAAGGCTACCTTGTCGGCACCAATAAAATCGGCCCCCAACACAAATGCCTGGGCCAGGCCATTGGGCTTTTCCTGCACCACGTATTCAAAACGGCAGCCCCATTGGCCGCCGTCGCCCAATAGGCGGATAAAACCGGGCTGGTCTTCGGGAGTGGTTATAATCAATATTTCCTTGATGCCCGCCATCATCAATACCGATAACGGGTAGTAAATCATGGGCTTGTCGTAAATGGGCATAAGCTGTTTGCTTATGGCCTTGGTTATGGGGTACAAGCGGGTACCCGAGCCACCAGCCAACACGATTCCCTTCATTGTATTAGAGGTTTTTTTATTGTTATGTCAAACAAAATGGCTACCGGTTGACAATAGTCATTGGGCCTGATGTTTTGTTTTCAATTTGAAAAATGACACGCAAAGGTAGGCTTTATTTCAAGAACTGTGCCGCATACACCGAACTTATGCCGTCCTGCAACGAAATTTTGGCTTTCCAGCCGTAACCGGTCAGTTTGCTTACGTCCAGCAGCTTGCGCGGCGTGCCGTCGGGCTTGCTGCTGTCCCACACAATTTCGCCTTCGTAGCCCACTATTTTTTTAATGGTTTCGGCCAATGCTTTTACGCTGATGTCTTCGCCCACGCCTATGTTCACCAAGCCTTCCTCGTTGTAATTGTGCATCAAATACACGCAGGCATCGGCCATGTCGTCGGCATGAAGGAACTCCCGCATGGGCGTACCGCTACCCCAGAGCGATACGCTTGGGGCATTGTTTTCCTTTGCCTCGTGAAACTTGCGCAGCATGGCGGGCAATACGTGCGAGTTTTGCAGGTCGTAATTGTCGTTGGGTCCGTAAAGGTTGGTGGGCATCACCGACACGAAATTGCATCCGTATTGGCTACGGTAGGCATCGCACATTTTTATGCCCGCTATTTTGGCTATGGCATAGGGTTCGTTGGTGGATTCCAACAGTCCGGTAAGCAAATATTCTTCTTTCAGTGGTTGCGGTGCCATTTTGGGGTAAATGCAGCTCGACCCCAGGAACATCAATTTTTCCACGCCGTTTTTGTACGATTCATGTATCACATTGTTCTGAATCATCAAATTTTCGTAGATAAAATCGGCCCTGTAGGTATTGTTGGCCACTATGCCGCCCACTTTGGCCGCCGCAAGGAATACGTATTGCGGCTTTTCGGCGGCAAAAAAATCGGCCACCGCCCCGGAATTGCGCAAATCGAGCTGGCCGGAGGTGCGGGTTACGATATTGCCGTAACCTTTTTGCGTCAGGTTGCGCAGGATGGCACTTCCCACCATTCCCCTGTGGCCGGCTATATATATCTTATCGGTAGGGTTCATTTGTTGGTATATTTAATTATCGGGAAATGGGACGGATAAATTATTTCAACAATTCGGGATGTTCTTGTTCCAATCGCTCGTACACCTTTTTCACGTCTTGCGTGCGCGAGCGCGGCACCACCAAAATGGCATCCTCGGTTTCTACCAAAATCATATTTTCCATGCCTATAAATTCCACGTGCTTTTTGGAACCCAATACCAAATTGGTTGTCTTTTCCTCGGGTTTTATTTTCTCGAAATATTCCCACATGGATTCAAACGAACCCAGGTCGTTCCAATCGAAGTCGAAGGGCATCACCTTTATTTTTCGGCTGTTTTCCATTACTGCGTAATCCACGCTCACGGCAGGGATTTTCATGGTTTCGGCCAATGGCAGGAAGCCATTTTCCGCTTTCTCGAACGCGGCTTTGGAGGTTTCAAATATTTCGGGTGCATATTTTTGCAACTCTTCCAGATAGGTGCCGACCGTGAAGCAGAACATGCCGCTGTTCCACAAATAATTGCCTTGCGCCAAATATTCGATGGCGGTATCCAAAGACGGTTTTTCTTTGAAAGACAATACGTTGTATTCGGCATCGTGTTCTATGTAGCCATAACCCGTTTCGGGCCGGGTGGGTATGGCCCCGAAGGTTACGATGTGGCCCTCCCCGGCCAGTTTGGCAGCGGCCAAAACGGTTGCGCTGTAAGATTTCCAACCACTGATGATATGGTCGGAAGGCGTTACCAACAACACATCGTCCGGCTGTGCGGAGAATGCGGCAAAGGCTATGGAGGCGGCCGTATTTCTGGGGGAGGCTTCTATTACCTCGCCAAAATTTTCTATTCCGGCGGCGGCAAAGTTCTCGCGCGACAGTTCGTAATTGTCTATGCTGCCTATTACCTGTATTTTTTCGGCTATGCCGGCATTGCGCGCGGCACACATCTGGAACAGGGTTTGCCCCTCGAAGATCGGGATGTACTGCTTGGGCCTCGATTTTCGCGATAGCGGCCACAGCCTGCTGCCCACGCCTCCCGACAAAATCACGTTAATCAGCATATTTACTTGGTTTTATGGTTTTTTATCTCTTCTGCGGATGGCCAAATAACTTACAACGTAGGCAGCGCCAAGTCTTTTTCGGACAGTATGGCTTGGTTTGCGGGTATGCCCCAATCGATGGCCAGGGACGAATCGTTGTACAATATACCGCCTTCTGCCGACTTATTATAAAAATTGTCGCATTTGTAGGCAAAAACCGCTTTTTGGCTCAATACCGAAAAACCGTGGGCAAAGCCACGCGGCACATATAACTGGCGATTGTTTTCGGCCGATAGCTCCACGCCAACCCACTGGCCGTAAGTGACAGAGCCTTCCCTTATATCTACGGCCACGTCCAGCACCTTCCCTTCCAGCACCCTGACCAATTTTGCCTGTGCGTGTTCGCCTTTTTGGAAATGCAGGCCGCGTATCACGCCATAGGTGGAAGACGATTGGTTGTCTTGCACGAAATGGCCGTTGGCACCGGTCAATTGTTCAAAAGTATGTTGGTTGAAGCTTTCAAAAAAATAGCCCCTGTCGTCGTTGAAAACCCTGGGGTCCAGTATGAAGCAGCCTTTCAATTTTGTTTCTGTGACATTCATGCCGATGAAAAATTATGTTGTCCGATTTTGTGTTAAGGGAAAAATAAGCTACAGTTTCTCTGCGTATTGGTTGCTGTAATATTTCTGGTAGTCGCCGCTGGTTACGTTTTCGAGCCATTCCTCGTTTTCCAGATACCAGTCCACGGTTTTTTCCAAGCCTTCTTCAAATTGCAGGCTGGGCACCCAACCCAATTCTTTTTGCAGTTTGGTGGAATCTATGGCGTAGCGCATGTCGTGGCCGGCCCTGTCGGTCACGAAGGTTATCAGCTTGGCCGATTCGCCTTCTTCCCTGCCCAGTTTCGTGTCCATTATCTTGCACAGCAAGCGGATGAGGTCTATGTTTTTCCATTCGTTGTGGCCGCCTATGTTGTACGTGGTGCCCGTGGCCGCTTGGTGAAAAATAAGGTCTATGGCACGGGCATGGTCCACCACCCACAACCAGTCGCGTACATTTTCGCCTTTGCCGTACACGGGTACCGGTTTGTTGTTCTTGATATTGTTGATGGCCAGGGGTATCAATTTTTCCGGGAAATGGAAAGAGCCGTAGTTGTTGGAGCAATTGGAAATGACCGTATCCATGCCGTAAGTGTCGTGGTAGGCACGTACAAAATGGTCGGAACCGGCCTTGGAGGCCGAATAGGGGCTGTGCGGGTCGTATTTGGTATTTTCGGTAAACATACCGGTTTCGCCCAACGCGCCATACACTTCGTCGGTGGACACATGGTAAAAACGGTGGTTCGGGTAGTCGCCTTTCCAGTATTTGCGTGCGGCGTTGAGCAGGGTTACGGTGCCTACCACATTGGTCATCACGAACTCCGTGGGGTTGGCAATGGACCTGTCCACATGCGACTCCGCCGCCAGATGAATAACGGCATCGGGCTTATGTGCGGCAAAAAGGTTGTCAATAAAATCGCTATCCACTATATCGCCTTTTACGAAAGTGTAATTGGGGTCATGCTCTATGTCTTTCAAATTGGCAAGGTTGCCGGCATAGGTCAATTTGTCGAGGTTGACAATCCTGTATTGGGGGTAGTTGGTTACAAACCTACGCACAACGTGCGACCCGATAAAACCGGCGCCGCCGGTAATGATGATGGTCTTTTCCATTTAATTTTAAATTATTACAACCGGGCATCGGCTATGTTTCTGTCCAGTGTGCCTTTTATGTCAAAAATAATGCTGCCTTTTTGCTTCCAATGAAGAAAGTTGATGTATTCAAATGCTTTATGTGGCACTGCCAGTATAATGGCATCATAAGAATAACTATAATTCAAATCTGTTTGCAAATGTAAAGAATATTCGTGCTTTACCATTTGGGCGTCGGCGTTGGGGTCTATTAAATCTATGTAGGCGCCCATGGATGCCAAAGCCCGGTGCAGGGCAATAACGCCGGAGTTGCGCACGTCGTCGCAATTTTCCTTGAAGGTTATGCCCAAAACCAACAGTCGGCTACCGTTTACTTGTTTCCCTTTTTGTTGCAGGAGCCTGTCCAGTTTTTGTGCCACAAATTCCGCCATGCCCTCGTTGACCCTTCGCCCGGAACTGATGACTTGCGGTGCAATGCCTATTTGGGTGGCCTTGTAACTTAAATAATAGGGGTCCACGCCTATGCAATGGCCCCCCACCAAGCCGGGGGTGTATTTATGGAAATTCCATTTGGTGGCCGCGGCATCCAGCACGTCGTGGGTGTCTATGCCCATTTTGTCGAACATCAAAGATAGTTCGTTTACGAAGGAAATATTCAGGTCGCGTTGGGCATTTTCTATTGCCTTTGCCGCCTCGGCCACTTTTATGGACGGGGCAGGGTAGGTACCGGCAGTTATGATAGATTTGTACAGTTCGTCCACCTTTGCTGCCGCTTCCGGCGTGGAGCCGGAGGTGATTTTTACCGTATTGGTCAGCGTATGTTGCTGGTCGCCCACGTTTATTCTTTCGGGCGAGTAGCCTACGAAGAAATCTTGATTGTATTTTAGCCCGGAAAATTTTTCCAAAACGGGCACACACGCTTCCTCGGTGCAGCCGGGATATACGGTGGACTCGAAAATGACCAATGCGCCGGGTTTCAGGTATTCCGCCACCGATTTGGTGGCCAGCAATAATTGGGTTAAATCCGGCTTTTTATCTTGGTCGATGGGGGTGGGAACAGTGATGATGAATATGTTGGCAGATGATAATGCTGAAATTTGGCCGGTTATCCGCACCCCATTTTCTACGCCGGACGATTGGAGTTTTGCAACTTTTTCGGTGTCTATGTCGTAACCTACCACCGGATGCTTGGCGGCAAGTGCTGCCGCCAACGGTAGCCCTACATATCCCAATCCTACAACGGCTATCGAGTGCGCATCCATCTACAAAGGAATAAAACGACTTTACGAAGCCAGCGTTTCTTTTATGGCTTTTATTATTATCAGAAAAACGGCCGTAAGAAACAACAATACAAATGCACCCAGCGATACCCAAATTTTCCAGTTGGGCATATCTATGGGCAGAGGTGAAGTGGGGGCATCCACCACCTGAAGGATGGGGGTTGCTTTCTTCAAATCGGACTTGGCCACTTCCAGATTGGCCATTATCTGGCTATATAACCTGGAATTTAGTTCTACGTCCACTCCCTTCCTGCGGGCGGGCACAGTATTTATCTGCCGGTTGGGATTGGGGTAGGGCACATCGTCCACCGATGCGGCAGTTTGGTACATGGCTGTATTCATGCGTGCATTGTAGTCGGCAGCGGCCATTTCCAGCTCATCTACTTGCTTTTGTGCTTTTTCCGTTTTGGTTTTTACGTAATAATCATTGACCTTATTGACCAAAACATGGGCAATGGCAAGCGAAAGGCTCTCCTTGGCGGTTAATACCGTCACTTCTATTACTCCGTCGGTCTTATCTACATCTTTCACCTTTACTACTTTATTCCTCAGTAAATTCACACATAGGTCTATTACTTGGTTCTTTTTAGGGTCCGGGGGCAGGCTATCATTGTTGTCGCTTTCCGAAAATTTGACGGCCTGCAACGTGGGGGATTTTTTCAGTGCCTTGCGCACATCTTCGTCTTCTTTTATGAAAGATTCGATAAGCAACTGTTTTTTTCCGTCTAAATCAACAGTGGTCAATAGCGTGGTCTTCAACAGTTTGCGGGTAGTATATAGCCATTTCAAGTTATCGCCGTGAAACAAATCGGCCGCTTGCTCTGACGAACCCAAGCCGAAAATGGAAAGCCCCCCCCCGGAATTGCCGCTATTGCCATCATCTTGCAGTATCACCGTGGTTGTGGCCTTATATTGGGGGGTAGCGAACATATACTTCAAACAACCCATGCCGGCACCGATTGCCGCAACACATAGCAAAACCATCCACTTGCTAAACAGATATTTAATCCATTTAATCACCAAAAGTAAAAAATCCTTAAACGACATTTCCCCACTTGGGCTTCCGGGGTTAACTTGGTTATTCAAACGCTTTTTTTTGGGTATTACTGAATAATACGGTTCGAGATAATGTTTGTCAATTATTTGCTGCCATGGCAAAGATAATGGCGGCAACGGATGCAAGGCTTCCCGTAAGCCCGATAAATGTTTGCGCCAAACGGAGGGCCCTGTCATTGTCTTCTTTGGGCTGCTCAATCGGTATCACTATTTCCGACCCGGGTTCCACCCTGGGGTAATTCCTAAAAAACAAAAAATGCTTGGTGCCTTTTACGCTGCCATTGGCATACATGACGTATGCGCCCTTTTTGCGGGCGTTTTCGGCAAAGCCGCCGGCTTTGTAAACATTTTCCATTAGCGAACTGCTCTCATATACCAATGGCATGGGCATTTGTACCGCACCCGATACGCGAATCAACTGGTTTATTCCGGGAATCGTGATTGTGTCGCCACCCATCAATATAATATCTTTATTGCCTCCCGGATGTTTTATGATGGATGCCACATCTATGTTGCCCACTCTGCCGCCCCTGTTAAAGGTTGCGTCCTTCAGGTTGGCGTATGCCGTAAAGCCGCCTACCCTATTGAGTATATCCGAAATACGGTCGTTTTTTTTCAATATGGTATACCCTCCGGGGTTCATCACTTCGCCATTGACCGTGACTACCTGCATGGACGACACGTAACCCGGCAATTTGAACACGGATACCACATCGAAGGGTTCCAACTTGAATTTGGCATTTTCCAACTTCAATTCCGGGTCAATGGTTACGTCTATAAATTGCGCCAGCTTGGCGTCTTTCGACAGGCGGTCGCTATCCTTGACCCGTCTTGATACCATAATCTTGGTCTTGTTGGCCCCATCGGCAAAACCGCCCGCGGCCAAAATCAAATCTTCGGCGGTAAGCCCTTCGTAAAAGGCAAAACTGCCCCCACGGCGCACGGCGCCATTTATGGCAACCCCAAGCGTATCGCCATAATCGAATATGGAACCAATGGAGATTACGTCTTCTTTCTTCAACAAAATGTCTGCCGCCTTGCCGGCCGTCACCGCGCCCAAATCGAAAGGAATTATCTCGGTCGTATTGTTTTCGTTGAGGCGTGCAATGTATGCACGGTTGAGGTATGCGTCCTCTTTCAAGCCATCTATGCGTGCCAAGAGTTCTTTCAAGGTCATGCCATCGGTCAACTCGTATTCGCCCGGTCGGTACACCGAACCCTGTATTACCACCCTGTTTTCATACCTGTCCAATATCCGTTCCACGAAATACCTGTCGCCTTTTAGCGGTACATAGTTGTCTATTTCATTCATGCTTATGTCTTGCAGCCGCTGTTCCTTGTCGGTAAGTTGCACGGCTTTTATCAGGTGCTTGTAGGCGTAGTCGCTAAAACCTCCGGCAAAGTTGACAACGTCCCTTAACGTTTCGCCGGGAAGCACTTCAAAATAGGCATTGCGTTTCGTTTCGCCCTGCATGCTTACCCTTACACGGTACAGCGGCACCCGGATAACGTCGCCGTCTTTCAATAGTATATCATCGCCCAAATCGCCGTTTACCAAAAATTTGTACATATCTATGTTGGCAATGATTTCGTTGTCGCGTATCACTTCTATGGCCCGGTAGGAGCCGTTTTTGGTAATGCCGCCGGCATTGTACAATGCGTTGAAAACCGTGGTCAGCGAGGTTACGTTTTTGTCGCCGGGGCTATTTACTTCGCCAATCATGGTGATGCGTATGGAACGGATATTTGTCAGGGTTACCGACACGCTGGTACCTGCTCCTATTTCAAATCTGTTGGCTTTCAGCTTGGCCTCTATTGCCCTATGGCCGGCTTCTATCGTCTTGCCGCTTAGGTACAGCTTGCCCATACCGGGGAGCGATATGCTGCCATCGGGCTGGATAACGACGCTCCACGATACCACCGAATTGCCCGTAACGTCTATATTCAGTTCGTCGCCCGGCCCCAATACATAGCCAATGGGGGTAGGTTTGTTGGGGTTTGGTGCAAAATCGCCCTTGGAGCCGTTAAAAAATTCGTTGCCAAAAATGGGCAAACGGGTGCCCGAACGATTTTCGGCCTTAATTTCATTCTCTGTTTTTGCATCTTCATTGGCGGTATCCCTATCTTTTTTATAGATACCTTTGTCTGTATCGGCTGTGTTGCTGTTTTGTTTTTTTTGCTCCCCGCCCCTAAGTTCCTTTATATAATTGCGCAACTCGTCCGCAGACATTTTAGAGGGGTCGGGTACGGTGGAGCCACCTTGCTGCGTGGCATTTTGACTATTGGTCTGGCCGGTTGGGGTTCCGCTGGTGGCGTTGCCGTTCTGCGTAGCGCTGCCACTATTTGTACCGGACGATTGGTTGCCGTTGTTCGATGATTGTTGGGTTTGGTTTCCGGTCTTTTGGGTTTGCTGCGACCAGCCGGCAACACATGACGCAAGCATTAAAAAAAGTACGCCAATATTGAATAGTTTCAGAGAAATAGGTTGCTGCATATAAAACTGCCTCATTCGTTCAGTAAGGACAAAAGGTTATTTCATTTGTAGAAAATCGGGGCAAAGCTACAATTCTTTTCGGGTTGGTTGGCAAATGTTGGCTTTGTATCCCGTTTCCATAAATCATTTAATACAACTTTTGCATTTTAGGGTACGCCAACGCCAAAAACATTATGCTTCGAGCAATGCCTGCTTGCTTTTGGTGTCTTTCCTGCGCTCATTTGCGTATAAGAAAGTATAAACCAATATGTATGCCGCGACAATCAACGTCAGCCATTTCGTTGCCCCGCACACCGCAACCGCACCCAATGCCACCAAAATTTGCAATGGCAACAAATATATCGCCACTACGTGCCCCCTGCCCCGGGCATGGTTGCGATACAGTAAATGATGAAAGTGATAGCCGTCTGACTTGAACGGGGAAATACGGTCGTAAACTAGTTTGCGAACAGTAGAAAATGCCACCTCGCACAATGGGTAAACCAGCAAGGCTGGTATCATCATCGGCGATAGTTCGGCGCCATGCCTTTGTTGCAGCAATACAGTCAAGGTAGCGGCCAAAAATCCCATGAAATAGGCTCCACCATCGCCCAGGAATATTTTACCGGCAGGATAATTGAACAACATAAAGCCCGAGATGGCAGATAGCGGCACCAAGCTGATAAAAAAAACGGAGCGGTCATGCACGTTGTGGGCCACCAAGGCCAGGCCGGCAAAAATAACCATGCCGGCACCCCCTGCCAGCCCGTTTTGACCGTCCACAAAATTAACGCCATTGACCAATGCTACCGTTAGCAGCAAGGTACCCATGATGCCTACCAAACCGGGCAAAGGCACGGCACCTGCGTGTAAGAATATGGTGGCCGGCAGCAACACAAAGGCCATAACCGGCGAAAGGCACATAATGGCCAAACGCTGCGCGGGTGCTATATTGCCCGTATAATCTTCCAGGAAACCGGCAATAAAGGCGGGTACCGACGCCAGCAACACATACCCACCCAGTTCTTGGTTGCAAAGTATGAACATGCTACCCAAAAAGATACCCAAACCGCCTATGCGCGGTGTAGGCAAGCGGTGTACCTTTTGTATTTTTTGCTCCTCGTCCATGAATATACCTTGGCTATGGCTCAGGGCTATACACAAATAGTTGACCAATGAAGACAAGCTAAATGCGATCAGGAGGTAAAAAAAATGTACTGGTTGCAACATGGGGCTTCAAGAATATCGAAAACGAACGGGGTGCAAATTTATTGCACCGGCTGTTACAAAACAGCAAAAGGTTGGCACTTTAGAGCCTGTTTAAAATTCATTCATTTGTTTTCTTATGGCTCTTTTCGGAGAAAAACTTCGTTGAATTTTTCGTCATAATGCCCGCTATGCCTGCAAAATTCGCCTTGTTTTCACTCGAAAATAGCCTATAAGAAATTCCAACAATAAAATTTAAACAGGCTCTTATTATTGCCAACCTTTTATAAAAAGTAGAATGGTGCCGGGCATGGCTTACGCCACTACCGGCTGGTGCAATACATCCAAAAACTCGCTCGATGCGCTTTCGAGCTTGTTGACGTTCCTGTTAATCTGCGCATTCAGGTATTGATAGCCCACATAGGCCAGCAACCCAATAATTAAGCCCACGGCAGATGTTACCATTTTGGTATAAATACCACCGGCTATGGTGCCTATTTCAAAAGTGTTGGTGTGTTGGATGTTGTAAAACATGGCTATCATACCCGCAATGGTACCCAGGAAGCCCACCATGGGTGCTATGCCGGCAATGGTGGTGAGTATGCCCAGGTTTTTTTCCATTTGGTACACTTCCAGCTTGCCTGCATTCTCCATGGATTTTTCTATGTTGTCCATCGGTTTGCCTATGCGGCTTATGCCTTTGCCGATGACCCTTGGCAAGGCGCCATCGTAGTTCTTGCATAGGCTCTGCGCACTGTTTATGCTTCCTTCGCTCAGTTTTTCGCGTATGCGCGACATAAATTCGGGACCGGTCTTCCCGGCTTTCTTTATGGCTATGAAGCGTTCTACAAATACATAGACAGCCACTATGCTGCAAATGAATAGGGGTATCATCAATACGCCGCCTTCCTTTAGCAGGAACCATAGGGATAAGCTATCGGCAGTGGCGGCGGCGGGCAGGTTTATCGCAGGCGGGGTACCCGTATCGGGCGTTATTTGCAAGAGGGTAATCCAAGACATGTTGTGTAGCTGTACTTTTTGCAGTAAAAACAATAAGCCGCAAATATACAAAAGCAATCGTCAACTGAATAACTAAAAGTGTAGCGGGCGCATTTGGCGGCGCAGGGAAAAGTTCAAATTTTCGCTTCAATCATTTTTGCTTCCTACGCATCAATGCTGCAAACGTATGTTTCATTGCTTACGGAAAACAGGGAGGCCACAACTTATATGGTCGTGGCCCCGCAGGTCAATTTTCTATTTGCGCCAATTATTCGCCTATGCTTACCAATTCGAGCGCGAAGGTAAGGTCTTTGCCCGCCAACGGGTGATTGGCATCCAACACTACGGTATCTTCCTTCACTTCGCTTACCACCACGGGAAATTGGTGGCCCTGGTTGTCGCTGAGGTGCAGTTGCATCCCCACTTCGGGTTTCATTTCCGGTGGAAATTCCGTTTTGGGAAACTCAATGAAATTTTCTTCCGCAGCGGGGCCGTAAGCTTGTTCTACCGGGATATTTACCGTTTTCTTGTCGCCGGGTTCCATGTCCAACACCGCATCGTCGAAACCTTTGATTACCTGGCCGCTGCCGGCCACGAATGTCAACGGTGCCCTGCCTTCGGAGCTGTCGAAGGTGGTGCCGTCGCTCAAGGTGCCGTGGTAATGTACGTTTACCGTATCGCCTGCTTTTACTTTTGCCATAATGCTGTTGCTAATTGATAGGGGCTTGTGCCCATTTTGAATAAAGGTGCAAGGTACGGCTATTACAAGTGCCTGCCAAAAAGGCTGCACTAAAATAACACAATATTGTTTAAGGGCTCTTTCATGAAATACATGCAGCATTAATTGGTCAACCACCCCAACAATACATCGGGATAAATGCCCACCAACAGCACCACGGCAACGGCTACCGACAACACGATTTTGTCCAAGCTCGTCACGGTACGGGTCAATTCCGGCGTTCCCTTTTTGAAGTACATGGCCATTATTACCTTGAAATAGTAGTAAGAGCTAAGGGCTGCCATGACCAGGGCAAACATGACCAACCAAAGCAGGTTGGTGCCTTGTTCCATAACGGCGGTCAACACATAATACTTGGCAAAGAAGCCGCCGGTAAGCGGTATGCCCGCCAAGGAAAAAAGAAACACGGCCGCGCAAAAAGCCAACAAGGGATGCGCCTTGCCCAAACCATTGAAACCATCGTAGGTATAATCTTTCAGCTTCATCAATACGGCAAACATGCCAATGGTAGCCACCGAATAGGCAACGGAGTAAATAATCAAACCCTTGGCACCCGTGGCATTTACCGCCAATACGGAGAACAACATGAAGCCCGCCTGTGCAATGGACGAATACGCCAGCATACGTTTTACGCTTTGCTGGTACACGGCAGTGATATTGCCCATGAATAAGGTAAGCGCAGTAACTATGGAAAGCACCAGGCCCCAATGTTGGCTGATGCCGCCAAATGTTTCGCTAAACAATTTGTAGAAAGCCACGAATATGGCCGCTTTGACTATGGTGGCCATGATGGCCGTAAACGGAGTGGGCGCCCCGTCATATACGTCGGGTGTCCAGAAGTGCATGGGTGCCGCCGACACTTTAAAGCCTAATGCTACAATCAATAGCAATATGCCCGATAAGGACATGGCGTTCGGTCTCTTGTCCATAAAGTTGAACTGCCCTATGTCGAAGCTGCCCATGGCACCGTATAACAGCGTGATACCCATGAGTAAGATGCCCGTGGAAAAGGCACCCATCAGGAAATATTTCAGCGAGGCTTCGCTGCTTTTAAGGTTGCGCTTGTCGCTGCCTGCCAAAATGTATTGCGGTATGGATATTATTTCGATGCCCAAGAACAGCATCAGCAAATTGTGGTAACCCGTCAATAAATTGGCACCGCAAAGAATGAAGAAGATGAGCGCGTAATATTCGCCTACATTGTTGCCCACTTGTTCTATGTGCCTGCCGCACAACAGCAAGTACAGCAGTGCCACAAAGCCCATCAAAGTGTTGAACCATATAGCCAGCGAACCGTATTGCAACATGCCGTTGAAAACAGCAAGGGTTACATCGCCTTTTATGATTTGTGTCAACTCGTAAACATTAACGCCAATAACCAGCAGTAAAAGCACGATGGCCAAATGGGTGAAGGTGCTTTTTTCCTTGACAGATAGCGCAGCAAACATCATGATTACGCCGGCCAGTGCAGATGCTATAAGTGGTTTCATATTATGCCTGCCCACAAAGGGGCTTTCTACTTTTTAATGCAATTATTTGTGTTGAAACGGAAGCATGGGATTTTCTTCTCCCCAAGCCACCAATACCTTATTTACTTATGTATGTTATGCCAACATAGAGGTCAATAATGACGGAAACACACCCAGCAATACGATGAGGGCTATCACTATCACTATGCTAATCATTTCGTTGGTGCTTGCGTCTGCCACTGCATTGCCGGTCTTCGCCTCGCCATAGGCTACTTTCTGTACCATATTCAGCGTATATACCGCTCCCAGTATCACGCCCAAACCCGCCAGCACCATATACGTTATATGATTGGGGTTGGCACTTTGGAATATACCGTGAAACAGCATGAACTCGCCTACGAATCCGTTGGTGAGCGGCAGCGCAATATTAGCAAAAGCGATGATGACCAAAGCTATGGCCATTTTGGGTGCCGAGCCTGCCATGCCGCCCAGCTCTTTCAGGTTGCGCGTACCATAACGTTGCTCTATCATGGCCACTATCAGCCACATACCCGTAATATTGATGCCGTGGTTGAACATTTGCACCATCAAACCGGTATAGGCCACTTCGGTGCCGGCATAAATGCCCATGCTCATCAATCCGATGTGGGCTATGGAAGAATAGGCAATCAACCGTTTCACGTCTGTTTGCACCATAGCTACCAGCGATGCGTAAATGATGCCGATTACCGAAAGGGCCATGGCCGTGTTTTGCCAGTATTTGGTTCCGTCCGGCAAAATGCTCACCATCCAAGTGATGGCGGCGAACAAGCCCATTTTTACCATTAACGCGCTCAGAATAATGGTAACAGGCGTGTCGGATTCCGCGTAGGTATCGGGCTGCCAGGTATGGAAAGGAAAAATGGGCATTTTAATGGCAAAGGCCACGAAGAAAAAGCAGAACAGTATTTGCTGCACCGGTGCAGGCAACGATGCGCCGGTTTGCTGTATTGCTTCCCATTCAAAACTACGGTTGGGGGTTTGCAGGTACAGGTAAATGATGCCTGCCAACATCAGCAAGCTGCCCAAGAAGGTATAAACAAAAAACTTGTACGTAACCTGTATGCGCCGCTCGCCGCCCCAAGTAGAACAAAGGAAGTAAACAGGTATCAATGCCAGTTCCCAGAAGAAATAGAACAGCAATAAATCGTGGGCCAAAAACACGCCGTTCAACCCGGCATAGGCCAACAGCATGAGGCCGTAAAAACGGTTGCCGTCTTTTACGGGTTTGTTCCATTGGGCAATGAACACTACGGTAAACACGATGGCCGCAAGCAACACAAGCATGGCATTGAGGCCGCTACAATATAAGCTGAAGCTGGCACCCAACGAATTGAGCCAAGGGTATTTGCAGCCAAGCGAACTCTGGGTGTTTATTTGGACAACCAAAAAAGACACGGCCAAGTTAACAAGGCTGCTTGCCAATGCCCAACCTTTGACAGACTCGCCTTTCCAGGCAAAACCGATAATGCCCGCTACTAATGGTATTGCTATAAGGAGTAAAAGTATCATCTCTTTAAATAAACTGTTTTAATGGCCCGGATGCACAAACGTGTTTTCGTGTATCTTTCTGTGTTTTTCTTTAGGGTAGAGTTCTATGCGTTCAACAATTCTTTGGCGGGTACGTGTACTACCTTGCCGTCCCGCTCTACCACCAAAGTGCCATTGCGGGCTGCCGTTTCTTCCACCAATTTATTATAGGCTTGCTTTAGCCCTGTTAATATCCTCTTGTTAAACACTTGTTTCGATTTCGGCAATTCTTTCATGTTGCTTGCTTTTTTATTTGTTGCCATAATGCCTTGTCGTGAATCACTATTTCAAAATTTTCGCTTCCTTCTGCAATTAATTCCGGTTCCCCCAGTGTATTGTCAAATAATGCCCAATTATCGCAAACCGGGCTATAAATTTCAAAAAAATTTGAAATGCCCCTGTAATATCTCCGCTCCACCACTTCATCCGCTATGTTATGCCGATTTGTACAAGTTCGGCATTTCACCCCACTATCAATAAACCCACGGCCAACAGCAACACGATACCGATGACCATGCCAAACAAATAGGCACCCACTTGCCCGTTTTGCAACAAACGGACGCGGCTGCTGCCCCAATTGACCAATTTGCCTACGCCATTTACCGCACCGTCTATGCCGCTGCGCTCTACGTATTTATCTAAGGTGGCCGCCAGAGCATACAGCGGTTTTACCACCACGGTATCGTACAGTTCGTCCACATACCATTTGTTTTCCAACACCTTGGCCATGCCGGTATTTTCTTTGAAATTGGGCTTGCGGGTAAAGAAATAAGCCGCAATGACAACCACTACAATCAGGCTAACCGATAAGCCCATGAGCAACCATTCGGTACCGTGACCCAATTCGTGTACCCCAAAATTATGCACTACCGGCCCCAACCATTGTTGCAGCCAATGGTGTTCGGACAAGACAGGGGGCAGTCCTATGTAACCACCAACAACGGAAAGTATGGCCAACACAATCAAAGGAATGGTCATAGCTGCCGGGCTTTCGTGCAAATGGTGTTCCTGTTCGTGCGTGCCGCGGAAGATGCCCGTAAAGGTGAAGAAATATAGGCGGAACATATAGAAAGCGGTCATCAAGGCACCCAACAAACCCAAATAATAGTACATTGGGTTTTTGGCATAAGCCGCCGCCAGTATTTCATCTTTGGAAAAGAAACCCGAAAAGCCCGGAATACCTGCTATGGCCAAGCATCCAACCAAGAACGTAAGCTGCGTGATGCGCATTTTCTTACCCAAGCCACCCATGAACCTTAAATCTTGCTCGCCGCCCATGGCATGTATCACCGAACCGCTGCCCAAGAACAAGAGCGCCTTGAAAAAAGCATGCGTCATGACGTGAAACACTCCTGCTGTATAGGCGCCCACGCCCATGGCCAAAAACATGTAACCCAATTGGCTAACGGTAGAATAGGCCAGCACTTTCTTGATGTCGTATTGTTTCAAGGCAATGGTGGCGGCAAACAATGCGGTGGCTATGCCTACGATGGCTACCAAGTTTTGCGCCGCGGGCGCCAGGTCGTACACGGCACTGCTGCGGGCTATCATGTATATACCGGCCGTAACCATGGTGGCAGCATGTATCAGGGCCGATACCGGCGTGGGGCCGGCCATGGCATCGGGCAGCCAAGTGTATAAAGGTATTTGCGCACTTTTGCCCATCGCGCCTACAAAGAAACAAATAGCTATGCCGTTCGTCACCTTGGCAGGTACGCCCGCGGGCAAGCCGTTGGTCAGTTGCGGAAATACTTCGGTGTATGTGGCCGAGCCAAAATAATAAAGGGTCAAGAACATGCCCACCAAGAAACCAAGGTCGCCGATGCGGTTCATGATGAAAGCCTTTTTGGAGGCATTGGTATAATCTTCCCTCTTGTACCAAAAACCAATCAAGAGATAGGAAGCCAAACCTACGCCTTCCCAACCAATGAACATGATGACATAATTGGCACCCAGTACCAGCAACAGCATGGCGAACACGAAGAAGTTGAGGTAGGCAAAATACTTGGTATAGCCCGGGTCGTGGTGCATATAGGCGGTAGAGTACACATGTATCAAAAAGCCTACGCCGGTTATAATCAGCAAGAACAAGGACGACAATTGGTCCACCTGAAAGGCAAGGGGTATGCGCACCGTGCCGGAACTTATAAAGTCGAACAGGTGCACCACGCCGGCACCACCCACGGGGTCGCGCTGCAAGCCGAAGAAAATGCCCAACGATACACCAAAAGAAGCCAACATCATAAGGCTGGCCAACGTGCCGCTGATGCCCTTGGGCATACGCTTCCAAAACAAGCCGTTGATCAAGAAACCAACCAGCGGGAACAAGGGGACTAAGTAAACTAAATCTTTCATTCGAGTGGAAATATGTCCGGTAATGTATCTTTCTTTTTTTGCCAGATTAATGTTTGAGCCTGTTCAATATGTTGATGTCAACCGAATGTACCTTACGGTACATCAGCACTATGATGGCCAAGCCAATGGCTACTTCGGCTGCAGCCACCACCATTATGAAAAACACGAAAAGTTGCGCATCGGAGGTGCCGTACATTTTGCTGAAGGCCACCAACAATAAATTCACCGCGTTCAGCATCAACTCGATGCACATAAACACTACTATGGCATTGCGGCGCATCAACACGCCCATTACACCTATGGTGAACAGCACGAGGCTCAGGAATAAATAACTTTGTATGGGCACTTTTCTTGGATTTTAGATTTTGAATTTTGGATTTTTACAATTTACCCATTCATAGGATTGCTTCTTCTTTCTTGCCTATGACCATGGCTCCTATCATGGCACTTAGGAACAAAATGCTGCTTACCTCGAATGGCAATACATATTCTTTAAATAGAGCCCGGCCCAGTTGCTTGATTAAACCCACTTCGCCATTGCTATCTACCACGCCCGTTCCGGCAGTGAAGGCCACGGTTTTCAGGGCGGCAATCAGCACGAGGAACAATGCGCCGCCGCTTATGATGGCCGCAAACTGTACCAGCCTGCTTTTTTGGGGTTCGGCATCGGCGTTTAGGTTCATCAGCATAATGACGAACAGGAACAACACCATGATGGCCCCCGCGTAAACAATAATGTTCACTATGGCCAAAAATTGCGCATTCATCAACACATAGTGGCCCGAAATGGCGAAAAACGTGGCGATGAGGAACAATACGCTTTTTACCGGGTTGCGGCTAAGTATCACGCCCAAGGCGCAACCAATGGCCAAGGCGGAAAGCATCCAAAATATTATTTCGTGTAAACTCATTTTCTTATCGTGTATGGAGTATTGGTAGGCTACTATTCCCTACCCTTTTCCTGTTGCTTTTCGTTTTTGGATTTGCTCGTCGGTAATGAGCATGTCCGTTTTCTTGTAGATAAAATAATCGCGGGTGTAGTTGCTGGGCATCACCGTTTCGCTCAGATATACCGCATCCTTCGGGCAGGCTTCTTCGCAATAACCGCAAAATATGCAGCGCAGCATGTTGATTTCGTAGCGTGCGGCATATTTTTCTTCGCGGTACAAGTGTTCCTCGCCTTTCTTGCGCTCGGCGGCCTCCATGGTTATGGCCTCCGCGGGGCAAGCCAAGGCGCACAAGCCGCAGGCGGTACATTTTTCCCTGCCCTCTTCGTCCCTGTTCAACACATGCAAACCCCTGAACACCGGGCTAAAGGGCCGTGTTTCTTCCGGATAGCTTACGGTGGCCTTCTTCTTGAATATATGCCCCAAGGTTATCTTCAAGCCACCGGCTATTGCGGGCAGATAGACACGCTCCCCGAGTGTCATCGGTTTGCGGTTTATCTGTACCGACCTATTGGTTAATGGTTCCATCATCAATCACATTTAAGTAAAGGGTTAGTTTTCTTTTTCCAACTCCTTCATGATATTCAATATGTCCTCTTTGAGTTTTTTAAGGTCTGTTTTAAACAGTTCCCATATATATGCCCATTCTATGCCATCGTACACATGAACATAAAAGTTTCTTGCCGCTTTAATTATTTTCCAATCTATTTGGGGAAACTTTTGCTTAGTTCCTTCGGAAATTTTTATGGTCTTTTCCCCAATTACTATTAGTTTCATCAAACAAGCATCCTGTTTCTGTTCGTCATTCAAAAAATCATCCTCCCCTACGTCTAAAAGATAATTTTCAATGGAAACGATATGCTTCAACATCATCTCAAACAGGACAACATCCCTTTCTTCCGAATTGCTCATTTTGAAAATAGCTTTATCCTGCTTTTCAAAACATTTTCTTTGATTCGCGGATAGAGCGTTTTCTCTAAAACGAGGTCAACTTTGGCATGAAGCAAGTCTTCCAATTCTACCAGAAACCGAGCTAAATCCCAATAACTCAACCTCTTTTTACTGTCATCTATATCTACCAAAATATCTATATCACTTTCGGGCTTTTGCTGTCCTTTGGCATACGACCCAAACAAATACACCCTCTTCACCGGCTTATCCTTGAAATAATCGGCCACGGTACTTTGTATTTGTTCTATGGTCAGCATTTTGTCGATAACTATTGTGTAGTGTACTTATATTTCTTCTATGATTTGCACAATCTGCATTTGCAGCTTGCCAATATTTTGCTCCACTATCTCCCATACCATGACCCAATCAATTTTGTTATAGTGGTGTACGTAAACATGCCGTGTCCCAATCATTTCCCGCCATTCCACCTCAGGGTATTTTTTCATCAACTCTTTGCTAATGGAGTTTGCTGCTTCGCCAATAATCTCTATTTGCTTTAAAATTGCGTACTTCAGCAAATCGTCCCTATAAAAATCATCATCCACCTTGCCTTCCGTATGCAGCAAAATAAAGTCGGCCGCTGCCAAAATATGCCCCAAGCGTTCCCTATCCGTACTCCTATTTTTCATACAGTAAAAACTTCTCCCTGTTTACCCGCTCCATGAACTGCCAATTATTGGTGTGTTCCGGTTTTTCTACATTCGAGACAACATCTACCCCATTGCCAAAAAGTACGTTCAATTCTGCTAACCAACCAAAAAATTTCCAACCTATTTTCTTTGTCTTGTCCAAATCCACCAACAAATCCACGTCGCTGTTTTCGTCCGCCTCCCCCCTTGCGTAAGAGCCAAACAAATACACCCTCTTAACCGGCTTATCCTTGAAATAATCGGCCACGGTACTTTGTATTTGTTCTATGGTCAGCATTTTTATTTATTGAAAAAATACAATATCACGCCCCCGGTTAGCACCAAGTTGACCAAGGCCAAGGGTATCAAACCCTTCCAGCCAAGGTTCAGCAACTGGTCGTACCTGAAACGCGGCAACGTCCACCTGATAAACATAAAGAACAAGATGAAAGCCACTACTTTTACCATCAATACAGACACGCAAATTATGGAAAACAAACCTCCGGGCACGGCGGCCTGCACCGCGTCCATAAACGGAAAATTGTACCCTCCAAAAAACACTGTTGACAATACCGCCGAACTGATAAACATATTGATATATTCGGCAAACAAGTACATGCCCAACTTCATGGACGAATACTCTTGGTGGTAGCCCATGTTCAACTCGCTTTCGCACTCCGGCATGTCAAAGGGCGCACGGTTCAACTCGGCAAACGAACAGGTTAAAAATATCAGGAAACCCAATGGCTGTTTGAAAAAGTTCCAAGTAAAATAGCCATCGCCCCAAAACCCATGTTGCTGCTCCACGATGGTGCGCAGGCTCAACGATTGCGTTACCATCAGCACCGCTATGAGGCTCAGGCCCATGGCCAGCTCGTAGGAAATAGACTGCGACGCGGCGCGTATGGCACTCAACAAAGAAAATTTATTGTTGGAAGACCAGCCGCCCAACATGATGCCATACACACCCAGGCTCACCACGCCAAAAACGTACAAGATACCGATGTTGATGTCGGCCACTTGCAGGGCTACCACCCTTTGCGTACCGCCAATGTTAAGGGTAAAATCAGGGCCCCAGGGTATCACGGCACTGGTCATCAGGGCCGTGACCATGAACAGTGCGGGGCCAAGGATAAAAATGGTGCGGGTAGAACGGTCGGGCACTATTTCTTCCTTGAAAAACAACTTGCCACCATCGGCCAGGGGCTGCAACAAGCCAAAGATACCCGCACGGGCAGGACCTATGCGGTCTTGCATCACGGCAGCCACCTTGCGCTCGCCCCAAGTAGCATAAGCAGCCACCCCAAAAGCACTCAAAATAATGACCAGTATCAGGGCCACTTTTTCAATCAGGAATATGTAATCAATCGACAATAAAAGCATGACGGCGCAAATGTAAAATAAGATTAGAAGCTTTTCTGGTTATTGCTATTTAAAATCATCGGAATGTGCCGGGCCTTCAATCTGCTCCAAGTGGTAAGACGGTTTGTTCACCTCGCTTACGGCGTGTATGTCCATTTTCAAAATGGGCGCTTTGCCTATTACCTCGCCTATCAATGCCTGCGGCTTGGCGGTACCCACTTTGCCCGCATAATGCCCTTGCGATATTACGCTGTGGCGGTTGATGACAGCCGGGCCTTCGATTACCCAATCGGCGGTGGCTTTTTTCTCGAACCTGCACTCGTTGCATATCCAGCCGGTTTCGCCGTTGCTGGCATTGGCTACCTCGCCCCATTCATCTTTGCGTGCGGTTACGCGAAATACCTCGTCGCCACGCATCCACAACCTTACCTCGCCGCAGCATTTGGGGTTGCTGCAATCTCTGTGGGCATCCAAAGGCTTGGTAAACCATACGCGGTTCTTAAAGCGGAAAGTCTTGTCGGTCAAGGCACCCACGGGACATACGTCTATCACGTTGCCTATAAAATCGTTGTCCAATGCCTTGCCTATGCAGGTGCTGATGCGGGCGTGGTCGCCACGGTCAAGTACGCCGTGTTCCCTGTTTTCGGTCAGTTGGCCGGCAGTATAGACGCAGCGGAAACACATGATGCACCGGTTCATGTGCAATTGTATATAAGGCCCCAGGTCTTCGGGTTCAAAGGTACGGCGGGGAAATTCGGTACGGGTAGAGGCCGCACCATTTTCGTAGCTGAGGTCTTGCAGGTGACATTCGCCCGCTTGGTCGCACACCGGGCAATCGAGCGGGTGGTTCAACAGCAAAAATTCCGTTACGCCCTTGCGTGCGTCCACGGCTTTTTCCGAGGTCATGCTCTTCACCTCCATGCCGTCCATAACGGTAGTGCGGCAGCTGGCCATCATCTTGGGCATGGGCCTGGGGTCTTTTTCGGAACCCTTGCTTACCTCTACCAAACAAGTGCGGCACTTGCCGCCACTACCCTCCAGCTTGCTGTAATAGCACATGGTAGGCGGTGCCACATCGCCCCCGATTTGGCGCGCGGCCTGCAGTATGGTGGTACCCGCCGGCACCTCTACGGTAATGTTGTCTATGGTTACTTTAAACATTGGTGTCGCCGCCATTTTCTTTATATTTTTTGGCTCGCTACGAACGCCAAGAATGCGCTACGTAATGAAGACTAAAGGTTATTCACTATTCTATGTATGCCATCTTTTAGAAAAGCTGTATTGAAATTAATTAACAAACCCAATTTCAATCCAGACAGTTTCAAATAGGTTAACAGCTGTTTGAAATGAACATCTGCTAGTTTTTCTACACTTTTTAATTCGACTATTACTTTTCTATCTATAATAATATCTGCCCTGAACCCAACTTCCATTCGTATTGACTCGTGTATCAATGGAATTGGATGCTGCCTTAAATAGGGTATTCCATTTTTCGTCCATTCATAAGCGAAAAGCTCTTCATACACACTTTCATACAAACCTGGCCCATATTGTTTATGCAACTTAAATGACACGTCTAATATCAACTTCGACAATTCATTTTCGGTCATAGGCTCATTTCTTTATCGTTGCGTACACTTTGCGCTCTTTGCGAGAAAAACTACGCCACTACTTCTCTTGGGTCTGCATAATGAGCCAAGCCAAAATTGCGGGTTTGCGCTTCGTCGGGGTGCAATACGTGCCACTCGAATTCATCGCGGAAATGCCTGATGGCCGCTGCCACCGGCCATGCCGCCGCATCGCCCAGGGGACAAATGGTGTTGCCCTCTATGCGCCTCTGGATATCCCACAGCAAATCTATATCCTCCATCTTGCCCTTTCCATATTCGATATTCTTCAGTATCTTGTACATCCAGCCGGTGCCTTCGCGGCAGGGCGAACATTGGCCGCAGCTTTCATGGTTGTAAAAACGTGCCAAAGTCATGGTGTGGCGCACCACGCACTGGTCTTCGTCCAATACTATAAAGCCACCCGAACCCAACATGGTGCCCGTTGCGAAACCACCGTCCGAAAGGCTTTCGTAGTTCATGTAGCGGGTTTCGCCCTTGGCCGTTTTAAACAATAAATTTTGCGGTACGATGGGTACGCTGGAACCGCCCGGGATGCAGGCTTTCAGCTTTTTGCCATTGGGTATGCCGCCGCAATATTCGTCGCTGTATATAAATTCCTCCACCGACAGGCCAAAGTCTATTTCATAAACACCGGGCTTGTTCAAATTGCCGCAGGCGGAAATGAGCTTGGTGCCGGTGGAACGGCCAACGCCCAGCTTGCCATACTCCTCGCCGCCCATATTGATGACCGGCACTATGGCCGCCAAGGTTTCCACGTTGTTCACCACGGTGGGGCGCATCCACAAACCCTGTATGGCCGGGAAGGGCGGCTTGATGCGCGGATTGCCCCGTTTGCCTTCCAAAGATTCTATCAGGGCGGTTTCTTCGCCGCAGATGTAGGCACCGCCGCCCCGTTGCACATATATTTCGCAATCGAAACCGCTACCTTGGATGTTTTTGCCCAGCCAGCCGTTGTTTTTGGCTTCGGCTATGGCTTGTTCCAATATGTCGGGTATCCAGGCGTACTCGCCGCGTATGTATATGTAAGTGGCGTTGGAACCCAAGGCGTAAGACGAAACGATAAGGCCTTCTACCAGCAAATGCGGCAGGAACTCCATCAAATAGCGGTCTTTGAAAGTACCCGGTTCCGACTCGTCGGCATTGCACACCAAGTGGCGGGGCACACCTTCGGGCTTGGCCAGGAAGCTCCACTTCATGCCAGTAGGGAAGCCCGCACCGCCACGGCCGCGCAGGCCGCTCTTTTTCACCTCTTCCACTATCTCGTCGGGGGTCATTTTCAATGCCTTCTCCACGCTGCGGTAGCCACCGTTGGCACGGTAGGTATCGTAGTAGCGTATGCCCTCTATGTGTGCGTTATTTAATAATACTTTCATATTTTTAATTCAAAACCCAAAAGTCAAAATTTAAAAAACGAAACATTTTACTCTTACATCAATGTGTCTCGTGTTCTACTTTTTGCCAATACCTGTATTTGATAGCGCTGTAATCAATACGCTTTGTTCCATTTTCTTCGATACTTACTTGCGGCACGAGTTCGTACAAACGTTGTTCTTCCTGGCTGTAAAGAAATAAGATTTTACGTCCATCTTTATGTATGAATACCGTGTCTCCATCCATTTTGTACTCTCCGTTATAGGTTTCCCCGTCCATAAAGCCACCTTCATGCGCTTCTGTCAGTTTTCCCCCATCACAAAAAACCATAAACCTGCTTATATAAAAAGATGGTATTTCAGGTACTCCAAATGTACACGGATATGGGTCTATATTATACCAATTCCTCCGGTGTGTACTATCTGCGTATTTCTCCCAATCAGATTTTTCTACTATTAAGTGAAATGTACCGTTCGGCTTTGTGTCGTTTTCTAAAGCCCAAAGGCCAAGAGGCACCACAAGCAATAAAACAAGAACTACTATTTTGGCTTTCATGGGTTAGTATTTACGCACCGTCCTGTCATAATTGATCCCTTTGTTTTATACTAAGGGTTCTATCTTTCGCGGTTGTTCATTTTGCTTTGCCAAATTCCAATTATCGATTAACTCTTCCTTATGCATACTTGCCCACTCTATTACAAGGCTATGTGCTTTACTGGGAAGGTTTCCTTTCAATATTCCCAAGGTTTGCATATCAATCAATGCCTCATAATCGCCATATTTAGCATGAAAGTGCGGGGGATTGTGGTCGTTGAAATAAAAATAAATCAATATTCCATAAAATGCACTAACTATTGGCATATTCTTCAAATGTTTGGTTCGTTATTTTTAAATAGCAATGCAAAGCGTCAATGTCTATGTCCTCGTTCCACGCTATCCCCCCACAACTATCAATATGTACTTTCGAGAAGTTATCGCCTCTCTCCCACCAAGTAAAAACACCTTTTCCTTTTAACTCGGATAAATCAACTTGCCCACTCACGCCATTATCATACTCAAGAAAAATCTTATAGTCATCCAATGGTGCTACCCGCTCCACCTTGGGCAATAGGTTGTCTTCTTTACTCATAAGTTTACATTGTTAATCCGCCGCCGTTAAAGCAATGGAGTCCATTGTCGTTTTTTGTTTTAGGCTTCAATTTTATTGCTGTACAAACCCCAAACAGGAAAAATCATGTCCCACTCATCGCCCCAAACCACATTGCCGTTTTCTATTTTGAATTGCTTAAAATCTTCCTCGTTTTTGCACCTGTCATATTGTGGGTGTGAATGGGTGTTTAAAAAAGTACCGAAATCCACCCGCTTAACCTCATTATTGTCAAAAAGTATTCCCAACATATAGTTGTCTATGTGCTTAGCCGATATTACCGAAATTGGATTCATCACGTTGCTAATTTACTGCCGAGGCCCTCAATTCGTCTATCAATGTATCTACTTTTTCTTTGGTCAAATGTTCCTTAAAGTGTTTGCCCAGCTGCATCATGGGTGCGTAACCGCAAGCACCCAAACATTCGGCGGGCTTTAAGGTAAACAAGCCGTCGGCAGTGGTTTCGCCTTCTTTTATGTTCAGTTTCTGTTTTATATGTGCTATTATGTCGTCGCTGCCGCACAACATGCAGGGGCCGGTACGGCACACTTCCAACACGTATTTGCCCACCGGCTTCATGTTGAACATGGTGTAAAAAGTGGCCACTTCGTACACTTCTATGGGCAATATATCCAGCAAGCCGGCCACATAGTCCATGACGGGTACATCGAGCCAACCGCCAAATTCTTCCTGCGCCAAGTGCAGCAAAGGTATCAGGGCACTTTTCTGCTTCCCTTCCGGATAACGGCCAATTATCTCCCGAACCTTTTTTAGTTTATCTTCCGAAAACTGTATCATTTTCTAATTCAAAATTCAAAATTCAAAATTCGCCACCCAAGAACTATGCGTCCAGCTCCCCGGCTATGACGTTGATGGAACTAAGTGCCACGATGGCGTCGCTCAACAAACCACCCGCCACCATCTCCGGATAGGCTTGGTAGTATATGAAACAAGGCCTTCGGAAATGCAACCGGTACGGCGTGCGGCCGCCATCGCTTATCAGGTAGTAACCCACCTCGCCATTGCCGCCTTCCACCGAGTTATATACCTCGCCGGCGGGCAAATCCGTTTCGCCCATGATGATTTTAAAATGATAGATAAGGGCTTCCATTTTGGTATAGACATCCGGCTTTTCGGGCAGGTAAAAGTCGGGGGCTTCCGCATGGAAAACGCCCGGGTCTTCTTTGCCTATTTTTTCCACCGCCTGCTGTACGATGCGCAGGCTTTGCCACATTTCGGCATTGCGCACCAAATACCTGTCGTACACGTCGCCATGGCTGCCCACGGGTATGTCGAACTCAAAATCTTCGTAACCGCTGTAAGGGTTGTGTACGCGCACATCGTAATCTACGCCCGCCGCCCGCAAATTGGGGCCGGTAAAGCTGTAATTCAATGCCCGTTCGGCACTTATGGGGCCGGCGCCTATGCACCTGTCCATGAATATCCTGTTGCGGTCGAGCAGGGCTTCAAATTCTTTCAAAATTTTGGGGAAACCCGCCAAGAAAGCATTTATCTTGACCCAGGTATCTTCCGTAAAATTGCGCTCGAAACCGCCTATGCGGCCTATGTTGGTGGTAAGGCGCGAGCCGCACACGCTCTCAAATATTTCGTACACCTTTTCGCGCCACTGGAATACATAGGTAAATGGGGTAAGCGCGCCGGTGTCCACGCCTATTACCGAGTTGCACACCAAGTGGTCGGCTATGCGGGCCAGCTCCATGATGAGTATGCGCATGTACTGCACTCTTTTGGGTATTTCCATGCCTACCAATTTTTCTACCGTAAGGTGCCAGCCAATATTATTGATAGGCGCCGAGCAATAGTTCAACCGGTCGGTGAGGGGCGTTATTTGGTAATAGGGGCGGCGTTCGGCTATTTTCTCAAATGCACGGTGTATGTAGCCAATGGTTGGGTCGGTTTTTATTACGCGCTCGCCATCAATCTCCATTATGTTTTGGAACACGCCATGCGTGGCAGGGTGCGTTGGCCCAATGTTGATAGTGGTCGTTTCTTTCTCCAGCGACTCTTCTGCCAGTTTCAAATGATGTTCCGCCATAGCTGTTTATTGGTTTGCCGGGCAAACGTTGTCTTTTATTTATAATGCCCCCTAAGGGATATAACTACTATTTTTTCTTCGAGAACCTGGATATGCCAACTACCAACAGGGGCGGTTTTATCGGCATGTTGTATGATTATCGTGTTCATTGCTTTGCTTTAACCCCTGCCAAACATTTCGTCGTCCTTGTCTATGCGGGTAGGGTCTTCCATCGGGTATTCCTTGCGCATGGGGAAATAGTCCATTTCGTCCACGTTCAATATGCGCCTCAAATCGGGATGCCCCACGAAATTGATACCGAAAAAGTCATAGGTTTCTCGTTCCATCCAATTGGCACCCGAAAAAACCGACGTGGCCGAATGGATATCGGGCTGCGTTACGGGTACATAGGCTTTTATGCGCATCCTGATATTGTCGGCCAAATTATGCAGGTGGTACACCACGGCCAGCTCGCCCCCCGCATTGTCCGGGTAATGCACGCCCGTAAGGTCGGTCAGAAACCGGAACTGCAATTCGTGATAAAGGTATTGCAGCAGTTCAAGGTTTTCATCGGCGGGTATGGTGCATACAAACATGCCATGCTCCACGGTTGCGTTGGTAAGCAACGGGAACCTTTCGGCCAATTTCAATCGTATTTCCTCGTTCGTCATTTTGTCAATTGATGTAAGCGCTGCCTTTCTCGTTTTTACCGGTATAAATATACAAAAATTTATTGAATACCGTATTCGGTCATCAAAGCTTTGTATTTATCGCTGTGCCTGCGGCGCAGGCTTTCTTGCTTCACTATTTCTTGCAGCTTCATCACGCCGTCCAATATTCCCTCGGGCCTTGGCGGGCAACCCGGCACGTACACATCTACCGGTATCACCTGGTCTATGCCTTGCAGCACCGAGTAAGAGTCGAATATGCCGCCGCTGCTGGCACATGCGCCTATGGCTATCACCCAGCGCGGCTCGGCCATTTGCAAATATACCTGGCGCAAGATAGGTCCCATTTTTTTGGCAATGGTACCGGCCACCAGCAACATGTCGCACTGGCGCGGCGTAAAGCCCATGCGTTCGGAACCGAAGCGGGCCAGATCGTAGTTGGCCCCCATGGTACCCATAAATTCTATGCCGCAGCAAGAAGTAGCAAAGGGCAATGGCCACAACGAGTTGGCACGCGCCAAACCTATCACGTCGTCCAACTTTGTGGTCATAAAACCTTCGCCCATGTACACTCCTTCGGGCACTTCCTTCAAAGTTACTTTTGGATTTTCGTTATACTGAACCGGACGAGGCATAATTAATGTTGAATTTTAAATTTTTAACTTTGGGTTAACCCACATTCCCGGGAGAGCATTGAACAAACAGTAAGGCACACATGAATTTTCAAATCTACCATACAATGTTGAGCAATCACTCCTCCCACTTCGAGGCACCTTTCTTGATGATGTAATAAAAACCACAAAAGAAAAATGCCACAAACATCAATACGGCCATAAATCCTTCCTTGCCCAGGGCACGAAAATTAACGGCATAGGGATAGAAAAATATGACCTCCACATCGAACAATACGAACAGTATGGCTACCAAGAAATATTTGACCGCCATGGGCTGCCGGGCATTGCCTACGGCCGGTATGCCGCTCTCGAAGTTTATGAGCTTGTCTTTGGTGCGCCGCTTGGGGCCCAGCAAATGCGAGGCAACCATCATTATGGCCACAAAAGCCACGGCAACGAACAACTGAAGCGCCACCGGCCCAAAACTGCCCGCACCCGTTGTGGGGTCTATCGAAAGCAATACAAACGACATAAGCGTAATCGGTTAATAATTATCTGCACCAACGCACAAAAGTAGGGTTTGTAAAAGGAAATTACAAACTTATGACAATAAAATAAAACGTTATTTATTCTAAGTGCAAGCTGAACATTTAGGCAGCCAAAAATCCGGTAAAGCAACAAGCCGCCTATCACGCATAAATAGGCAGCCTGTGCAAAAAAAATATCGGTAAGAATGGCCAACAATTAATTTTCTACCGGCAGCAGCGAATAGTCTTGGGCATACTCCATCATTTGCTCGTAAAACGACTTGGGGTATTCTATCTTCACGTCGGTTATTTTGTCGCCATCGGTAACGGCCACCAAGCGCGGCTGTATGAAACCTTTGTAGGGCTTTTGGTTCAGCTTGGCATAGCGTTCCAACACTTCGCGGTGCAATACCGGGTTTACTTTTACGCCATAAGTTTCCACCAATGCCTTGCCTGCTTCAAAATCGCCTTCCGATTTTATGCGTTGTATCTCGCGAAGCAGTTGGCCGAACAGGGTACGCAGTTTTTCATAATCGTTTACCTCCACACAAGTTTTGCCGTTGCGTTTTACCAATGCTACCACGTTGTCTTTTTTCCCTTTTTCATATACCCAATAGGCGTTCAGGGCGCGGTTGCGCATGTGGGCTTCTTCTATATTGTCGCCGGCTTTGAGGCGGGTAAGCTGCGTCATGAGGCCGTTCATCATATAGCTGTCGTACTCGGCCTTGCCCACTTCCAACGAGGGCATTACGCCTATCTCCACCAATTTCGGGTCCATGATGTAATACAGGCCCACCAAGTCCGCACGGGCTTCTTCCAAGCACGAAGCATAGTTTTTCAGGGTTTTGTCGGGCGTGGCCACGCCGGGGTTAAGCTGGCCGCTGGCATGACCTATGCACTCGTGCATGTCGGTATGGAGGGCACTGGCAAGGTTGCCGTGTTCTTTCATGCGGGCACGCTTGGCCGGGTCGTACACGAACTCTTCGAGCATGCCGCTGTTGGCACTCGATTCGTTGTAGGCGGCCACTATGTTGCTCAGCGATACCGATTTGGAACCATGTTCCTTGCGCAACCAATCGCTGTTGGGTAGGTTTATGCCGATAGGCGTGCTGGGCGCGGCATCGCCCGATTCCACTATTACCGTTATGGCCTTGGCCGTAATGCCTTTTACCTTTTTCTTTTTATGCTCGGCCATCAAGGGCGAGTTGTCCTCGAACCATTGTGCTTCTTTGGCTATGGCCGCTATGGTTTTGGTGGTTTCCATATCTTTCAGGGACACCACGCTTTCAAAGCTGCCTTTTTTGCCTATGGCATCGTTGTACACTTCTATGTAACCAAGGCTGGCATCTATGCGGCTGGCGGTATCGTTTACCCAGGCTATGTTGTATTCGTCCCAAGTATGCAGGTCGCCGGTTTTCAAATATTTGGACAAAAGCGCAATGGCCTTTTGTTGTTGTGCGTTTTCGGCTACGGTAGCTGCCTTGTCCAGCCAATAGGTCATTTTCTGCAAAGCATCGTTGTACATGCCGCCTACTTTCCATGTTTTTTCTTCCACGTTGCCGTTGTACATCACCACCTTGCTGTTGAGGCCCCATTCGGGTTCGTGGTCGCTGTGCGGAAATTTCTTGGGGTCGTTGTAGAAATCTTCCACATCTTTTTGGGTTACGCCTTCGTAAAAATTGACGGAAGAATTGACCACATTGTCTATGCCTGCCCGCAAATCGACCATTTTGGGTTGAAAATCCAGGTCGAATACCAGCGGCTTTATCCTGGCAAGAAAAGCGTCCACCGTTTCACCGGCTTGTAGCGGCAGCTTGGCTTGGTCGCTGTTTTTCACCAAGGCGGCAAAGTATTCGTAGCTACATTCGGGTACGAATTTCTCTTTGCCGTAATGGTGGTGGTTGCCGGTGCTGAACCATACGCGGCCTGCATAGGTCTTGAATTTCTGCCAGTCTTCCGTTGATTTGTCGCCATTGTAAGTGCCGTAAACGGCCTCTATGGTTTTGCGCAAGGTGAGGCCGTATTTGTTGGCTTGGTCGTAGTAAATGTCACGGCCCGAAAGGGCGGCCTGATAAAGGTAATAGGCCAAGGTTTTTTGCTGCAGGGTAAGCTCGTTCCAGCCCGGCACTTGGTAGCGCAGCAGTTGCAGGTCGGCAAACGATTCGGCATTTACCTTGAATGGCGAAGTTTGTGTTGCCAAATTTCCCTTGAGCCGGCGTTGCACCACATTCGGGTCAAATTTCGCATTGTGCGTGTCCAACATTTGCGCATCCGGTTTAAGCATCTCTCTTTTGGATTGCTGTTGCGCCATGGCCATTTGACTACAAGCGAAGCCGGCGGCCAGCATAACCACGGCAATTTTTTCTTTTTTCATAATTAAGTAAAAACAAAATGGGCTTAAAAGTAAGCAAAAACCGGCGAACGGCAGGGCGCGCCAAAAGTAATAACGAAGATTTTGGAAGAAATCGCCCCTGCGCCGCACAAGCATGGAGGTTTTTCCGACAGCTTGCCCCAAACCCGTTATTTTTGCAAAGAGCTAAAAAGTATTTTGTTGAAAGAGCGCATCCATACCGTAGAATTAATCAAACGCTACCGCGGCCGCACGGTGGTGAACAAGAGCAGCATAGAAGTGTCGCAGGGCGAAATAGTGGGCTTGCTGGGGCCGAATGGTGCGGGCAAAACCACGTCGTTTTACATGGTGGTGGGCTTGGTGAAACCCGATGAGGGCGAGGTGTTCCTCAATGACGCAAACATTACCAAACTGCCCATGTACAAGCGGGCCCAAATGGGCATAGGCTACCTGCCGCAGGAGGCTTCGGTATTTCGCAAGCTGTCGGTAGAAGACAATATAGCAGCAGTGTTGGAGATGACCCAACTTTCCAAACAGGAGCAGAAAGAAAAATTAGAAAGCCTGATTGCGGAATTTCGCCTGGGGCACGTGCGCAAAAGCCCCGGCGACGTGTTGAGCGGCGGCGAACGGCGGCGTACCGAGATAGCCCGCGCCTTGGCCGTGAACCCCAAATTCATATTGCTGGACGAACCCTTTGCGGGCATAGACCCCATAGCCGTGGAAGATATACAGGGCATAGTGGCGCGCTTGAAATACAAAAACATAGGCATATTGATTACCGACCACAACGTAACCGAAACCTTGTCCATAACCGACCGGGCTTATTTGATGTTTGAAGGAAAATTGCTGAAAGCAGGCACTGCGGAAGAGCTGGCCGGCGACGAACAGGTGCGCAAACTTTACTTGGGCCGCGACTTTGTGTTGCGCCGCAAAGATTGGTTGCACGAAGAAGCGGTAAAGGGCGTGGAGGAAGCCGCCGACATGAATGATGGATTTGAAACAGGACAGGAATGAAGTGTTTCGTGAAAATATTTATCCTGCTATGCTATGGAGTTTCGGCGGCCAATGGCCAAACCTTGCTGAAATCCGTACCGGCCAGCCATGCCCGCAGCATCGGCACCGACGAACTGGGCAACGTATATCTGGTGCGGCAAGACAATAGTTTGGTGCGCTACAACAACAACGGCGACAGCACGGGCAACTACCGCAGCATCCAGAATGGCGACATAGGTTGGGTAGATGCCACCAATCCTTTGCGGGTGCTGGTCTATTTCCCCGATTACATGAAGATAGTGGTGCTGGACCGTATGCTTACTTCAAAAAATGAATTGGACCTGAAGCAGCTGAACCTGTACAATGTGCCGGCGGTGGGCATGTCGGCAGACGGCAAGATATGGGTGTACGATTATGTAAATGCCCGGCTCAGCAAAATGGACGACCAACTGAACACCACCAACATCAGCAACGACCTTAGGCAAGAAACAGCCACCGTGCCGCAACCGGCTTCGTTGATAGAGCGCGATGCCAAGGTATATCTGTGCGACAGCGTGAACGGCATCTATGTGTTCGACAGGTTTGGCAATTATATCAACACTTTGGACCTACGCGACGTGGGCGCTTTGCAGGTGTTCGGTTCGCAATTGATATACCAAAAGCAGGGCAAGCTATATGCCTACGACCTCAAGACGCTATCGCTCAAAAGCATCAACCTGCCGCCCAACCGCGATTTCATCCAGGCGCGCGTGGAGCGCAACAGGCTATTCCTGCTCTTTGCCGACAGACTGGAGCTATACCAAACGGAGGAATAAGAATTTTTTCATTTTTTCATATCCGATTTTACCGCTCCAACGTTTTAAAAAATTCACGTAAGCCCTGCTCCAATCCTTGGCTCAGCGGTATGCCGGGCTGGCTGTAAGTCGCTATGTTGGCTGCTTGTTCGGCTGGTGCGTTTTTCAATACGTGGTTCATGCCGGGCACTACCAATAGTTGACTATTGGGCGATGCTTCCTTTAACTGCTCTGCATCGCCCACGGGAACTTGTATATCGGTCGAGCCGCCTACTATTAGTATTGGCATCTTCAATTTGCCTAATTCGTTTGCAGGGTCGTATTGCATCCATGAGCGCAGGTAGGGCTGCACCGATGCACGAAACACTAATTGCAGATTTGCGGGCACATCATCTACTTGTTTCCCGGCTTTTATATCGTCTATAACTCGTGCAGCATTGGTGTCGGGCATTTGCCGCTTTAAGACGTTGGCTATATTTTCGCCTGCACCACATAAAGACACGAAAGCGGCAGGTTTTACTTTTTGCGCTGCCAACATGCCTATCAGCGAGCCTTCGCTATGCCCCATGATGTACATTTTCGACTTTGGATACTTTTCCTCCAACCAATGGCTAATAGCTACGGCATCTTGCACATAATCTTCAAAACGCAAGTCTTTTTCTTCTGCCATGCTAAAATCATTACTGGCACCCACCATCCTTTTATCGTACCTGAAACTCGCTATCTTTTGAGTGGCCAAAAAGGCTGCCAAATACTGATACGAATTTGTTGCAATGCCCGTTTGCAAGCTGTTGCCATTTCTGTCCGTGGGGCCGCTGCCGGCTATTATCATGGCAATGGGCATACTACCGGCTTTCTCCATAGTTGGAACAAGCAAGGTACCGGCTATATGCCCACCTTTTACGGGAATGGAAAGTTGTTCTTCCCTAAACCCTTCGGGTGTTTTTATGAAATTTTCCTCTTCGGTATTTTCCTTGGGGGCCGGGGCCAACAAAAAGCCCACCAACTCTTTCTTGTCATTAAAATTGCAGGCAAAGCCCTTGGTTGCATTTTTGAACCTGACACCTACCACTACAGGATTGGCATCTGCTGCCGCATTGGCGGGAAGGTAATACGATTCATATTTCCCGAAGGCACTTTCTATCTGCTGCCAACCTGTAGCCAACACTTCTTTATTGACCGCAGCAATGGTTGGGTCAAACATTTTAGCCGCATCTTCGTATTGGCCGGCGGCAAGATGTTGTACAAATTCTTCGGAAAGTTCTTTATGCGTTTGGGCAGTTAGCCGAATACCTATGCCCACCAACAGGCACATCAATATGGTTGTATTTTTCATCCTCAAAGAGTTAAAGCTTAGGGTACTTGCGTTTTTGTTTTCCTCCAAACAACATAGGAGTATATCACCGGAACAGCAGCCAATGCCAATATTAGCGGAAGCATTACCAACTCCGTACTCGCTTTAAACACCAATGCCAGCGCGGCTATCAGCAAACCGCCCACCATCCAAAGCCTGCCCGCAAATTGGTGGGTCTTGCGCCATACGTCTTCATTTTCCAAGGTCCAAGGGGTACGCACGCCAATGAAATAATTGGGTTTCAGGGCGGGCAGGTAATTGCCCAACACGGCAAAGAACAAACCCAACAACACAAATATCCATTTGTCCAATCCCCCCAATCTGCCGGTTTGCGCGGTACGCAGCATGAATAGGGTCAACAGTACCATGAACACGGTCAGCGCAAAACGAACGCGCACATATTTACCTTGCTCCGCACGAAGTTTCCTTTTGGGGTCTATGGCAGGCAACAGTAAAAAGAGTAGGTACATGCCCATGGGCAATAGTCCGGGCATCAGCCACAAACTTTGTTTGGTACCCCAGCCATTGGCCTCGCCGTCTGCACCAAAATGTACGGGTACCGTGGCGGGCAGTTGGTTGTACAAACTTGCCAAATAAGCCAAGGGTACCAAGCAAAAGATCACCATTATCGTTTCACGAAAAAACTTGAGTTTCATATTTTGTCATTTTTTCAAGGCCATAATCCAAGCCAACACATCGTCCAGCACGGTGGTATCTATGCTGTAATAAACGAACTGCCCGTGTTTCTCGCTGCCTACCAAACCTGCTTGGCGCAAAATATCCAGATGGTGCGATATGCTTGGCTTGGATATTTGAAAGAGCTCGGCCACCTCTCCGGCAGTCAAGTCCCGTTGCCTCAGGTTTTTCAGTATTTCCCGGCGAATAGGGTCGTTCAGTGCCTTGAATAGTTGGTTCAATAATTTAGTTATTTAGGCAAATGTCTAAATAATTATTGGAAAGAGCAACAATTAAAAAAAGCCTGTTCAAAATTCATTCATGGTTTTTCTTTGGAAGCCTTGTTGGCGAAAAACATTGTTGAATGAATTTTGAATAGGCTTTTAGCATAAACAATTTTCCGGGGGAGCAATACCGCGCTACACCTTGTCCACCCGCACCCACTGCATGCCGGCGGCCATGGCGGCTTGCACTCCGGGGTCGCCGTCTTCAAACACCATGCACTTTTGGGGTGCTACGCCCAGCAATTCGGCCGCTTTTAGGAACGGGTCGGGAAAGGGCTTTCCCTGTGGCGTTTCGCCGGCACAAACCAATACTTCCACCAAATTCCTGATGCCCAATACCGTCAGCGATTTCTCTACCGTATGCCTGCGCCCTCCGGATACTACGGCTATGCGCTTGGTGCCCGCATGTTGTTTCAAATGCTCCACCACATGTACCACGGGTTGGGTATGTTCTATATACTCGTCAAAGAATATCCTTCCTTTGCGGGTAGTAAACTGGTGTACATCCAAACTTACATCGTAACGCTTGCTTATCTCATCGGCCACGGCCACGGTAGGCCAACCGGCAAGCTCGTCTATAATGGCCGGGTCGAGGGCAAAGCCGTATTCCTTGGCCGTTTTCACGTAAGAATTTTTATGCGCCTGTATATTGTCGGCCAAGGTGCCGTCGCAATCGTACAAAAAGGCCTCGAAATCGCCTTGGGTAAGTATATTGAGTTGTTGCAACTTCAATTCATCTATCTTGTTCACTTGTGTCGGTTTGGTTTGCGTTTCTTTGTTGTTGCCATTCCTCGCGATGTTTGCGCAAGGGGTGGTCTTTGGATTTATTGAAAATTTTTATGCCGTTTTCGCGGCCCGCACGCAAGGCCCGTTGGGCTTCTTCGGGCAAATGATGCTCCTCGGCGCAGGCTTCGCTGCAACAGCCGTCATACCTTGCGGCACATGCTTCACATTGGATAAACAGCAAATGGCAGCCATCGTTGTTGCAGTTGGTATGGGTGTCGCAAGGCTGGCCGCATTGGTGGCAGCGGGCTATCACATCCTCGGTAATGCGCTCGCCCAACCTTTCGTCAAACACGAAGTTCTTGCCAATGAATTTCAGGGGCAAGCCTTGCTCCCTGGCCTTGCGGGCATATTCGATAATGCCGCCCTCCACGTGGAAAACATTCTTGAAACCCTTGTGCAACATGTAGGCACTCGCCTTTTCGCAGCGGATGCCGCCGGTGCAGTACATCACTATGTTCTTGTCTTTTTGCGCCTTCAACAAATCAACCGCCATGGGCAATTGGTCGCGAAAGGTATCGGAGGGCACTTCCAGGGCGTTTTCAAAATGGCCCACTTCGTATTCGTAATGGTTGCGCATATCCACAAACACCGTTTCGGGGTCTTCAATCATTTTGTTCACCTCGGCGGCCTTTAGGTATTGGCCCACTTTGGCCGGGTCGAAAACGGGGTCGGTAATGCCGTCGGCCACTATCTGTTTCCGCACCTTCATGCGCAATACCCAGAAAGATTTGCCATCGTTGTCCACGGCAATGTTCAGCCTTATGCCGTTCAGTTCGGGGGCCGCGCCGTAAAGGGCATTTTTAAACGCTTCAAAATTGCCGACAAGTACGCTTACCTGTGCATTGATGCCTTCGGTGGCTATGTATATGCGGCCAAATACCTTTAATTGTTCCAACTGCACGTACATGGCATCGCGAAAGGCTTGCGGGTCGGCTATTTTGAAATATTTGTAGAAAGAAACCGTGGTACGCGGCTCGGTTTCGGCCAGCATACGTTCTTTTAGTTCCTTGTTTGAAATTCGGTTGTGTAACACTGGCATGGTGTACCTCGTTTTTTCGTTTTAAGGAGAAAAATATTTTTTGACGGGGGCGAAGGTACAAAATAAAAGGAGCTTGCCATGCCTTGCTATTGGTGTATGCGGGGTGCGTGAACCGCAAATATGTGTACGAAGGTATGGTGCAATTTGTTTTTCGTAAGACTAATTCTGGACTATTACGCACATTACTCTTCTGTTTTTCAAACTAAGAGCCTGTTTAAATTTTATTGTTAGAATTTCTTATAGGCTATTTTCGAGCGAAAACGAGGCGAATTTTGCAGACATAGCCGGCACTATGTCGAAAAAATCAACGAAGTTTTTCGCCGAAAAGAGCCATAAGGAAACGAACGAATGAATTTTAAACAGGCTCTAAGCAAATGGCTCGATTTTTGCTGGTAATGCTCCATATTTGCCACACAAATTCGCTTTACGGCCATTGGCCATAATTTCGATACATGAGAAAAACATTATCCTTCATCGGCACCGCATCGTTGCTACATGCCCTGGCCTTGAACGGCCTCGCGCAGGAAGCAGATACCTTGCTGGCACCCATACCCACCAATCGTGCCATGTTTACCGACAGGGTAAAGGCCCAGATAAAAAAGGCCGACCTGCGCGACGGTAGCGCGGACAAGATAATAGAAGTGGAAGACACCGCCGCATCGGCTACGCTTACCGAAGTGTTTTTGCACAAAGCACCACTGGCCATGATTCATATCGAGAACATGAACATCGCCCACCAGCAAAAAATATTTTACCACAAAGCGCTGGAAAGCACGCTGCAACGCATGTATGCCAAAGGCAGCAATGCCGATGCGGCCTATTACGACAAAAAATTGTTCGAGAATTTTGAAGGGATGCTGGCCGCCCGACAAAATGGAAGATTGGCCGATTTCGTGGAGCAAAACCTCAACAGCTATTCCATGGACAATGGCGAATTGCTGGACGATTACCCGGAGCTGAAGGCCAAGGTATTTGCCGCCGTGGGCCGCCAGAAACCCGAAATGATGATAAAGCGGCTGCCCGAATTTGCCCGCGAAACCTATGCCGACCCCATAATAGCATCGGCGGCGCAGGTATTGCCCGGCACCATTCTGACATACGCCCAATCCAACGGGCAATTGGGGGCCGCTGTGCGCCGCAATACCGACCCATTGGTTCGCGCCATAGTGCAGATAGCCGACCAAGCCAAAAGCCCACTAAAAGTATTGCCCTTCGTCAACAGCATCAAGGACGGCAAATTGACCATAGCCCAAGCCGATGCCTTGGGCAGCGACCCCAAGGCATATTTCCAGGCATTGGTAAAACTAAAAATAGACGGTGCGGGTGGCGCGGAAAAAGCACTCGATGACGAGATTGCCTACCGAGGCTTGCAGTTCGTGAGGGTGGTGAACGAACTGCACGACCAGCCCGCGGCCGTCCGCTTCAAGTCCTTGTTGGATTTTGGTGCCGAAGATTTGTACTTCATGATACTGGGCAGCCAAGACGAGATATACACCAGCAGCTATATATGGATGATGGACAGGATTATGGAAAAAATGAAGCCCCTGACCGGCGACCAGTTTTTGGGAAAAGTACACCAAAACCATTTCCGCACGTTTATCAGAATGGCAGCGGGTTACAACAAGCTATCTGCTTTCCTGAACACCATGGACGAAGAACACAAGAATACGCTGATGAAGTCTTTCGTAAATGGGCTTGAAAAAGGCCCCTTGGACGACTTGGAAGATGCCGTGGACGTAGCCGATGCTTTTGGCAGCCTGAGCGACCCTAAGTTGATAGCTTACCTGAAAGAAGAAGTGCGGGCAAATTACGAGAAGAAAGTGAATGAAAAAGGCGTGATTGTGTACGCCTTGCTCTACACCATTTTCAACAATGCCAACAGCGACGAACAACTGAACCGAAGCACCAGCGACCTGTTGCCGCCCATTATTTCGGTGCCCATAGCCTCGTTGAAAGACGATTCGGGCAGGATAGTGCAGCAGGTATTTTTCTATGGCGACAAAGACGGCTTTACGGCCTACAACGGCTACCTCAACCTGTTCAGGAACAAGAACTGGAAGATAGAACAGAACAATTATTGGGCTACCGTAACCGCTACCGGCCCGGAGAAAATAATCATTTTTGCCAACAAACCTCTGAACGAAGAAGCGGAAGAAAACGATGAGTTTGCCCAGAAAAAACTACAAGACCACATTAACCAACAAGGCTTGCACCCATCGGTGGTCATACATCGGGGGCATAGCTATTACCTCAATACTACCTTGGAGCATTTGACCCCAAGTGCCAAGATAGTGGTGCTGGGCAGTTGCGGCGGCTACCACAACTTGGCCAAGGTGCTGGACGCTTCGCCCGATGCCAACATCATTTCCTCGAAACAAGTAGGCGCCTATGCCGTAAACACGCCTATCATCAATGCCTTGAACGAAACATTGCTTGCCGGCAAGGATGTAAACTGGCCCGTCATGTGGCAAGATTTGGCAAAATATTTTTCCGCCAAAGGTGCCGGCCTCAACGACCTGTTTAGCGATTACGTACCGCCCAACAAAAACCTCGGTGCTATTTTCATCAAGGCATACAGGAAGCAATTAATGGCCATGGAACAATAAATTTTGGATGTTAGACATTAGATGTTCGATTTTAGACTTTAGAACTTTTGAACCTTAAACCTCAAAAAAATGGCAACGAAAAAAAATCGGCTCGACCTGTCGAAAATAGACACCCGCGCCCCCAAAGTGCTGGACAAAGACGAAACCAAAGGCAAGCTGAAAGCCATAGCGCAAGACCTTGACGAACTGCAAAACCTGTTGTACGCCGAAGCCAAACATTCCATATTGGTGGTGATACAGGGCATGGACGCATCGGGCAAGGACGGTTTGATACGCGACGTATTTGGTGCCATGAACCCGCAGGGCGTACAAGTACAATCGTTCAAAACGCCTACCAAAGAAGAAGCGGCCCACGATTTCTTATGGCGCATACACCAACACGCGCCCGCCAAAGGCATGATACAGGTATTCAACCGCTCGCATTACGAAGATATATTGATTACAAGGGTACATGGTTGGTGCGACGACGCGACTGCCGCCAAAAGGATGAAAGCCATCAACCAGTTCGAAGAGTTATTGGAATTTTCGGGCACAAAAGTGATAAAGCTATACCTGCACGTATCGCACAAAGAGCAATTGTCGCGCTTGGAGGAACGCCTGCACATACCGCGTAAAATGTGGAAGTATAACGCCGACGATTTGGAAGAATCGAAAAAATGGGGCGAGTACAGGAAGTATTACCAAGAGGCCATGGAAAAATGCAACCATAGCCCTTGGCACATTATTCCGGCAGACCAGAATTGGTACAAATCATACTTGGTGGCCCGCTTGCTGCAAGAAACCCTGAAAGGTTTTAAGATGAAATACCCCGGCCTGAAGACGGAGCCTATATTGGAGAAGAAGGCGTAATAAGAAATGTTGTAGCTTCTATATTCATTTACAAAAGTCCGCGTGTATTGCTGCATGCGGACTTTTAAAAAACACCTTGGTTCTTCTATTCTTTTGTAAGACACCAATGCCGTCACCCATAACTTCTTTGGTTGGAGTGGAGAAAGGTAAAAACAACCGCCGCAAAACGAACAATAGCTTTTTGCCTAAATAAACACATCAAAAGAGAAACTAAAAAGTCCTCAATATGAATGTGTATATCCAATAAACTGTCGCCAGGAACAAGAGAATGATGACCGGTATCAAAAATAATCTTTTCGACTTTCGATAATTCCCCACTGCTTGCAAAATAGCCCACATAAGAGAAAATAATACAAAAGCATCAAACAACACCCCCATTACATTACCTGTTGATAAAATAATTAAAGCTTGGAACTCCAATATAAAAGGCTTTGTTTGAAAATAGACAAAGAATATTGAATGGCATTTCTTTCCATTTGTGTAAACCCTACCTGAGTTTCTGCATCTGCAATGAAAAGATTGGCATAGTTAATAGCAACGTCATAATCGGCATTCTCCGGATTTCTGACTCTCGTAAAAAACTCATTCATATAATCACATAAATAAGAAGGGATGCTGTCGGATAATGTCAGATTGTTTATTTCCAAAGCTGATAAGCTACCAACATTATCATCTATAATTTTTTGATATTCCGAAAAGGGAAATTTAACTACCAGAGAATCTGCCGGAATTTCAAATTCAACCGAAGCCTTAGAAACTAAATAAGCATAGGTTTCGCTGGCCGAAAACCCCATTTGTCCATTCTCTATTTTATATATTGCAGAATCTAAATATAAATTATGCAATTGTCCAACAAAACTGTATGAATATTGAGTATATGCATTCATTGGATTAGAAACAATATTTTCTTCTATATCAAAAGCATTTATGTTTTGAGTTGTACGGGGCAGCTTGAAGTCATAGTTATTTCTAATATATTCATATAAAGAACCACAAATTCCCCCCAACATACCTATAGCCGCACCGTATCCAACACCAACGAATTTAGATGCTACCTTAAAGACCGTCCAAGCAGATGCACCATCGGCAAGGGCATAGTCAAGCAAAGTTTCAATAGTTCCAAGTACTTGTTGATTTTGTTTGGGTAATTTATGGTTTAACAAGTATGCATCATAATCTGTTATAGCCTTTGAAAGGGTATAAGATTTTAATACTGTCTCATTATTCACTTCTTCTTTCGCTGAATAATGCTCCGGTTTACTACAACTAAAATTGAGCAGACAACAAACCGACAAAATGATGACAAACGACTTCTTCATGTAATTAAAACTTGAGAGTGTTTTCTTTAGATAGATTTTATCTTTTCTGTCCATATACGCTTATAGAAATCACCATAAATACCGCATATTTTCCCACATATGGGAATTTCAAAAACATGGAAAAATCATTTTCTATCTTTTGGTAACACTCTCTAAAATTTAGATGATTGAAATACACTAACGGCACGAAGAAAAGCAAACCAAATCAAATATCAAAATTTTGGCATTGTTAATCTGATATAGTTTTTAAAAACTTTGCCAGCTTTTTGAAAATTGACAAAGTTGTAAATCAAATAGAAGTACATGTAGATATGTGTTCTGTGTCTGTAAAGCTATATCACTTTAACAATCCCAAAATTTTTTTTGTCACCCAAAAATTAATCATGAAATGAATGAACTCATGGACACTTATCATTGGCGATTATTGCTTTTTCCTTGCTACC
>JASGFI010000003.1:0-62456 GCA_047605615.1 Edaphocola sp. | reverse complement strand
AACGCTGTCCACCAAGGGATTGTCGGCGGGCAGCTACGTGGTGCGCATAGCCACCAGGAACGGCACGGCGGTAAAGAGGCTGGAGGTGGTGCGGTAGGGTGGGGGTGGCAACACGCCGAACGCGCCCCCGATAGTAGCGGAAATCCTTTTACGGAGCTTTAGCGGAGTAAAAGATTGAAGCGGATAGCGGGAAATGGCGTCCCAAAAGAAGCATACCTATAACTCCTTGCCCTTCCACCTGCCGCTTAACAGGTAGCTGCCCGAAACCACGAGCAGCAAGCCCCAGTATACCAATTCGGAGGTGAAAGCCATGGTGAGGCTGCTGTGTTGCCATTCCACTACTATTGTCACGTACAGTATATAGCTGCACACGCAAAACGTTTCTATGCCTAAGTTAATTAGGGTATTTCCGGTGCCCATTACACTGTTGAAGCAAATAGTACCTACGCTCATCACCAAGCTGGAACAGGCCAATACGCGCAGCGGCCCTATGCCCATAGCTACCACATCGGCCTTGTTGCTGTAGAAGCCCATGAAGCGTTCGGGAAAGAAAAACAGGAAGCAGGATATGCCCAATGTATAGCCGACACTCAACAAGATTACCCTTAGGGCGAGGGGCAACACGGCTGCATTTTTGCCTGCGCCTATTAGTTTGCTCACGAGGGTATTGGCGGTAGCGGCCAATGCCCAGGTGCCTATGCTCACTATGCCCATCACGCTGCGCAATATGTGCGAAGTGGCCAATTGGGTAACGCCCAGATGCTCTACGTAAATATAGAATAGTTGCCAACCGCCTATGCTGAATATGTATTGCAACAGCAATGGTGCGGCTACTTTTAAGGTCTGGATTACTATGGTTTTGTCGAGTTTTTTGATAGAAACCTTATAGATACTTTGAAATTTTTTGGTGAAATATAAGCTTGTCATCACTATTGTTGCGGCTACATCGCCCAGTACGGAGGCTACCGCTGCTCCGGTTAAGCCCAAAACGGGCAGCCCGCCGTGGCCGTTAATCAACAAGTAGTCGAGCAGGATATTGGTGGCATTGCCCGCTATTGCCCCATAAATCAACATGCGCGAACGATTAATGGATATGAACAAGGCATTGAATACCTGCGTGGTGAGCAAAAAAGGCAATCCTATCAGCCTGATGTGCAGAAATTGCAGGGTGTTGTACCTTATGGCGGGTTCCTTAATGGTGTAATGGTACAGTACGTTCGTGACGGGTAGGGAAAGCATGACGAGCGTTAGGCTGGTGGCCATTGCCAGCATCAATCCGTTGCTGAAAATGCCACCCATGCCCATTTCGTCTTGTTGGCCCGCCCGCCGCGACAGCAACACTGTCAATCCATTGCTCAGCCCGAAACCGATATAGGTAAGCAGCAAATAGTAAATGCCAGCCAAGCCGTTGGCCACCAACGCTATCTTGCCCGCTTCGCCAAGAAAAACAGCATTGGCCATGAAGCTGATTTGCGGTATCAACAGTGACACGGATATGGGAACGGCCAAGCGCAATATTTGCCGATAGGTTATGGATGACGACATGAATGATGCAAGGAAAAATGCCGACAAAATTAATTGTTTAATTTTGCCCGTTAACTTGCTACCATAAAAGATTACCATGCCCGTATCGAATACCGATTTGACAGCAACCATGCAACAATATACATGGCACACGCAGCCCTTGGCCAGTATGGACACCGTACACCTTCTGCTATGGCACGGGGTGTTGGGGGCAGTGGCGTATTCGGCCGGCGGCGAACCTTTGTGTGCCCATTTTTACGACATCGACAGTTGTGATGCCAAGGGCATTAAAGAAATCGTATTGAACGAACCTTTGCTTGCCGATACGCAACAGGTAGCCAAAGTATGGATAGCTTCGGAAAGAAATTTATTGGTGCCCAACGAGCTTTTTGAACCCGAAGCGGCCGCATCGTGGTTGGCTACTTTTCAATACGTGGCAGTTGGCGAAAAAGTATTGCAACATCCTTTAACGGTGATAGGCGCACATGCGGTTTTTGTGGCGGGGCAGGCTTATGCCTCTTTGTTGGCCACCTATTTCGACAAAGCCGCGGTGCAGACTTTTGCCCCGGTGATTTTGGGAAATATGCCTGCCAAGGGCTTTGCCGCCAACCTGTACCGCTTGCATGGCCATACGTATGTTACCATAAAAAATGATGGACAGTTGTTATGCCACCGATTGCTGTTACATGCCGCACTTGATGACGTGTATTATTTAACCATGCGGGTAGCCGCCGTGCATGATATACCGCAAGCGTCCGTAAACCTTGGCTGTGGCGGTTTTGGCTGGACGGACGATTTACGTGCCGATGTGTTGGCGGCATTTCCGCAGGCAAGCATAGCCTACGACAACGAAGCGGCATTGCTGTCATCCTTAAAAGAATTGTGGTTATGCGCATAATAGGAGGTACCCACGGTGGCCGCCGCATAAACCCACCGACCAATATGCCGCACACAAGGCCCACTACCGATGTGGCCAAAGAGGGCTTGTTCAATATATTGCAGAACATGATGGATTTTGAAGGCATCAATACGCTCGATATATTTGGCGGCACCGGCAGCATCAGCTACGAACTGGCCTCGCGTGGCGCGGCAGACCTTACCATTGTTGAACGCGACAAAAATATGGCCGCGTTCATCAAGAAGAATGCGGCGGCGTTTGGTTTTCACAATATCAAATTATACCAAACAGAAGTATTCAAATTCCTGCTTGCCGACAATGGCAGGTACGATTTCATATTTGCCGGGCCGCCTTATGCTTTGCAGGAGATAGACGAGATTCCCGACCTGATATTTGAACGAAATTTATTGTCGCCCGATGGCATATTTGTGCTGGAACACACGCCCCGCAACCATTACGAAGACCACCCCAATTTCCTAAAGGTGAAAAATTACGGCACCACGTTGTTTTCGTTTTTTGAGGTAAAGGAGGACACTGTGCCGCACACCGGATAAATTTTATGCGGTTTTGTTGAACATAGATAGCTTTACGGATATGTATTGTCTATGTAAATATCTGTTTGCTTGGTTTACAATTTTGCCAACTTTTTAAAAAGTTGGCAAAATTTCCAAAAACTATACCAAATCAACGATGCCGGTTTATGCCCAATCTTTTCACCCGCTCTTGCCACCTTTTACATCATGCCTTCTTTATAGGCTACCTGCTTGTAGTATTCCACTTCGCGCAACAGCTTCTTGCGTTTCAAGGCTGTCTGTATTTTGGCTATGGTATCGGTAATGGGCGAAAGGACGAAGATGGCCACAATCAATAACCGCTTGAATGTTTTAATTACCCCCATGCGTTCCGGCGCGCCCGGTGCGCCTTTTTCCCTGGCCCGCTTGGCCCATTTGGGAAATTGGCCGATGCCTCTTTTTTCCAATACTATCAAACCCGGACGCAAGGATATGGCTCCGTACCGCAGCAATTGTTGTTGCAAAGTATTGGTGGCATTGCTTGCCAAGGCGTGTTCTATAATGGGGCCAAAAACAGCGGTTCTGTCTATGTCCGTTTGGCTGATGCCCGCTGTCGGCAGCCAACCCTTCGCCTCTTTGCGGCCCGTAAACAGCCAGCGGATGATGGTAAGCACCGAAACGAGGTTGGCATGTTTGTCTTCCATTACTATGTGCCCCACCAGCGTGGCGCCTACTCTTTGCAGTTCGGCCTTTACCTTTTCCTGCGCATTGAGCCACATGTTCCTACAGCCGATGACGGTCACTACTTTCTTGCCTTTCAGGAAATGCGCCCATTGGCTTTTCAGGAAACTATTGGAGGGTATGGAAGGGAACAGGAACCAAGGCTGGTAGCCAAAAATAACCAAGTCGTAATCGGTATTGGCCAAGGCCGGCAGCGGTTTTATGTTGGAGGGTACCTGCAACACGCTCTCGGGCATGGCATCGAAAAAGGTATTGGCCTGCCACGGAAAAGGGAAAGGCAGCTCGGGTTCTATCGGCACATAATCTATGGCTACCCTGTCTTTTATGCCGCTTACCAAACTGTCCAACACCTCGCGCAATTGCCCGGTTTGGCTATAATACAATACCAATATCTTCATCCCAAAAAGTTGTTTTGTTTGCTCGCAAAGGTAAACGCCATTTCGTATAGTGCAAGTTTGGGGTTTGCAGCAATACGCATCCACGGTTTATTTTTCCATTAAGGGAAAAAGCTGAAACCTATATTTGCCCGCATATTAATTCTTCATTTACCTTTGCCCGAAACTGAAGCAAATAACCAAAAACGATGGAAAACATAACCGTAGAAGAATTGAAAGCACGCCTCGACAATGGGGAAAAGCTCCACGTATTGGACGTGCGCGAGCAAAACGAATTTGACGAAGCCAACATAGGCGCGCACCTGCTGCCATTGAGCCAACTGCGCCTCATGGATACCGGAGGCATAGACGATTGGAAAGGCGAAGAAGTGATAGTCCATTGCCGCAGCGGCAAACGCAGCATAGAAGCCTGCATGTTGTTGGAAACAATGGGCTTTGCCCATACCGTGAACGTGCTGGGCGGCATACTGGACTGGCAGCAGAAATACGGCGATGCCAAGATATAAACAACCCAATCGTAAGGCCGGCCAAGGGAACCACAAACAAAGCGCGTAAGCACCATGCACGAATTGGAACCATATCATCGCTGGAAACACCTGTACGATGCCGAGGAAGACGAACGGTCGCCCTTGTACGGACAGGCCCACAGCGAATTTGAATACAGCAACACCATTTACAATTATTACATCCATCCCCAGTGGGACGAATTTGGTTCGCGCACGCTGTATTTGAAGGTGCTGTACGTGGACTATGACCAGAACTATGCCATCGTTGAGTTTATAGGCGAGTGGAACGATGCAGTGGAAAACGACATCATGCAACTCAAACGCGCCATACTCGACCCCATGATACAAAAAGGCATAGTTAAATTCGTCCTGATATGCGAAGGCGTACTCAACTTCCATAGCAGCGACGAAAGCTATTACGAAGAATGGTACGAGGATATTAAAGACGAAGGCGGCTGGATAGTGATGCTCAATATGCCCGATTATGCGCATCAGGAAATACAACAGGCACGCCTTGGCCGCTACCTGTTTTTATTGAGCCACCCCAATTGGCGCACCCATTTGCCCCAACATTTGTACCAGTTGATAGACAACCAATTGCTGCGCCTGATAGTTTCCTAACCCAAACGGCGTGGATTTTTCGACCCGTATCGCACATGAGAGTAGATTTATTTATACCTTGTTTTGTTGACCAATTGTTTCCCGAAACGGGATTCAACATGGTCAAGGTTTTGGAGAAGTTCAACTGCGAGGTGCATTACAACACGCAGCAAACTTGTTGCGGCCAACCGGCCTTCAACTCCGGTTTTTGGGACGAGGCACGGGCCATAGGCCGAAAATTCCTGAAAGATTTTGGCCAAAACGACCACTACATAGTGGCACCCAGCGGCAGCTGTACCGGCTACGTGCGCAACTATTACCCAAAACTATTTGAAAATTCCTCGGAACACAACGCAGCCAAGAAAGTAAAGGTACACCTCTTTGAATTTACGGAATTTCTGACTACCGTGCTGCACGTTACCGATGTGGGCGCAAGCCTGCACACCAAGGCCACCTACCACGACGGCTGCGGCTCATTGCGCGAATGTGGCATAAAGCAACCACCCCGCCAATTATTGGAAAACGTAAAGGGCCTGGAACTGGTGGAAATGAAAGAGTGCGAAACCTGTTGCGGCTTCGGCGGCACCTTTGCCGTAAAATTTGAACCCATCAGCACCGGCATGGCCTACACCAAAGTGAAAAGTGCCATAGAAACCGGTGCCGACTGCATAGTTTCCGGCGATTTAAGTTGCCTGCTGCACGTGGACAGCTACATAAAACACCAGGGCCTCAACATGAAAACCATGCACATAGCCGATGTATTGGCCAGCGGTTGGTAGGTATTATTGTTGATTTATTGTGGCCTCCCTGCGTTTCCATAAGCAAAAGTGCAGGCCGGGCCATAGGCCACAATGTTTTTGCACCTTCGTTAACCAAAAGTATTTGCGCCGCCACCAATACCCGAAATAATTCACATTTAATTGATAAACAATAGATTAGTTTAAATTCATGAGCCATAAAACCAAAGAACGCCCAATAATTGCAAAACTTTTTTTGATAATAGGAAAAGAAGCAATACCTTTGCAGTCCTTTTGTAAAATATGGCAAAACAATCCCTTATAAAACAAGACGGCAACATCGTGGAAGCCTTGTCCAATGCGATGTTCAGGGTTCGCTTGGAAAATGGCCACGAAATACTGGCCACCATCTCCGGCAAGATGCGCATGCACTACATCCGCATACTGCCGGGCGACAAAGTGGGAGTGGAAATGAGTCCGTATGACTTGTCAAGGGGCAGGATAATATATAGGTACAAATAACCCGGTATATAATTTCAAATATTCAAACTTAAAAGACAATGAAAGTTCGTGCTGCCATCAAAAAGCGTAGTGCCGATTGTAAAATCGTTCGTCGCAAAGGCGTATTATTCGTAATCAACAAAAAGAACCCCCGGTTCAAGCAACGCCAAGGGTAATTGAAGTGCCGAATGTTGGAGCGATGAATGTCGCATCGTGACGGTTTCGCCGTTTGGTTCCAAGTTCGCATAAAATTCAGAATTTATAATTAAAAATCCATAATTAGTACTACATGGCTCGTATAGCTGGTATAGATCTTCCCAAAAACAAACGTGGCGAAATAGGCCTTACGTACATCTTTGGTATTGGTCGTAGCACCGCACGCTACATTCTTGACAAGTCTGACATAGACGTAAACAAAAAAGTAAGCGAATGGAACGACGACGAGCAAGCTGCTATCCGTAACATCATCAACGGCGAATTCAAAGTTGAAGGTCAATTGCGCTCGGAAGTGCAAATGAACATCAAACGCCTGATGGATATTGCTTGCTACCGCGGCTTGCGTCATCGCAAGGGCTTGCCCCTTCGCGGCCAACGCACCCGTACCAACAGCCGTACCCGTAAGGGCAAACGCAAAACCGTTGCAGGTAAGAAGAAAGCGCCAAGGAAGTAAAAATAGACAACCTTGCATCGCATCCCGGAGCCGCTACTTTTTACTTCATGGCCGGTTAGGGGGCTTTGCGGCCTGACACGCAGTTAGGTTCATTTATTAACAGACTACCTTTTTTAAAAGCAAAAATGGCAAAAGCAAAACAAGGCACTAAAGTAGTAGCCAAAAAGCGTGTAGTAAAAGTTGACCCACACGGCGACGTGCACATCAGTGCTACATTCAACAACATCATCATCAGCTTTACCAACAAGCAAGGCCAGGTTATATCTTGGTCTTCTGCCGGTAAAATGGGCTTCCGCGGCTCCAAGAAGAACACCCCTTATGCAGCGCAACAAGCCGCCGCAGATGCTGCTAAAGTGGCATTGGACGCAGGCATGAAAAAAGCCGACATATTCGTTAAGGGGCCGGGGTCGGGCCGCGAGGGTGCCATACGTTCCGTATCGCAAAGCGGCATAGAGGTGGTGACCATCAAAGACATCACGCCAATGCCGCACAACGGCTGCCGCCCCCCCAAGAAAAGAAGGGTGTAACCCATCGATATATTTTATAGGAAATGGAAATTGTCTTCGATGGTTTCCATTTCCTGATTTTTTATTTTGAATAAACAGCCCCGGTTTCCGCTTTTTCGGTTTTTACATGAAACCACGGGCATTGTAATTAAAAACCGCTAATCAATTTTAAAATGGCACGTTATACTGGCCCAAAGAACAAAATCTGCCGCATCTTCGGCGAACCCATTTTAGGTTCAGGCAAAAACCTGAGCAAGAACGCCAACCCTCCGGGTATGCACGGCGCAAACCGCAAACGCAAGCAAGCGAGCGAATACGCCGTACAGCTAAAAGAAAAACAAAAAGCCAAATACACCTACTTGGTGTTGGAACGTCAATTTGCCAACACTTACGGCGAGGCAAGCCGCCAAAAAGGTTCTACCGGCGAAAACCTGATGAAATTGTTGGAAGCCCGTTTGGACAACACCGTTTTCCGTTTGGGCATTGCGCCCACCCGCAGCGCAGCCCGCCAATTGGTGTCGCACAAACACATATTGGTCAACGGCGAACCGGTTAACATCCCCTCATACTCCTTGAAACCGGGCGATGTGATAGAACTGAAACCAAAATCCAAGGCCAACCTGGCCCTGGTGGGCAATGTACGCGGCAAAAGCCCGGCTATCAACTGGTTAGATTTTAACGAGAAAGAGGTTAAAGGTACTTTTGTAAGCTACCCCGAACGCGAAAGTGTACCCGAAAACATCAAGGAACAACTTATCGTTGAACTTTACTCTAAATAATGCCCTGCCCCGCGGGGTTTGGGTTTTATTTACATTTATAAAAAAATTCTAACTTTTAATTTCAAATTTCCAAATGGCAATATTGAATTTTCAGAAACCGGATAAAATTGTGTTGCAAAAAGCAACCGACTTTGAAGCACAATTCGAGTTTCGTCCGCTGGAACCCGGTTATGGCGTAACCATCGGCAACGCATTGCGCAGGGTATTGCTCAACTCATTGGAAGGCTACGCTATCACCGGTATCAGGATTAGCGGTGCCGACCATGAGTTTGCCACCATCAAGGGCGTAATTGAGGATGTGACCGAAATTATCCTCAACTTGAAACAAGTACGGCTGAAACGCAGTGGCGAAGGCGAAGTGCAACACGACAGGGTGGACTTGATAATCAGGGGCAAAGAACAATTTACCGCTGCCATGATTGGCGATGCCAGCCCCAATTTCGAGGTGATGAACCCCGAATTGGTCATCTGCAACCTCGACTCTGCAGCCATTTTAGAAGTAGAGCTGCACATAGGCAAGGGGCGCGGGTACGTGCCTTCCGAAGAAAACCAACCAAAGGATGCACCGGTTAACTTCATAGCCATAGACTCCATTTACACGCCCATCAAAAACGTAAAGTACACCATCGAAAATACCCGCGTGGAACAACGTACCGACTACGAAAAATTGGTGATGGAAGTGATAACCGATGGTACCATTCACCCCGAAGAGGCAGTAAAAGAAGCGAGCCGCATATTGATTCAGCACCTGATGATCATCACGGACGAGAACATAGCCTTGGACGTGAAGCGCGAGGAAAAAGAAGAAACCGTGGACGAAGGCATGCTGCAACTGCGCAAGGTATTGAATACGCCGCTGGAAGATCTGGAACTTTCCGTACGAGCGTTCAATTGCCTGAAAGCTGCCAAAATCAATTCATTGAGCGAATTGGTGCAATACACCCAAGAAGAATTGATGAAATTCCGCAATTTCGGCCAAAAATCCCTTACCGAGATAGACCAAGTGCTGCAAGAACGCGGCCTTCACTTCGGCATGGACATCAGCCGTGTCAAGATGAGCGAAGATTGATAACTTTTCCAAAGGGTAGCCGTTGAAAAATGGCTACCTTGTTCTTTTTTTATTTATTCATAAGGCCGTTTTGGCCGTTTCCCGTAGCCCTTGACACGGTGCGGGAACCTTAAAAAATACAAATGTCATGCGTCACGGAGACAAAATCAACAACTTAGGCCGTACTACGGCACACCGCAAAGCATTGTTGTCCAACCTTGCTTGCCAATTGATTGAGCACAAACGTATTTTCACTACTTTGGCAAAAGCTAAATCGTTGCGCACTTATGTGGAACCCATGATTACCAAATCCAAAAACGACAGCGTAAACAACCGTCGTTTGGTATTTGCCAAGTTGCAGGACAAAGAAGCCATCAAGGAATTGTTTGGCGTTATCAGCGACAAGGTGGCCGGCCGCCCCGGTGGCTATACCCGCATCATCAAAATGCAACCCCGTATGGGCGATGCTGCCGAAATGGCCATGATTGAATTGGTTGACTTCAACACAATTTACACCAAAGAGGCCAAAGCAGGTGCAGCCAAGAAAACCCGCCGCAGCCGTGGTGCCGGTACCAAAAAAGCCGCTGCCCCTAAAGCCGAAGAAACCGTTGCTGTGGTTACTGCCGACGATTTGGCCAAAATAGAAGGCATAGGCCCCAAGATAGCCGAGGCATTGGTAGCGGCCGGTATCGTGACTTTTGCCGACCTTGCGGTCAAACCCGCCGATGAGGTAAAAGCAATATTGGAAGCCTCCGAAGGCAACTTCAACCTTGCCGACCCGGGTACTTGGGCACAACAAGCCCAATTGGCCGCCGATGGCAAATGGGACGAATTGCAAACTTTGCAAGACGAATTGAAAGGCGGAAAAGAGGTGGAATAAGACCTTTTGCCCCAAAAAGATAAAAGCGCGATAGAAAATTGAATTTCTATCGCGCTTTTTTGGTACACGAACTTTATTCCCTCAATCAATTCCCCCAAAAAATGCCCGACCTGCCCGGCCAAGCCATTTACAACCATTATTTCCATAAAGACAAAAGCAAACTATGGGTGCTGGATGCTTACGGCCCCAAAGTGGAGATGCCCGTTCTGACCTATTTTAGGAATAACGAAAATATGCCCTTGCTGGAGCAAACGGCCCTATCCTTGTGCAACGGAAAAATATTGGACATTGGCGCGGGTGCAGGCAGCCATGCGCTTGCCTTGCAAGAAAAGGGCAAAGAGGTGTCGGCATTGGAAATATCGCCATTGGCCTGCGAAGTGATGCGCCACCGTGGCGTGGAAAAGGTGGTGTGCGCCGATTTTTTTCAACATGGCGGCGCAAAATATGATACGCTGCTTTTATTGATGAACGGTATTGGCTTGTGCGGCTCCATAGATGGTTTCCGTTTGTTTTTGCAACACGCCCACACAATGCTGCAACCCGATGGCCAAATTTTGTTCGACTCCTGCGACGTAGCATATATGTTCGACGGCGAAATACCCGCAACTACGGAATATTATGGCCAATTTGCCAGCAAGTACCAATACAAAGGTGAAACAACGCCGTGGTTCAATTGGCTTTACATTGACCGCAATACGCTTGGATTGGTAGCAAGGGACGAGGGCTGGCACACGGAAATTTTATCGGAAGACGAAGACGACCAATACCTCGCAAGGTTAACTTTGGCTCAATAAATCGGTGTAAACCTGCATTGTTTCCCTTGCGTGGTTTTCTTCCGAAAATTTGGCCGCATAACGTAGCCCTTCTTCTTTCATCGACTCCTGCTGCTGTGCGTTGGCCAATATGGAATTTATTGCCCTGGCCCATGCCGCTACATCGTGGTGGGCGGCGTAAACCGTTGCGTGGCCGCCGGCCTCTTCCAAACAAGAACCACTGGCCGCCACTACCGGCACCCCCGATTTCAACGCCTCTATTACCGGGATGCCAAAACCCTCAAATTCGCTGGGATAAGCGAAAACAGCGGCATTTTGGTATATGGCGGGAAGGTCTTGAAAAGGTACATCGTGCAGGAACATTACCCTGTCCTGCAAGGAATTTTTCGCCAGCCATTCTTCTATCGTTGTGGCATGTCGGGTACGTTTGCCAACCGCCACTATGGCTACGTCGGCAGGTAGCAAGGGCAATGTCTTTACCAAGGTCAATATGTTTTTGCGCTCCTCGATGGTGCCCACGTTCAATATGTATTTCCCCGGCAAACGGTATTTCTCACGCACGGCTTCCAACGCCTCCGGGTTGGCTTTCCGTTCAAAAACGGGATGGCAGGTTTGGTAAACCACCTTTATTTTATCTTCGGGAATGTCGAGATAAGCAACAATATCGCGCTTGGTTTGCTGGCTTATGGCTATTATCGCGTCCGCCCTTCTGCAAGCCGACAGGCATTTTTTTTGGTAAATAATTCTATCCAACAATGGGTAATAATGCGGGTACCTGATGAAAATCAAATCGTGAATGGTCACTACGGATTTTATCCCCGATTTTTCTATGCCCAAGGGCAATTCGTGGCTCAGGCCGTGGTACAGCGCAATGCCGTCTTTTTTAAGTTGCCCGGTCAAAAACGTGCGCCATATAGTGCCCCATAAGGTAACTGTGGGTACTTTCGCTGCTATGTTGCCGCCTTGCAGCAATGGCCTTGTGGCCTCGTTGACCGTTGCTTTTGGGGTATAAAGCAAATATTTGTTTTCGGGAAAAAAACGGGCAAGGCTTTCTATCAGCGATCGGCTGTAATTTCCCAAACCCGTAAAATTTTTGAAAGCCCTTTTAGCGTCCAATCCAATGTGCCACATGGTGCAAAGGTGCAATAATGTAAGGAAAAAACCGGTTGCCTTTTTGGGGCAACCGGTTTCCAATAAAAATTTTTACCGACAAATGGTTTTTCCCCTTTACCGAAGCAGGGTAACGTTTCCGGTATATTGTTCCTGGCGGCCAGTGGAAAATACTACGTTTATGAGATAAACATATACCCCGGTCGGTTGGTCTTTCCCATTGAACTTGCCATCCCATCCTCGGCCAACGGCATTGGTAGTTTCAAAAATTTTCTGGCCCCATCTGTCGAAAATCATCATGCTGAAACCGGCTACGCCGCCCGACAATAATTGCCTGGGGAAGAAATAGTCGTTGTTTCCGTCGCCAGTGGGGGTAAACGAATTGGGTATATCTATGTAGCAGTTCTTTTTGACCTCCACCACATCCGAAGTGGAACATTGGTCAATGGTAACGGTTCCCGTTACCGGGCCATCGTGCTTCACGTAGGTGTAGCTGGTGGTGTCGCCCGTGCTCCACAACCAAGTGGCCGAGGCATTGGCGGCGTTTATTTCATCTTTAAGCAGCAACGGCGCACCATCGATGCAAACAGAGGTATCCGGCCCCAAATCTATATGTGGCAGGGCCTTAATAGTTACCTGCCGTGTCAATGGGATGTCGGCGCAGGCCCTGTAATCGGCCAACAACGATACGCTATATACACCGGCATCATCGTAGGCATGGGTAGTGGGGTTTACGTTGTAGAGCGAATCGTTGCTGTCGCCAAAATTCCAAATCAAATTGGACAAGCCATTGGTGATGCCCGTAGCGCTTGCGTCTATTTTATGCCCCACACATACCGAGGTGTCCAAGATGTTCAGGAACATTTCGGGTATGGAATCTACGTAAATGGCTTTCCATGCCGTATCGGAACAAGGAACCGCATTGGTCACTATCATCATTACATTGTAAACGCCCGGTACATTGAATTGGTGCGTGGCATCAAAGGTTTGGGCATAATTGCCGTCCGCAAAATTCCAAAAATAAGTGGGCGATGTGCCGTTGATTACGTTGGCGGAAGTAGTATTGGTGAATGTAACTGCTGTTCCATTACAAACGGTATCGGCAGACACGGTAAAGGCTGCATCCAAGGGGTTATAAATGGTAATGGCTTTCATCAGGCTATCTTGGCAATAATCGGTTTGCGCTTTCAACACTACATCGAAAGTGCCTTGGCCGGAGTAGATGTGGTATGGATTGGCCCCATAGCCATAATTCCCATCGCCATAATCCCAGGTGTAATAGGTGTTTGTTTCCTCATTATTCGTGAACTTGACGGTATCTACGCCACAGGCATAACCCAAACCGTAGTCGAAGTCAACCACGGGCGTGGGGTGTACCACCGCCACCACATGTTTCCGGTCGCTTTCGCACCCTGCCGAAGAAGTAACCGTCACCCACCAGTTGAAAGTATCGGCCACCAAGGTGCTCACCACCGGAGCCACGGGGTCGCCCGTTCCGCCCACCGAATCGGTGTACCAAAGTAAATTGGTGCCGCCCGAAACCACGAAGGGATAGGACACCTGGTCGCTGCAATAGTTGGGTACTATCACCGTTGGGGTTGCGGGTTTGGCGTTAATGGTCACCGTAACGGTATCGCGCAAACTTTCTAAATTACAATCCGGTACAACGGCAGATACATAATAATTAACAATACCGGCTACCGCAGTAGAAGGCGTGGGGGCGGTCACGCTGCCCACCCCGCCGGTGGGGGTAGTGTACCAGCGTATGGTGGAATCGGGTGCTGCCGAAACTTGGGTAAGGGGTACGGCCGTGGCTCCCTGGCAATAGGTAACGTCCGTCCCAACCGGGGGTGGAGGTTCGGGAGCCCCGTCGATTTGTACATTTCGGATAGACTGCCGGGAATAAGAAGCACCCGTGCTGGCCGAGAAACCAAAATAACCGGAAGTAATGGTCAATGGGTAATTGGTAGCCGTGACAATCGGCGTATTGCCATCTATGGATATGGAAAAACTGCCATAGTAGTAGGTCAACAAACAAGTATGCCAACTGCCGTTGGTTATGGTCGATTGGCTGGTGGCCTGATTGCCAATTTGTGTTTGTCCCGTGGTCAAAGCCTCGGCATAACTGGTAGTGCCGTTTATATATCTTAAACCTATAATAGGGTTGTCGCTATTGCCGTTGTTGTCATAAGTGTCCATATACATGACCAATCCATTTGGGTTGGTAGGAATACCTAGACCCAAACCATTAATAAACGTAGTTGGCGGATTGGTTATATACCAAAAAGCGATGCCGTCGGCAGTGGGCGAACTGCTGTTGGATATCTTGAACTCAAAATATGCGGTAAATTGGGAACAAGCGGTAAGGTTTTGGGGGGTTGTGTAGTATATGTAGCCCGATTGGGTCGTTGAGGCCTGTGTCAACACAAATTCATCGGTATTGACAAAACCGCTGCCGGTAGAGCCTCCAAAAGTCCACCCGGTGGTCACCATGGGGCTGCCGGTAAGTTGGTAGCTGAAAGACTGCGCATATACACGATTGGCAAAAGCAGTAAGTATAGCAATAGACAATAAAATTAGTCTCATAGTATATTGACGATATTAAAGACGGGCTAAAAATAACATTTGTTCTTAGAAATACAAACAAATAGACGGCCTTTTGTTTGTAGAGGTTTGCCGTCGGTGGAAGTATTTGTGCAAAATTGCTGTTGCCTTAACATTGGTCACGCAATTTGCGCCAATTATAAATCATACGCTGTGCGGGTTGTGTAATCCATACATACCAAAAACAATTGGGTCGATGTGTTGCATAGGATACTTGGGTTTATGGAAGCCCAACAGCCACCTGTCGAATTGCAAAAATCAGCAATAAAATTGACCGCGATAGTTGCAAGTTTGATTTTTTTAATTAGGTTTGGCTCCACATAAATCAAAATACAGAACTAATGGGTCTATTTACACGCAAGCCGTTAGACATTTTATTGGCCGAAGCATCCAACTCCGAAAAAGGAATGAAAAAAACCTTGACAGCCGGAGCATTGGTAGCTTTGGGTATCGGAGCAATTATCGGAGCAGGTTTATTCGTTAGAACGGCGGCGGCGGCGGCACAAAATGCAGGGCCGGCGGTTACTATCGGGTTTGTCATTGCCGCTGTTGGTTGTGCATTGGCGGGTTTGTGTTATGCCGAGCTGTCGTCGTCCATCCCGATTTCAGGCAGTGCCTATACCTATACTTATGCCACAATGGGCGAGTTGCTTGCATGGATTATCGGTTGGGATTTGGTGTTGGAATATGCAGTGGGCGCGGCTACGGTAGGTATTGCTTGGAGCGAATACCTCAACAAATTATTGGTAGATGTATTTCATGAAAAACCCGTCCCGTATGAATGGTGCCATTCGCCGTTCCAAAGTTCCTTGCCCGACGCCTCCGGTTTGGTGCATCACGGAATCATAAATTTTCCTGCATTGGGAATTGTAGCCTTGCTAAGTTTATTGTTGATAAAAGGGACAAAAGAATCGGCATTTGTAAACGGACTAATTGTTATCGTAAAAGTAAGCATCGTTATTCTCATCATTTTGTTGGGTTGGCAATTTATAAATCCTGCCAATCACACGCCCTACATTCCGCCGGCAGGCGAGTACGTAGATAACGCAGGAGTGAGCCATCATTTTGGAGGATTAATGGGCATTTTGGGGGCAGCCGGCACGGTGTTTTTTGCCTTTATCGGCTTTGACGCAGTAAGCACGGCAGCGCAAGAAACGAAGAATCCTAAAACGGCAATGCCCATCGGGATACTGGGTTCATTGGCTATTTGCACCGTATTGTACATTTTGTTTGCACACGTGCTTACCGGCTTGGCAGATGTGGGATTTTTCAGGACCAAAGGCGGCGAAGCCTCGGTAGTGGCGGCTATCAACGAATATATGCCGGGTTACAAATGGTTGAGTTTGTTGGTAACGGTAGCCATTCTTGCAGGATTTTCGTCCGTAATATTGGTGATGCTGCTGGGGCAAAGCCGAGTGTTTTACAGCATGGGCAACGACGGGCTGCTGCCCAAGGTGTTCAGCAAATTGCACCCGCGCTTCAAAACACCCTACAAGGCAAATCTGTTTATCCTGATTATTGTAGGATTGTTTGCAGGTTTTGTGCCCGGCGACGTAGTGGGAGACATGACAAGCATCGGAACGCTTTTTGCGTTTATTTTAGTTTGCGCCGCGGTGATAATACTCAGGAAAACCGAACCCGGTTTGCCAAGAAAATTCAAAACACCCTTAGTGCCATTATTGCCCATTTTGGGGATAATAGTTTGCGCCGCCATGATTTTCGGATTGGGTTGGTTGAATTGGGTAAGGTTGATTGGTTGGTTGGCAGTTGGTTTTGTTATCTATTTCGGATACAGCCGCAAACACAGCAAGCTGAATAACGGCGATTACCACGTTTCAAAAGACCCCTCAAAAGATATTTAGAGCGTAAAATTATCGCTCCATATATTTTAGGCAAAGGGAAAAAGCGGGGAAAGGTGGCGTTTGTGTCATCCTCACCTTTCCCCTTTAAACGGACTGCCCAAATCCTTGTTTTTTATGAACGAAGTATCGGTCAAGGTTTTTAGGAAAGCTACCACGTCGGCCTGTTGTTCGGGCGTTAGTTGCAGGCCGCGGCCAAGGGGCGTTATGTGTTCGTCTATGTTTTCGCTTTTGGGGTGTATGCCACGACTGTAGAACGCCAACACCTGTTCCAAGGTGTTAAACCTGCCGTCGTGCATGTAAGGTGCGGTCAACGCTATGTTGCGCAGCGAAGGCACCTTTACCCTGCCCCTGTCGGTGGCTTTCCCGGTAGTGTTGTACAGGCCGGGTATGGGTACGGAATCCAATCCGTTGTTCCTGAAATAATTGTCGGTGAGGAGTACGTCGCTGTGGCAATGGTTGCAGCTACCGTAGCCGAAGAAAATGTCCAATCCGCGTTCTTCCTGAGGCGTGAGGGCATCGGCCTGCCCCTCGAAATAATATTTGTCGAAACGGGTATCGAAGCTCACCAAAGTCAATTCAAACTGGGCCAAGGCCTTCATCACCATGTCGGGCGTAATTTTTTCCTTGCCGAATACCCTTTTAAATTCCCGGTTGTAATCAACATCATTTTGTAGTTTCCGCAACACGTCGGCCCAGTTGCCGGCCATTTCTATTTTGTTGATGATGGGGTCGGTGGCTTGTTCGGGCAGGTTTGCCGCGCGCCCGTCCCAAAAGAAGGCCCGCCCCCAACCCAGGTTGAACAAAGGCATGGCATTGATGATGCCCGGGCTGCCGCCCACGCCAAGGCTGAATTTTTTATTGTCGGCAAAGGCAAATTGCTGTTGGTGGCAGGAAGCGCAACTGATGGTATTGTCGGCACTCAGCTTTTTATCGTAAAACAAACGCCGCCCCAATGCTATGCCTTCCTTGGTTAGCGGGTTGGCGGTATCCGTGGGCATTTTATCGAAATAATCGGCCACAAATTCGGGCAGTGGTATCGTGTAAGGGGTTACGCGTAGCTGTGCTTGCTGGCCGGAGATGACCAGCCCAAAGCCCATGAACCCCAATAGAAATAACAATATCGTCAATAATCGTTTCATGACACCCACCTCACTTGTCCGTAAACTTATTGACAGACAGGCCCAGTGCGCGCCGAATGGCTTTGATGATTACGCCGTTCTCGCGCGGGCTGTAGCCTTGTCTTTTGTAATAGCCCTTGTGCCGCTGGCCGCCGCCCAACACTACAATGGTGGGCATGCCCATGCCGCCGTAATATTGCACCTCGCCCGCCCCCTTTACAAAAACCGCATCGGGCGTAAAACCATTTTCCCTTACCCATTGCTTCATGGTGGCGGCATCGGTCACATCGTCATAAACGGTTTGGTAATAGCGAATGCGGCCGGGGTGCAGCTTGCGCATGGAACTTACAATTTTTTCCAACCCTTTGCCGGCCGTGATGCACGGGCGACAGCTCATCATCACGTATTCGTGCACTACCACCAAGCCGCTATCCAGCACATTGTAGAGTTCTATTTTCCTGCCGGAGCGTATGTCGTCCTTGGCCCAGCGCATGGCGTTGTACACATCGCTTTTTGGGAAAGTATAGTCGTGCGTATGGTCGGCTTCTTCCATTACGTATTGCGCCCTCGCAGGCACGGAAAGCAGCAACAAGAAAACCGATGAAATTAAACAGCGCATGGCGTAAAGGTAGCAATATTTGCCCACCTGTATTCGCTGCCTTGGATACGGATGCCATTTTAAAGGGTATATTGTTTAGCTTTGCGCCCCAAACTTAATAAAGTGATGAATATCGCAACCATGAAATCGGTGGTGGCCATACTGTTTTTTTTGTTCATGCTATCGGCCTGCGGCGGCAAGGAAGACGGTAGCATCGCTACCGCCCCGGAGGTGGCGTCCATACCTTTGGCCTACCATAGCCATTCGTTTTACAAAGATTTTGCCCACCTCGACACCAACAATTTAGCTGCCGGGTTACGTCAATTGGCGGGTAAATATCCAGGGTTTTCAAATTTTTACCTCGACACCATAGCGGGTTTCAACATCAGCGGGCATTACGATGCCGACAACCACATGCTGCGCGATTTCCTTACCCTGAAAGACTTCCGCCACCTGCTCGATACGGTGGACATGGCCTTCCCCGACACCAAAAAATACGACGACTGGCTGCGCCAAAGCTTCAAACTTGTAAAATATTACCGCGTTCCGCTCGAACTTCCCGAAAATGTTTACTATTTTGTCTCGTACCTCAACGGCATGACGGCGGTGATACAAAACAAAACCAATATAGGCGTGGGTTTGGACATGTTCCTGGGCAGGGATTTCATGCCCTACAAGCAAGTGAGCATCCCCGATTATGCCACCATTCGCTTTACCGACAGCAACATACCCATTTGGGTCAACATGGCCTTGTACCAGGACGCTTACCCTTTTGAACCGGAAAACAAAACGCTGCAGACGCTGATGATAGAAAAAGGCAAGGAGCTGTATTTCTTGGAAAAAGTGTGCCCGTTCTTGCCGCCCGAACTGAAATTTGGCTTTACGCCGGAACAATACAAATGGTGCGGACAAAACGAAGCGTTGATATATAATTTCTTCCTGCAACAAAACCTGTTGTTCGAGAAAAACATGCAGAAAATAATGCGATTCGTGATAGACGGTGCCACGTCTGCCGGCATGCCCGCCGAAAGCCCGGGAAATGTGGGCAGCTACATCGGTTACAAAATAGTAAAAGCCTACGCCGACAACAATGGGGCGGACTTAAAAACACTGTTGCAGGAAAAAGACATGGACAAGATAATGAGAGGTGCCAATTACAAACCGTAATTATCCGTAAATTTCGGTATCGGCCAAGATTATGCGCTATGGCACGATTATTGCGGGAAAAATGTAAGTATTATAGTTGAATAAAAAATAAATAAATATGAAAAAAATATCATTACTCTTGCTTGCGGCCACTACTTTGGCACAAGGGGCCAACGCCCAAATGACCTACAACGATTTGGTGGAAAAGAAAGCCTCGGACAAAAACGTAGATACCGTAGCCTGGGTATATTCGGGCGTGCTGGCATTAGGTGTGAGCCAAGGCATATTGCACAACTGGGCGGCAGGCGGCGAATTGGCTTCTCTGGGTATCAACGGTGTGTTCAATGGCAGCCTTAACCATTACAACCACCGCTCTATTTTTGCCAACAACCTTGATGCCGCCTATGGTTTGTTTTATATATTTTCAAATAGCTTTGTGCCCCGCAAGACAGATGACCGCATAGATTTTACGTCGCGCTATGGTTATCGGCTTAAGGACAGCAGCAATTTTTATTTCACCGGCTTGTTGAATGCTCGTTCACAATTTACAAAAGGCTACAACTACGACGTACCCGAGTGGGATACGTTTTCAACTTCAAAATTTTTGTCGCCCCTCTATGTAACCATAGCCCCCGGCATAGAGTATCGCAGAGGTACCGAGTTGAGTGTATTCTTTTCGCCGGTAGCTTCCAGGCTTACGTTTGCCAGCAAATATTACACTTTGAAAGACGAAGCCGGTGCTTATGGTGTAGAATATGGCAAATCTGCACGTTACGAATTGGGTGCTTACGCTTCGGTACGTTACGTAAAAGACATCACCAAAAGCATAAGCTACCGCGGCCGCCTGGACCTGTACAGCAATTACTTGGCCAAAAACACCTACGATGGTAGCAATGTGTTGGTAAAAAAAGACAACCCGGGCAATATCGACATTCTTTTTGATAACTTCATTGCGTTCAAATTCTTTAAATATTTTTCGTTCAATATAGGCGTGGTGGCCATTTATGACAATGATGTACCCTACGACGGGGCAGCTATACCCGGCGAACCGAATGCCATGAAAGACTTGGGCTGGTGGCAAATCAAACAGACCATGAACTTCGGTTTTAATTACAAATTCTAACAATAATCGTATTATTGCAAAAAAAGACCCGCCACCACCGGGTCTTTTTTGTTTACATTCGCAGCCGATACTACTATGGCCAATACCGGTTACCAAATAAAACTACCCCAGTTCGAAGGCCCGTTCGACTTGCTGCTGTTCTTCATAGAGCGCGACGAGTTGGACATTTACAACATTCCCATACATACGCTTACCAAAGATTTCCTCGATTACATACACACCATGGAATCGTTGAACATAGAACTGGCAAGCGAATTTATATTGTTCATCTCCACCTTGATGCGCATAAAGGCCAAGATGCTGCTGCCCCGCAAGGAGCTGGATGCCGAAGGCAACGAAATAGACCCGCGCCACGAACTGGTGGACAAAATATTGGAGTACAAACGCTTCAAGGAAGCCGCCGCCACCATGGCGCAATTGGAAGCTGAACGCTTGCTTCAGGCCAAACGCGGCAACATCAAAAAAGAATTGGAACAGCTGGGCCATACTTACGCCGAAGGCACCGAAGTGCAAACCGTAACCATGTTCAAGCTGCTCAATACCTTTGAGCGGGTAATGAAACGCTACAAAGACCGCAACGAAAAGCCACAGCACGTAGTGGTGAAATACAATTACTCGCAGGAAGGCCAGCGCACGTTTTTGATAGAAGAAATGCGCAAAAGGAAAAAAGCCGCCTTCGAAGCCATATTCTCCATTTGCGAAGACCGCATCCACGCCATCTTCACTTTCTTGGCCATGCTCGAATTGACGCAGCAAAAATACCTCTGCCTCTTGATTGGCACCGGCCGCAACAATCTCATCATAGAATGGAACGAAGAAACCCCGGCACTTGATGAAGTACCCATGCCGGAACAATGATACCCCGGTGCGCCAAAATGATTGGCAAGTTACGGAATGGAAAAGAGCAGGGGGGAAGAGCTATGGGGATTATTATTGCTTTGTCGGCAGATGGTCTCTTGTCGCCCAAAAGCCTTTTGGGGGTGGGCAAGGGCCTGTTTTAGATGCCTCCGGCATGACAAAGAGGAGCGCAAGAATATCTATACGTCACAACGTATTGCCGTTACAACGCATTTTTTTTATATTTTAAATAGTAAGTACTTGCTTTTGTTTAAAAAATAAGTACGTTTGCGCTGATATCAACGGTTGCGGTATTTTGTCAATCGTTTTTCTCGAAATTATTCGGATTGTAAAACAGCAAGCACTTACTTTTATGAAAAAAATCCTATTGTCATCCCTCGGGGCGTTCGCACTTTTCGCCTCGGTTCACGGGCAAACCACCTATTATTGGCGTGCGGCTGCCGGTGCCGTCGGCACCCCGTCCGATTGGACCGTTGCCACCAATTGGAACACCGCCACCGACGGCACCGGCAGCAGCCGCACCACGGCCCTGGCCACCGACACGCTCGTGTTCGACGGCGCGGTGATGGCCTCCGCCACTTCCACCACACAGGGCACCGAAATGTTCGTGGGCGGCATCAAGAGCGAAAAGGCGGCCGCGGTCAAAATCATCAATACCGCCAAGGTAACGTTTGCTTCCTCCGCGCTTGTCACCTCCACGAGTACATACTCCGTTGACACGGTTGTCGATGCCATTACCGGCACCGCCTACGGCACTGCCACATACTCCGTTACCGGCACCACGGGCAGCTTCAGCAACCTGCAAACCGGGGACATACTGCTTGCGTCGCTCACGGTAAGCAGCAGTACCTTGTCCTTTGCGGAGGTGCTGGCGGTGAAGGACGGCACGCACATGACCATATCCAAGGATGCTTCCGCCTTTGCCTCCTTGTCGCAATACTACAAGGCACCCACCTTATATACCGGCACCTTGGTAGTGGAGGCCGGTTCCATATTGAACTTCGCTGCTTCGAGCGGGTCGTTTTTCTCATTGGTGCTCCACACCAAGGGCGGCACCGTGGCCGGGGCGGTCAACTTCAACACCAGGGGCGGGTTCTGCAAGCTGATATGCCCCACGCCCAACAAGGGCGGCACGGACGGCCTGCACTTCGTCAGCGGTTCTTCCCTGCTTATCAACACCAGTACCTCCAGCACCAAAGCGTACATACTTGGCCATACCGTGGGTGCGTACTCCTCCACCGACAGTTTTTATTACGATAACGGCAGCGGCGCCAACAACGCCACGCCCGGCTACACGGGCAGTGCGGGCATAGTGTTCGAGGCGGGCAGCACCTTCACCATGGGTACGGGTGCCCATTACACGCCCCTTGGCCTGAGCTACAGCGCAACGTCTCCCCTGGTATATACCCCCGCTACCGCATTTTTACAAGGGAGCAGGTACGTGAACAACAACGGCAACGTTACGGGCGCCTACCTTGCTTCCGGTGCCGATATCAGCTACCCCAACCTCGAGTTTTCGAGTTCCGGCACCTTGAGCAACCTTACGCTGCGCAAAGTGGACAGCCTCATATTCAGCGGCACTGCGACAATGGCCACCAGCACGGGTTCCCTTGTGGTGGCCGGCAGCATACGCAACAGCGGCAGCAGCGCCCTTGCCCTCGGTACGGTATATATGGCGGGCAACGGCGTAGCCCAAACCATAGAAAACAACGGCACCGGTTCGCTCTCGTTCACGAAATTGTACGTGGCCGACAAGGCGGCGGTTACGCTGAACAGCGGCATAACCGCCGATACCGTGCACCTGCTGGGTTCGCTGAACTTCAACGGCAAGACAATCACGGGTACGGGTTCCGGCCTCTTTGCCACCTATGCCCCTTATTCGATAACCAAAGCTTCCACTACTTTCACGCTCGGGTCGGCCGCAATCAACAGCGGGTTGAACACCACGAAGGATTTCTCCACTACCCCCCCTACATACGTGTATCCCCCGGGTGCCAGCATCACCGATGCCAATGTGCCTTCGGGAACCATATACAAGGCTTATAGCAGCAGCAGCAATGGCACGATGAGTTCGTATGCCACCGCCACGGCCACGAGTACTTCCACCGTATTGTCGGTAGAGGGTTCTTCCTATACGGGGGTGGCCACTTCCTTGGCTACGTCCGCACCCAGTTTCAATTACGTATTGAACGTGAACGGTACGGGCAATTTCCGCTCCTTGCAATCAGGCAGTTGGGCCACGGCCTCCAACTGGCAAACCCAACTGTACACCGGCGGCACTTGGGTCACTTCGCCCAGCGCGCCCCTAGGCAACCCCGACACCACCCTCACCACCGTCCTTAGCGGCCACCATATACGCGTGGGCAGCATCTCCACCGGGCCGGCTTCCCTCACGATAGAATCCGGCGGCTTGCTCACCTCGGATTCTGCAAGCCAACGCACCCTACGCATCTATGGCGACAGTGTTATCAACAATGGTACGTTTGGCGGCGGTTACGGGGCGGACTCGCTTGCGCTCGAAATATTGACCGGTTCCCTTTCCGGCAGCAAGTACAGGTCAACGACCATTACCGGCACCGGCACTTTCGTGGCCAACTGTATGCGCATGGGCGCATACGGCACCGCCTCGAACCATACCGACACCATCGTGATAGACCAAGACGCCACCTTCAACAATGCGGGCGTGGGCCTCACGGCTTATGCCAACGCCACGGGCAACACTACTACCGACAGCATGGGCATCATCATCAATGCCGGAAAGACGGTAAAGATGACCAATGCGGCCACGCTGCACGCCAACAGCGCGGCCACGGCCAACCCCATGGGGCAATATTTTTACAACATCAACGGTACTTTGGACATGAGGGGTTCTTCCGGTACCTCTTACCTGCCGCCAAGTTCCACCAATGCGGCGTCCAATATTTACGTGAACGTGAACGGTACCTTTAAAATGGGGGCGGGCTTCAACGTTGTCAATTCGGCACCGGGTACCACCAATGGTAATACCTGGCTCAACATAGGCAGCGGCGGCCTCGTGGATGCTTCCCGCACCACCGGCCTCAGCTTGGGTTCTTTGCTTTGGGTCACCAACGGAGGCACCTTCCGCCGTGTGGTAGCTAGTGCCGACACTACTTTCCCGCTGGCACTCAGCACCACCACCAACAACAGCGCAACGATCAAGAATACGGGTACCACGGATACTTTTGCCGTGACCCTGAAGAACACTTTCGACGTGGCTCCCCCCACCGCCGCCGAAGCCGTTAGCCGCCAGTGGTACATTGCCGAGGCGGTGTCCGGCGGCAGCAACCTCAGCCTTTCGCTTCGCTGGACGACCGCCGACCAAGGCAGTTCTTTCAGCACCGCAAGCCCCGTGGGCATCTTGGCAAGCACGGGCAGCGGCTGGACCACTTACCCGGCCACCGTTACCGGCAGCGGCACTTTGGCCGATCCCTACAAGGCCACCGTTACCGGCGTTACGGGCGTTGGCTATTTTGTGGTGGCCAACATAGCTCCTGCCATCAACGTTACCGGCACGCCCCTGTCGGCGTTCAGCCAGGTACTCGGTACGCCTTCCACCAGCCAGTCGGTGGTGGCATCCGGCTACGGCCTCACTGCCGCCGTCACCGTTACCCCGCCCGCCAACTTCGAGGTGTCGTTGGATAGCGGCACTACTTGGATAAGCAATCCTTCAACCGGGACGTTGGCCATCAGCGGCGGCGTTGTGGCTGCCAATTCATTGAAGATACGCCTCAATGCAACCGTTGCCGGTACTTATACCGATACGGTACGCCTTAGCAGCACCGGCGTTACCACGGTAAACATCCCTGTTACGGGTGTCGTTAATCCCGGAGGTATTGCGGTTACCGGTACTCCGCTCAGCACATTTTCGCAAGTGGTAGGTACGCCGTCTTCCAGCCAGTCTTTTGTTGCCACCGGCACCAACCTTACGGCCGCCGCTGTAGTTACGCCACCTGCCAATTTTCAGGTGTCCGTGGATAGTGGCGTTACTTGGGTCAGCAATCCTTCTACGGCCAGTGTTTCCTTATACGGGTCGCCTTCTTCGCCCATTGCCATCTATGTGCGCATGAATGCCGGTGCGGCGGGTACTTATACCGACACGATACACCTCAGTAGTACGGGTATGGACGAAGTAGCAATACCTGTTACCGGTACTGCTATTTTGCCTGTGTTGGCCGCCAGCGGTACGCCGCTTACTGCCTTTACGCAAGTGCTCGGTACCCCATCCGATTCTCAGGGTTTCATACCTTCCGGTACCAACCTTAGCGGCGCCGTTACCATCACGCCGCCAGCCAACTATCAGGTGTCGGTTGATAGCGGCACTACTTGGGTAAGTTACCCCGGCACTGCATCGCTTGCAGCCAACAGTTCCGGCAGCATTGATGCCATTTCCGTAAAAGTGCGCCTCAACGCCAGTGCGGCCGGTACTTACACCGATACTGTGCGCCTTGATGCTACCAATGCCTTGACGCTAAGCATACCCGTAACCGGTACTGTTTTTGTCCCCAATTTTACCGCAACCGATACCCCGCTTACTGCTTTCACAATGGTTTTGGGTACGCCATCGGCCAGCCAAGCATTTGTGGCCGCAGGTACTTACCTCAGTGCCGATGTTACCGTTGCTCCACCGGCCAACTTCCAAGTGTCTATCGACAGCGGTGCCAATTGGATTACTTACCCCAACACCGGCAGCATAGCCATTGTGTCCGGCTCGATGCCTTCCAGTGCCATACAAGTGCGGTTCAATGCCAGCACGGTCGGTACCTTTACCGACACGGTGCGCCTCAGCAGTTCCGGTGCGGTACTTGACGTGGTGGTTACCGGTACTTCCAGCACCGGGCCGGAGGTTGTCACCTCCATGTTGCCACTCGATGCTTTCACCCAGACAATAGGTGAACCCTCTGCTACGCAAGGCTTCTTGGTGAGCGGTGTCAATCTTACCGACTATGTCACCATTGCTACGCCCGAGAACTTTGAAATATCTGTGGACAGCGAAGTAACTTGGATTACCTCGCCCACTACTTATGTGTTTGTGATGAGCAGCGGCACCATAGCACCCTGTTTGGTAAAAGTGCGTATGAATGCTGCGACCACGGGTATATATACCGATACCATCACCATTAGCGGTGCAGATATAGACACCGTGAAAATACCCGTAGCTGGCGTTGCACGGGAGGCCACCGGCGTACCCTCCGTAACATCCAAGCTCATCACGGGCGTGTTCCCCAACCCTGCAACTGCACGGGTGGTCATTCGCCACCAAGCGGTTAGCCAAGCTACCTTGGAAGTGTGGAGCATCGACGGGAAGCTATGCACCCGCCAAGAAGTGCCGGTTGGCGCTACCGAGTCGGAAATAGACGTGTCGGCATTGTCCGCCGGTACTTACCAGATACTGCTGCGCGAGGCCAGCAATACGGCAGCCATGCTCTTGCTGAAGCAATAGCCGATTTGCGTACAACGATTTTTTCAGAGCCGCCGGGGCAGTAGCTGCATTGCAGGGCTGTCCCGGCGGTTTTTTAGGCCGTGTCAGGGATTGTGGGTGCATTCGGCTCACATTTATTTTTGGGGACTAAGCCAAACGTTTGTGTAATACGGTTTACAAAAAATAAATGGCTATGCTGCACGCCGCATAGTTTTGTGCAATGAATTTCGCACGAGGGCGCAAAGGGGCTAACGCTATTTACAATTATTGGTTAGTCCAATCCGGCTAATTATTTTAGGCATTGTTAAACTAAGATACCTATACAGATATGTAGAGCCTACCTAAATTTATTTTTGCTTGATTTCCAACTTTGTCAACTTTTAAAAAGTTGACAAAGTTTCCGAAAAGGTATCTCTGATTAACAATGCCTTATTTTAAAATGGTATTGGCGATAAATCGCTTTGTTTGCCAATAACGACAAAAAAAATGGGCAAAAAGATACGATTTTGTATACCAATTATACAACGTATTGATTTTCAGAAATGAAACTATCCTCGGCGGGGATTGGTCACGACGAAGGCGGGCAAGCAATGGCCCGCCTTCTTTTTGTGGGCGGGAGGATGGTACAATCCCCCGGCCGAGGCCGGGGGCAACGCAACCGCAACCGCCGCCGCATCGATTGGGTAAGAAAGCCCCCGACATTAGTCCCTTGCAGGGTGATAGGAGCGGGAATGAAAAGAGCATCACGGCACTCCCGCTTGTCATGCTGGAAGGAACTAAAAAAAGCACCCTGCATAGGCCCTTGCCCACCATAAAACACCCCCGTAATAGATGCACGGCGGCATGACGAAGCGGGAATGAAAAGATTTTTCTTGAATGTCGCACAATTGGCCAACGCAATCCGATGGCACACTTTTACCCGGTTAGGAGCATGGCCTAACGGAACAAATCCGTAAACGCAAATTGGTTGACGTCAAACAAACCTTTGTCCGTTATTTTCAATGTGGGTATTACGGGCAGTGCCATAAAGGAAAGCGTCATAAATGGTGCTTCTAATTTACTGCCCAATTGCTTGGCAAAAGCGTCAAGTTTTTCGTAGGTGGCGGCTACGGTTATGCCGTCTTCTTCACTCATCAACCCGGCCACGGGCAAGGGCATCAGCATCGTGTTGCCGTCCGCCGTAACGCATATACCTCCTTTTTGGTTTACTATGGCTGCTACGGCCGTGGCTATGGCATCGTCATCTACGCCTACAAAAACTATATTGTGGCTATCGTGGGCCACGCTGGATGCCATGGCACCGCTGCGCAAGCCAAACCCATGAACAAACCCTATGCTCACGGCAGCTTGTCGGTACCTGTTTACCACGCCTATTTTCAACAGGTCATTTTCTATATCGGTCATTACCTTGCCGCCTGTTACCGGCAGTTCCGCATCGAAGGCTTCGGTAAGCAATTGGCCGTCCAACGCTTTTATTGCCCTTACCTGCACCTTGTCGGCATCCCGCGGCGGTTTTATTTCGTAGGCGGAAATGTGGGGTGCGGTTATGGCGAAATTATTGACAGGCTGCACGCATTGTTGCCGCCCTTCGGCTGCTGCATTCAATACGTCTATGCCGTCGATAAACACGGCACTTGGCACTACATGCTCCAATGAATCGACAATGATAAAATCCGCAGGGTCGCCCGCCCGCAGCAAACCCACATCGAGGCCATAATGCGTTACCGGCAATACGCAAGCCGCATGTAGCACGTCATAGACATCGTAACCTTTGGCCAAAGCACGTTCCACCAGTTGATTGACATGCCCCTTCACCAGTTCGTCCGGGTGTTTGTCGTCGCTGCAAAGCATCAATTTGCCGGGATGGCTGGCAAATAACGGTGCCAACGCTTCAAAATTCTTGGCCGCGCTTCCTTCCCTTATCAAGATGTACATACCTGCCTCCAATTTATCCACGGCTTCTTCCAAGGTGGTACATTCATGGTCGGTGCTGATGCCCGCAGCGGCATACCGCAAGGCATCTGCCCCGCGCAGGCCGGGTGCATGGCCGTCTATCGGTTTGTTTAAGGCTTTGGCCGCGGCTATCTTGGCCATTACCTGCGCATCATGATGCAGCACTCCCGGAAAATTCATCATTTCCGTGAGGTACTTTATTTCCGGCCGGGCCAACAGTGCGCTTACCGCTTTGTCGTCAATAGAGGCACCTGCTGTTTCAAAATTGGTGGCGGGTACGCATGACGGGGCGCCAAAATTAATTTTCAAAGGGGTGAGGGCCGCACTTTCCAGCATAAAGTCCACGCCGGCCACGCCGCATACGTTGGCTATTTCGTGCGGGTCGCTTACGGTGGCTACCGTACCGTGTTTCACGGCCATGCCCCCAAAAACGTGCGGCACCAACATGGAGCTTTCTATGTGTACGTGTGCATCCACGAATCCCGGCATTATATACCTGCCCGGCACCTGCGTGGCTACCGGCACCACGGCTGCCACCCGGCCATTTTCTACCTCCACTTTTCCCTTGTACACACGCCTGCCCGCTATGTCAATTATATTTCCCGCTACGCTATATTTTTGCATAAGAAAGATTTTTCACCACAAAAAGAAAGAGGCCACAATCGGCCTCTCCGGTATGTTTTTACAAGGGATTTTCCGTTACGTCCCGCGTTAAGTAGTCGGTATAATCGGGCAATACTCTGGGGTAAGCCTCGTCCATATACGGCGATGAAATAAGGAAATCGGCGGTGCTGCGGTCGCAAGCCAATAGTATGTTCCAGGTAACGCTCAACCTCAACAAGGCTTTCACGTCGGTATCGTGCGGTTGGGCATTCATGGGGTCCCAAAAGAACACCAGCATGTCTATTTTGCCTTCGGCTATGAGGCTGCCTATTTGCTGGTCGCCGCCCAGGGGGCCGCTGAAAAATTTTGTGACGGCCAAGCCTGTTTCTTCTTCTATGATGCGCCCGGTGGTGCCGGTTGCGTACAGGGTATGGGCTTCCAATTGGCTTTTGCGCTCTTGTGCCCAAGCCAGCATATCGGCTTTCCTAAAATCGTGGGCCACCAACGCTATGTTTTTCCTTTTCTCTAAAACCTTGATGGAACTCATACAAAAATGTAAACTTATTTGGTCGTGTATTTCGTCTTGAAGAAATTTTGCAGCTCCAGGTACTTTGCCTTGTTTTCGTCGCGGTGGGCTATCAGGTATTTCCAGAAAGCCTCTACGAACACCAGCATCAATTCGGTTTCTTTTTCGGGTTGTGCGTAGCCCAACTCGCGAAACGCCTTTACCAACATGGCGTTGAGCGGCTGCATGAAACGTTCGTGTTGCTTCAGCGAAATTTCCATGTCGAGCAGCCTGTATTGCAATTCCCAGAACTGCGGTTCTTCCCACACCAATTTGTAGGGAAGGTCTATAACGGTAAACACGAAATCCAAGGGTGCCTTGTTCTGAAAGATACCCCGGTTGTTTTCCACTATGCGCTTGTAGCCGTCCTTGATTATGTAGGCCAATAATTTTTCCTTGTTTCCAAAATGCTTGAAAATCAACGCCTCAGATACGCCCGCTTCTTTGGAGATAAGTTGGGTAGAGGTGTTTTCGTATCCGCGGCCGGCAAATAATGTAAGTGCGCTATCTGCAATGCTTTGTTTTCTGTTCATGAATTTTATGTCAAAATGGGTTAGTGCTGCAAATTAGATTCCAATTAACGTTGACCAATGTCTTTGCTGGCATCGTGAAAATACCGCAAATTCCGTACCTGATTTTTGGAAGCAGCAGGCCAAATGATTCTTGCCAAGACCATACCGTTACTCTTTCCGGGTGCTTCACTTTGGTTTATACAAGAAATCGAATAAAGTAACCGATTACGCAGCGAATTTACCTTTATTTAGCCTCTTGGTGTCGAAAAAAATATACTTTCGCACGAAAATAACGATAAAATTGCAGCCTCTTCTTTCCAAATGACATCTTTATTATTTCCTAATATAGCCCAATCGCGGCACATCGGGCAAGAAGAATAAGGGGCAATTTAAGTGTGTACACACTTAAAAACAAATATACGGCCTTTATTCTATAATATTTAACACAAATAAAATATTTCGCCGCACGGCCACACAGACTACTGCCGCCGGAAACCGAAAGACCCGACTGCTTTTTCAGTTTACCTTTGCTATCTTTACCTTTTGCAACGGCATGGGTAGCCGGAAAATACCACAGCCTTGGTTTTATATCGAAACAACAACAGCAAACATTGCGCGAAGGACAATTCATAAAACAAAACAAAGAACGCTGGGACGGCTATGGCCAAGCTACGGACGACCCGGACGAACTGGCCAAGCGATTCGTGAACCTGGTGGACGATTTGGGCTATGCCAAGACGCACTATCCGTTCAGCAAAACCGTGAAGTACATCAACAGCATGGCCGCCGGCATATACCTGTCCATTTACAGCAACAAGAAAGAGAAGAAGAACAGGATATTGTTTTTCTTCAAAGAGGAGCTGCCCTTGATATTGTACCGCAACCGAAAGGTGCTTCGGTTTGCCCTGCTGTTCTTCATGCTGTTTATGCTGATAGGCATATTCAGCAACTGGCGGCAGCCTTCCTTCGTGCGCGGGATACTGGGCGACGAGTACGTAAACATGACCGAAGACAACATAGCCAAAGGCGACCCCTTTGGCGTGTACAAAGACGAAAACGAATTTTTGATGTACCTGCAAATAGCGTGGAACAATATCAACGTGACCTTGATATGCTTTATGCTGGGCATTACCTGTTCGGTGGGCACGCTGTGGCTGCTGCTGAAAAACGGCATCATGTTGGGCGCCTTCGAGCAAATGTTTTTTGCGCATGGCCTGGGGCTGAAGTCCATATTGGTGGTGTTTACGCACGGCACCTTGGAAATATCGGCCATTATCATAGCCGGGGGTGCGGGCATGGTATTGGGCAACAGTATCCTATTTCCGCGTACCTACAGCCGCATGGAATCGTTGAAGATGGGTGCGCGCGATGGTGTCAAAATCCTCGTCGCCTTAATCCCCATACTATCCGTGGCCGCCTTTTTCGAGAGTTTTGTAACCCGCCATACCGAAACGCCGGTAGCCATGAGCATGGTCATATTGGGCAGTTCGCTTGTTTTTATATTGTGGTACTTCGTGTGGTATCCGGCCAAGGTTGCCAAGTCCGCGGCGGCCATTTCACACAATGGGAGCGGGCGGCCGCGATGAACGAAAAGATTGTTGCCTTCCTGAAAAATCAGGACAACGAAACCTGTACTCTTGCGGACGATGACCTTTTGTACAATTCAGGTTCCAGTATCTTGGTCTCAAATTGGTATATGGGCCTTTTGCTTTCGAGTAAGTGTATCATGCTGGATGCCGCCATTTCGCCCATCTCAAAAGCCTTTTGCCTAATGATTGAAAGGGACGGCTCCAGGTATTCCGTCAAGTCCAAGTTGGAAAAACCGACTATGCCCACCTGATGGGGCACCGCTACGTTGTTGGATTTGCAATACCTGAAAACATTGGTGGTAATCTTGTCGGAGCAGGCCAAAACGGCATCTGCCGGGTCGGGAAGTTGCAGCAAGCGGTTCATTTCGCCGGCTACCTCTTCGTACACCAATCCCCCGTGTTCGCAATAGCCAGTCAAATTTTCATCAACGGGCAATTGCATTTTTTCAATCGCGCGCTCGTAGCCGCTGCGCCTATCCCTCACGATGGACAAATGAGGTGCATTGCCCAAAAAAGCTACTCGCTTGAAGCCATTTTCCAGCAAGTGCATGGTGCCTTCGTAGGCGGCCTTCACATTGTCCGACGATACACGGTAGGTGTCTATTTTATCCGTAACCCTGTCGAAAAAAACAAAAGGCATGCCCATTTTATGCAGGTACATCAGGTGTTCTATATTGGCCGTTTCGCCCGACAGCGACATCACGATGCCATCCACCGACCTGGAGGCCAAATAATTCATGGCTTCCTTTTCTTTTTCCAACAATTCGTGTGTCTGCGCAATGATTACGTGGTAGCCATTGTTGTATGCAACAGATTCTATGCCGTCTATCACCTGCGAAAAGAAGCTGTTGGCTATTTCGCTTACCATCACGCCTATGGATTTGCTCCTCCTGTCCTTTAAGTTTTGCGCTATCGGATTGGGGCGGTAGTTGACTTGGTCGGCATAGGCCAACACGGCCTTTTTGGTATCTCCGCTTATTTCGTGGCTGTCGCGCAGCGCACGGGAAACCGTTGATGTGGAAAAGCCCAATGCTTTTGCTATGTCCTTTATCGTAACCGGCTCAAACTTCATGAAGGCAAGTTAGTTTATTTCCGCCAATATTCGGCACCTGGCGGGGTTAAATGCTGTTTTATGCCCCTAACCGGAAAAAATATGCAACCAAAAAGTGCTTGGTGCCTTAGTGTCTTTTGCACAGCATTTATTGCGCAAAAACTGCCCCGTGTGCGGGGCATAGCTTGCCACATAGAGAAAAAAAAGTCCTAATTTCGCAACGATTTTTGCTATCAGGCGTATCAAGGTCATTAAGAGATGAGGGCGGTTTTGACTATTATGGGTGTTTTGATTTCCCTATCTACCGTGGGGCAGGGCCGGTATGTGGTTGCTGCCGGAGCAGATAGCCTGAACAATACGGAAGGCCCGTGGTTTCCCGGTGGGGCAGGGCAGTTGGCCTCCTATCTTTCCCTCAATCTTCGCTATCCCGTCATGGCCTTGGATAGCGCGGTGGAAGGAGAAGTGATAGTGGGTTTTGATGTTATGGACGACGGTAGTGTAGCCAACGTTGATGTGGAAAAAGGATTGGGTTTTGGTTGCGACGAAGAGGCTAAAAGGGTGATAGCTGCATTGCCCAAATGGCAACCCGCCCAACGTGGCGGCAAGCCCGTGAAAGTACATTACGTGTTACCCGTAATATTTGAAATGAAAAGCGAGCCGCAAGCGATACCCCCGGAATAATGGTTTTGCCCGAATGACTGGTAATCTTATCCCTTGTCGGGGTTTGCGTGGTTGCCGCATAAATGAATTATAGGCCGTATGCCGATTTTTGTGAAAAATGCCGGAGAATAAATATAAAACCTTTGCCGCGCTACACGTGGTGGTGCTGGGCGATGTGATGCTGGATAATTATTTTTATGGCGACGCCGAACGTATTTCGCCCGAAGCGCCCGTGCCCATAGTCAATATCCAACGCACCGAAAGCCGCTTGGGCGGTGCCGCCAACGTAGCGCTTAACTGTAGCCGGTTAGGGGCAAAAGTGAGCATAGCCAGCGTAGTAGGCAATGATGACGATGCCAATACCTTGTTGCAACTTCTGGAAAATGAAGGCATTGAAACGCAATTGGTATTGCGCAGCAACGACCGGATAACTACCACCAAAACACGCATCATCAGCAAGAAGCAACAAATGATGCGCTTGGACAGGGAGGTAGATACCGAACTCGCCACGCGCGATGAACACGCCTTCATAGATGCCACCCTCAGATACCTGCAAATCCATAAACCCCAAGTCCTCATCTTTGAAGATTACAACAAAGGGGTACTGAAGCAAAATGTGATAGAAAAAGTAATTGGGCACTGCAAGGCCGTAGGCATCATTACCGCGGTTGACCCCAAATTCAACAACTTTTTCTCTTACAAAGAGGTGGACATCTTCAAGCCAAACCTCAAAGAAGTCGAAGATGCCTTGCAGCTAACGAACCTACAACCGCAATTGCCGCAACTGGACGAAGTTCACAGGCAGTTGCGCGAATTGCTGGGCCATAAAATATCCTTTATCACCCTCTCCGAACACGGAGTGTATTACCATGCCGATAGCCAAAGAAATATATTACCTTCGCACGTCCGTAACGTAGCCGACGTAAGCGGCGCCGGCGATACCGTAATAGCGGTGGCCTCTATGGTGTACGCATTGACCGGCAACGTGGCGCAAATGGCCGCTTGGGCCAATGTGGCCGCCGGCATAGTGTGCGGGCAGGTGGGCGTGGTGCCGGTGGCGCCGGCATCGTTGCGGCAGGCAGTGGCGCAAACAATGGGGGCGGAAGCAGCCGAAACCTTGGTGCCTGCACACCATTGAACCCATAATGTTTTTATCAAAAAGAGACCTAAAAAAATAATAGTACATGTCATTAATAGTGGTGGGCACCATGGCTTTCGATGCGCTGGAAACCCCCTTCGGGAAAGTGGACAAGATAATTGGCGGTTCGGCAACCTACGTGGCTTGGGCGGCGTCCAATTTTTACCAACCCATAAAACAGGTATCCATAGTCGGCGGTGATTTTCCACGGGAAGAAATGGAATTGTTGGCGGCCAGGGGCGTGCATTTTGACGGCGTGGAAGTAATAAAAGACGGTAAGAGCTTCTTTTGGAGCGGCCGCTACCACTTGGACATGAATACCCGAGACACCTTAGTTACCGACTTAAACGTGTTGGCCCAATTCAACCCACAAATACCCGACAGCTACCAAGACTGCAAGTACCTGATGCTGGGCAACCTGGTGCCTTCCGTACAGCAAAGCGTCATAAAGCAAATGGAAACCCGCCCGGAGCTGATAGTGATGGACACCATGAATTTTTGGATGGATACCGCCATGGACGACTTGGTGGAAACGCTGAAATTGGTAGATGTATTGGTCATCAATGACAGCGAAGCACGCCAATTGTCGGAAGAATATTCGTTGGTAAAGGCCGCCCGGAAAATACAGGCCATGGGACCCAAATATTTGGTAGTCAAAAAAGGCGAACACGGCGCACTCTTGTTCGGCGAAGACAGGATATTTTCCGCGCCCGCATTGCCATTGGAAGTAGTGTACGACCCCACGGGCGCAGGCGATACTTTTGCCGGCGGCTTCATCGGCCATTTGGCGCGCACCGGCGACATTTCATTTGACAACATGAAGACGGCCATAATAGCCGGTTCGGCATTGGCATCTTTTTGCGTGGAAAAATTTGGCCCCGAACGCATGAAGGAAATTTCGCAAGACGACATTGCGGCACGTATCCGTCGGTTTTCGGAACTGGTTAATTTTGAAGCCGCACTGGCGTAAACTAATAAATTGATTATCTTGTGGCTCTTATGCTGTTGCATTGTGTCTATACGGCCATGACCTTTAGCAACAAATAATGCCATTATATATTTGCAAACCAAAAAAAACAACAAACAAACGTCAACACAACACAAAATGCAACACAAAAAAACCAAGATTGTCGCTACAGTAGGGCCTGCCTGCGACACGTATGAAAAACTATTGGAACTGGTTCAAACCGGTGTGAATGTTTTTCGGCTCAATTTTTCTCACGGTGCCTACGAGAAGCACGCAGAAGTAATTGAAAACATCAGGAAGATAAACAAAGATTTTCCGTTCAACATAGCCATACTTGCAGACCTGCAAGGTCCCAAACTGCGTGTGGGAGATATCGAAAACAATTCGCTGCTGCTGTTGCAAGACGACATTGTTACCTTCACCAACACCAAGACAGTAGGCACCAAGGACGGCATTTATATCTCGTACCCCAATTTCCACAACGATGCAAAAGTAGGCGAAAGCATATTGCTCGACGATGGCAAGATAGAAACCGTGGTGGTGGAAATCACTGCCGATGGCTTGGTAAAGGCCAAAGTGGTCAATGGTGGCGTATTGTTGCCGCGCAAAGGCGTAAACCTGCCCGATACCATTATTTCCTTGCCTTCGCTTACCGAAAAAGATTTGCGCGATTTGGATTTCATCGTAGAGCAAAAAATAGATTGGATAGGTCTTTCGTTCGTGCGCAAGCCGGCAGACATTTTGGACCTCAGGGCCAGGCTGAAAGAAAAAGGAAGCCCCGCCAAAATAGTAGCCAAAATAGAAAAGCCGGAGGCCATTACACACCTGCGCGAAATAATATTGGCCTCTGATGCGGTAATGGTGGCCCGCGGCGATTTGGGCGTGGAAATGCCCGTGGAGAAAATACCCATGATTCAGAAAGACATCGTCCGTAAATGTATCCACAGGGCCAAGCCGGTAATCATAGCTACCCAAATGATGGAAAGCATGATGGACAGGACCAGGCCAAACCGCAGCGAAATAACCGATGTGGCCAATGCCGTAATGGAAGGTGCAGATGCCATAATGCTTAGCGGCGAAACGGCCATGGGCGCGCATCCTACCTTGGTGGTACAAACTATGGTAAACATAGTACGCGAAGTGGAAAAAGAAGATACGGTATATAACAGGAACTTGGTGCCCCAACCGCACTCGCCTTCTTTCTTGAGCGATGCACTTTGCTACAACGCCAGCAAAATGTCGGAAGATTTACATGCAGATGCCTTGATAGGCATGACCCAAAGCGGCTACACGGGCTTCATGCTGTCCAGCTACCGCCCGCGCGCCCCGCTGTACGTATTTACGAAGACACAAACGCTTATCAACCAGTTGAGCCTAAGCTGGGGCGTAGAAGCTTTCTATTACGATGGAGAAGAAGGCATAGACCAAATCATAACCGACCAGATAAGCTTGTTGAAAGAAAAAGGGCTATTGAAAACCGGCGACGTGGTGGTAAATACCGGAAGCACGCCCGTTACCGAACATCTTCCTACCAACCTGATGAAGGTTACTAAAGTAGATTAGGCATAGTTCGTTCCATATTGCCACTGCGTACGGCGAAAGGGTGCATTTAAAATTGCCGTAGCATAGCATGTCCCGATCGCAGCGAGGGAGATCTTGTCATCCCGAACGCGCTGTCATCCCGAACGCCGTGAGGGAACTCAAAGAGGGGGAACTAATAGAGATGCTTCCTTCGTCAGCATGACAATGGGGAGTATAGGCATGACAAGCGGCGGGTGTCATTCCGAACGCAACGAGGGAACTCGTGTCATTCCCTTTAAGGCGACAATTTTAAATGCACCCGCCCCAAAGGCCGTACGCAGTTTGTTTGCCGTAAGTATGAAAAACAACAATGCCGAAATATTTCATGGAATATCTAATGGATAGCTCGATACTTTGTGCCGTTGCGCCTTCCTGAGGAATTATAGGGCCACAACCGTCTTGTCCAACAGCCGGCAGTTCCCGAAAAATCATTTTTCAAATACTTTTCCTGCCGCTTTTTTCCAAAGTTTGCTTCCTTATTTTTGCAACCATGCAAGCGGCAAGCAAACTGGACACATCGGTGGAATTTCTGAAAGGCGTGGGTGCCTTCAGGGCCGAATTGCTGCGCAAGGAACTGGACATTGCGAGCTACCGCGACCTGCTGCACCATTTCCCCCTGCGCCACCTCGACACTACAAGGTTGTATAAAGTTGCCGACCTAAACCCGATGCTCGACTTTGTGCAGCTTCGTGGCCAAATAACGAACCTGCGCGAGGAAGGGGGCAATTTCAAGAAGCGATTGACGGCCACTTTTTTTGACGGTACGGGTACGGTGGAGCTTATTTGGTTTCAGGGCGTACAGTATGCGGTCAATAGCTTGCAGGGCAATGTGACGTACAACGTAAGCGGTAAAATAACCTGGTTCAATGGCAAGGCTTCCATAGCGCATCCGGACATGGAAGCAGCCGGCGAGGAAGGTGCGCCCGCGGTAATGCAGCCGCTGTACCCCACTACCGAAAAGCTAAAAGCCAAAGGAATCAACAACCGTAGCTTCGCCAAGTTGGTGCAACAGATGATGGCCAAAATATCGGCATCGGATGTGCCGGAAACTTTGCCCGAGGACATACGCCAACGATACCGGTTGATAGGGCGTTTCGAGGCTTTTAAGAACATACATTTTCCACAAAACGAAGCATTGCTGCAACAGGCCGTCCGGCGATTGAAGTGGGACGAGTTGCTGTTGGCACAATTGAAGATTTTGCAGCTAAAACAACACCACAATGCCCAAGTAGGTTATGTATTTGAACGGGTGGGGGCGCTTTTCAATACATTCTTTGAACAATATCTCCCCTTTGCATTGACGGGCGCGCAGAAGCGGGTGCTGCGCGAAATAAGGCAAGACACGCTTGCCGGCAAGCAGGTGAACCGATTGGTACAGGGCGATGTGGGTAGCGGCAAAACCATAGTGGCATTGATGAGTATGCTCTTGGCCTTGGACAATGGTTTTCAGGCAAGCCTGATGGCGCCTACCGAAATATTGGCCCAGCAACACTTTCGGGGCATTAGCGAATTGGTGGCACCCATGGGTTTGCGGGTGGCCTTGCTCACCGGCTCGGTAAAGGGGAAGGAACGGAAACAGATATTGCAAGGGCTGCACGCCGGTTTGATACACATAGCGATAGGCACCCATGCGCTGGCAGAAGATACGGTACGCTTTCATAACCTGGGCTTGGCCGTGATAGACGAACAACATAGGTTCGGGGTAACGCAAAGGGCAAAATTGTGGACCAAAAACCAGCACCCGCCACACGTGTTGGTGATGACGGCCACGCCCATACCCCGAACGCTGGCCATGACGGTGTACGGCGATTTGGACGTGTCGGTAATAGACGAACTGCCACCCGGGCGCAAACCCATAGAAACCATACACCGTGCGGAAAATTTCAGGCCCAAGGTAATGCAGTTCCTGAAATCGGAGATAGAACAAGGCAGGCAGATATACGTTGTGTATCCGTTGATAGAAGAAAGCGAAAAGCTGGACTACGAAAGCCTTCAGGCCGGATACGAGCAAGTGAAGGCTTGGTTTCCCGACCCGAAATACAGGGTGGCCATGGTGCATGGCCGTCAACCCTTGGACGAACGCGCGCGCAATATGGAACGTTTCGTAAATGGCGATGCACACATATTGGTGGCTACCACGGTAATAGAAGTAGGGGTCAACGTGCCCAATGCCTCGGTGATGGTGATTGAAAGTGCGGAACGCTTTGGCTTGTCGCAATTGCACCAGTTGCGCGGAAGGGTAGGGCGGGGCAGCGACAAGAGTTATTGCATCTTGCTTACGGGACAGCAAATATCGAAAGAAAGCCGCCAACGCATGGACATTATGGTGCGCACCACCGATGGTTTCGTGATAGCCGAAGAAGATTTAAAAATGCGCGGGCCGGGCGACATATACGGTACGCGGCAAAGCGGCGCGCTGGATTTGAAAATTGCCGATATAGTACATGATGTGGACATAATGGAGGAAACCAAACAGGCAGCCCTATTTATCCTTAGCCAACCAGAAGGCCTTAACCATGCTGCATTTGCGCCGCTGGCCAAGGAATTGTACGGAAGTAAAAATCTCCAAGGGCAGCATTGGAGCAAGATAAGTTGACGAGGCGCAACTGGCTATTTGTTTTTTGCAAATATCATTGAAACAGAGATAGCTTCGCAGATATGGAGTGCCTGCCTGGACGTATTTTTGATTTGCTCTTGCCAACTTTTAAAAGGCTAAAAAGCCTACCGAATTACCAATTCGGTAGGCTTAGCGTTTGTGCTGATTGTTCCTTGTTATTTGGATATGGCCACCTTTTCTATTTTTTTGACACCATTTATTTGGTACACAAGCGAGTAAGTGCCATTGGCAAGTTTGGAAACATCGATGGCTATATGCTTGCCCGAAGAGGTGGTAGCGTAAACCACTTGGCCCAAAACATTTACCAAACTTATGGAAGCCGGTTCGGACAGTGTTGCGCCGTCAATGTCCAAATTGATGACATCCGTTGCCGGGTTAGGGTAAACTTTTGCAATGCCCGTAGAGGGTTGACTGCCAAGCCCCAGGCTACCTGCACTTTCTATGTAAAAAATTTGATTGTATTCGCAGCCAAAATCATCGTGGGCACCGTAATCTTTCAGGGTGGAACCGGCATAAGTGTATCCATTCATGGCCAAATTTTCACCATATAAATTTTTCACCCATAATGCACCGGGTTTAACACTTGAAGTGCCATCGTAAGGCCACCAATGCAAGCCCCAGCATAAATCGCTGGTAATGGTCAACTTATAAAAGCCTTCGGTGCTGAAGATAACGGTATCGTTGTAGGTGTTATTGGTTTTCCCGTCGCGGCTGGCAATGGTAGTGCCATCCATATCCGTAATTTTCCAACTGCCCAACCAATCGGCAGTGGTGCCGCTGCTTATGCTGGCCGAACTTGTAATGTTTCCTGCCTGCATGTTCACTACTAACACCCCCGGCCATTTGGGGGTAGCCGTAAATGTGGTAGCCAGCGAATCGTTGGTGGCATCGAGGTCGGCACTTCCGTTCACCGATGCTATTTTGGCCTTAAACGTGAAGGTCCCCGTTGCTTCGCTATTGGCCAGATTGGTAAGCGAAGCCAAGGCCGGCAGGGAAATAGTGGCATCGGCCAGGGAGGCTATGGAGCCAGTCCAGTCATAAGTAGCTTGTGTAGAATCTGCCAAACCATAAACGATGGACATGGCAGTAATGGCGGTGGACCCGGAGTTGTGTACTTTGATGACCGGGACATTGCTTGATGGGTTTTGCCTAAATTGTTGCGCGCTGTTGGTGGGCGACACTATTTCTTCGAGCGACGCATCCACGCTTTTGTTCACGGCACCGTAAAATATTACCCTGCCCGCCACTTTGTAACTACCAAAACTGCTGGCTACGCTATAATCTTCAAAGGCTATTTGCAGGTTGAAACTGGTGCCGCTGCCCACTCCGCCAATCGAATGATAAATGGGGTGTACCAATGCCCCGGGACACCAATTTGCACGGTCATAAACCCAAGTGCCGCCTTGAGGATACAATTCGTTGATGCCGCAATCGTCGCGCCACAATGTTTGTGTGCCGGTAGTAGTGCCGTTTACTTTAAAATCGTAGCTATGGCTGGCAAATTCGCAACAATAGTTGGCATCGGAGCCATGGCCGGTAATAATCATCCGTGCGGCAGCGGCTTGGGTGCCGCTTGGTGCGGTATAGTCCACCACCGGCAAATGGCTGTTAATCGTGTTGGCGGTGTCGCCATAGTCATAGCTTCCGTTATAAAAGGCAGCCGTGCCCAATACTGTCCTATCGGGCGTACCCTCTACAAATGCAAATTTCACATCTGCCGTAAAACCTCCACTGTACCCGGAATACAACACACGGGAGATGGCGCTACCTTGTAGCAATGGGGCAAAATCGGTCACATCGAATATGTAACCTTGTTGCCAAGTAGAGCCAAATCTTGACCAACCCGAGGTGGCAAAAGGTGTGATAAATCGTGAAATTTCCACGGTATCGCCGGCACTATTCATTATGTAGTTGTGTACGTCATAATCCCACTGATGGCAGTATTGGGTACCGGAAGGACAGTCATATTGTCCAAGGGTGAACACCAAGTAGATTTTTCGGTACGTGACCGAACCATCCGGGAAACTCACGGCAGTGTCAAAATTGTTGTAGTAATCAAGGTTCATTTTATTGGCCTGAACCCAAGTAGTGTCGCCGGGATTGGCATTGGCCAAACCCCCAAAAGCAAAAAATGCCAAAAGGCAGCAGTAGATTTTTTTCATCCAAGTAATATTATTTGAAACGTGTATCGCGGCAAATGTAGCGGTTAAAAGTGGCATTTCCTACCGCTCTTCACGAGTGGCTTCCCGAACCTTTCAGAAACAGCAAATTTCTCTTGATACCTTTCCATTTGGGTCGTTTCAACGGCGAATGCTTGGCCAACAGCTTAAAGGTGTCTTCCTCCAAGGATTCCCAGTCGGAGGTGGTCAAATTCAAAAGTTTATGCGAGGGGGCAAGTTCGGGATGGTGGTGCGGCCGCGAAAAACGGTTCCAAGGGCACACGTCTTGGCATATATCGCAACCAAACATCCAGTTGTTCATTTTGCCCGAAAATTCATCGGGAATCGCCTCGTTTTTCAACTCTATGGTCAGGTACGAAATGCACCTGTTGGCATCCACAACCCTATTTTCCACTATGGCGCCCGTGGGGCAGGCATCTATGCAACGGGTGCAGGTGCCGCAAAAATCTTTCTGGAACGGGTCGTCCGGCACTAAGTCCAAATCGGTAATCAAGGTGGCAATGAAGAAAAAAGAACCGGTGGACTTGTTGATTAAATTGCCGTTTTTGCCTATCCAGCCCAAGCCGCTGCGTTGCGCCCAGCTACGTTCCAGCACCGGTGCGCTATCTACGAAGCCCCGACCGTCTATTTCGCCGAAATTTTCCCTGAGCAGCAGCAGGAACTCGTTGAGCCTGGCTCTTATTGCTTCGTGGTAGTCATTCCCATAAGCGTATTTGGCTATTTGGGGCGCATCGGCATGTTGCTGTTCGTGGGGGTAATAATTGTACAAAATGGTAATCACCGATTTTGCGCCGGGCACCAGCAGGGCGGGGTCTATGCGCAAATCGAAATGATTGGCCATGTATGCCATGGTGCCATGGTAATTTTTATTGAGCCATTGCTCCAGCCTCTGCGCGTCATCGTCCAATTTTTCGGCGCGCGCTATGCCGCAATAATCAAATCCCATTTGACTACTGATTTGTTTTACGCGTGCTGTTTTTTGGGCAATGTTCACGATAAATGGATGCGGTGGCCGGTTGCAAAAGTAAGCCAATGTAACTTATAGGTACATATTGGCAAATAATTGCGCAACATAAACCCATACAACGATGAATGAGCGGGGTATTTCAGATATTTGTACCCATGCAACACTCATATTACTCCGCTACGCAAATACACGATGGCCACAAATGGTTGCCGGAAGGCAGCATCGTGGAACTGGACGCAAGCGGCACCGTGGCGGCCATTCACGGCAAGGGAACCGTGCCGGACGAGAAAGCAAGGCATTACGAAGGCATATTGTGTCCGGGTTTCGTGAACGCTCATTGCCACGTGGAATTGAGCCACATGCCGGGCATCATACCCGAAGCCACGGGATTGGTAGGCTTCTTGCAAGCGGTGATGGCGCAACGCAATAATGCTACCGAAGAAGTACGAAAAGCTGCCATAGCAAAGGCTTTGGCACAAATGAAAGCCAATGGCATAGTGGCCGTGGGCGATATAGCCAACGGTACCGACACGCTGGCCTACAGGCCGCTTTGCGGCCTGCACATACATACCTTTGTAGAGGCCATGGGCTTTGCGGACGAGGGCGTGGAAGCACGGTTTGCCTGGCCGCAAAAAGTATATGAAGCCTTCAAAAACAGCATGGTGGAAGGCGGCACCTGCCGTTATAGCCAAAGCATAGTGCCCCACGCGCCCTATTCGGTATCGGAACGTATGTTCGGGCTGATAAATAGGCACGAAGAAACGGCCATACTGAGCATACACAATGAAGAAACAGCGGGGGAAAACGAATATTACCGCAATAAGACGGGCAAGATGCAGGAGCTGTACGCCGCCTTGAAAATAGACCCCTCGTTTTTCAAGGCCGGTGGCAAAACGTCGCTGCAAACCTACCTGCCTTACCTAAGTCCGGCGCATCCGTTGATATTGGTACACAACACGTTCATGGAGCAGGAAGATTTGCGCTTTTTGCGAGCCGACAAAAGGAATGTTTTCTTGTGCCTTTGCCCCAATGCCAATTGGTACATAGAACGGCGCATGCCGCCCGTGATGCACATGCTGGAAAGCGGCTTGCCTATATGCCTCGGCACCGACAGCCTGGCCTCCAACAACGAGTTGAGTATATGGGCAGAAGTGCAAATGTTGCAACGGCATTTTCCGCAACTGGGCCTGGAACTTTTATTGCATTGGGCCACCTATAACGGCGCCAAAGCATTGGACCTCGAACATTTGGTAGGTTCGTTGGCGCAAGGTATGCGCCCGGGCTTGGTTTATATAGACAAGGCGGGGCATATTGGCGTTTTGGCATAAATTGGCACACAATTTGCAGGCTATGGGAATACAATAAAAATTTGCTTTATGAAAATGATGGTAAAAAGTGTACTAACCGCCGCGGCAATGTTCGCCGCCGCATTTCAGGCAACGGCACAATCTGCCCGCGAAACCACCGCCAAATACAACAAAACCGATGCACCGGCCGTAAGCGCGGATTACAACAAAAACAAAGACGTGGTGGAAGATGCCCTCAAAACGCAAATGGCCAAGGAAGGCATAGGCAAGCCCGGCAGTTCGAAAGGCTATATGTTGTGGAAAGGCGTAACCTGGACCAATGTCAGCACCGAAAAGGTAGATGTTTATGCCAAAGTAGAGGGCAAGAAAGAACAAGCCACCGTTACCATTTTGCTATCAAAGGGTTACGACAATTTTGCCAACAGCACTTCCGACCCCAACGCCATCAATAAAATAAAAGATTTTTTGAACAGCTTTACCGAAAAATTGAACGCATACGACCTGGGGTTGAATATTAAGGAACAAGAAGAAATAGTAAAAAAGGCCGAAAAAGAATACAACGGTTCGGTAAGCGACGGCAAAGACCTGGAAAGCGAAAAGTCGAAAATTGAAAAAAAGATAGAAGACAACAAAAAGACCCAAGCAGACAAACAAAAGGCACTGCAAACGGAGCAAGCCAAATTGGATGCCTTGAAAGCCAAGTAACAACACCCGCAAGCATATCAAGAAAAGCGACTGCAATACAGTCGCTTTTCTTGTGCTTATGCCCAATGGACGTGGCGCAATACTGGTTGTGCTAAATTGAGATTTTGTATAGTCCAATCGCAACACCGGTACTCAAAATTACTGGTGCTGGTAGTTCCTCACTATTTCTTTCAGCTCGTTCAATTTCAACAAAGCCTCTACCGGGCTAAGCGTATTGATGTCCACGGCAAACAATTGGCTTTGTACCTTGCGCAAATCTTCTCCCAAGCCATCGAAGATATTCAATTGGAAATTCTGTACCGGCATTTTGCGCATACGTTCCGTGGGGGCATTGCTGTCGTTGTGTTTTTCCTCCAACACTTGCAGTATTTCATTGGCACGGTCGGTCAGGGCGGGAGGCATGCCGGCCATGCGCGCCACCTGTATGCCGAAGCTGTGGCGGCTGCCGCCACGCGCCAGCTTGCGCAGGAATATTACCTTGTTGCCCGATTCTTTATGAGTGATGTGGTAGTTCTTTATCCTGGGGAATTTCGCTTCCAGTTCGTTCAGCTCGTGGTAGTGCGTGGCAAAAAGCGTCTTGGGTTTGTGCGGGTGGTTATGGATGTATTCCACTATGGACCACGCTATGCTGATGCCGTCGTAAGTGCTGGTGCCGCGGCCTATCTCGTCCAGCAATACCAAGCTGCGGGCACTCAGGTTGTTGATGATGCTGGCCGTTTCGTTCATCTCTACCATAAAGGTAGATTCTCCGCCGCTCAGGTTGTCGCTGGCCCCCACGCGGGTGAATATTTTGTCGGTAAGGGCCACTGTGGCCGCATCGGCAGGCACATAGCTACCCACATGCGCCATTAAGGTAATCAAGGCAGTTTGGCGCAGCAGTGCCGATTTGCCGCTCATGTTGGGGCCGGTAAGGATGATGATTTGCTGGTTTTCCTTGTCCAGCATTATGTCATTGGCTATATAACTGTCGCCCGGCGGCAGGTGTTGTTCTATAACCGGGTGGCGGCTTTGGGTTAGTTCCAATGTCTGGTCTTCGCTTATCTCCGGACGGCAATAGCGGTATTGCCTTGCTATTTGTTCAAAAGACAAGAGGCAGTCTATGCGCGCCACGCATTGCGCGTTCTGCTGTATGCGGCCCAGCGCGGTTTGCACCTTGTCTATCAGTTCGTCGTACAATTGCAATTCCAATGTGGCTATCTTTTCTTCCGCACCCAATATTTGCTCTTCGTATTCTTTCAGTTCGGGGGTTATGTAGCGTTCGGCATTGGCCAGTGTCTGCTTGCGTATCCACGTATCGGGTACCTTGTCTTTATGCACATTGGTTACTTCGAGGTAATAGCCAAACACGTTGTTGTAAGCCACTTTCAGCGAGCCAATGCCGGTTTTTTGGCTTTCGGTTTGTTGTATTTGTACCAGGTATTCTTTGCCGCTGTAGGCTATCTTGCGCAGGTGGTCCAGCTCGTCGCTTACCCCGGTTTTTATGGCTCCGCCCTTTTGTATGGCCACCGGGGCTTCTTCGTTCAGATAAAGTTCAATGTATTGTTGTATATCGTTGCAGGTATCTATGCCTGCTGTAAGGGAGGCGGTCAAGGCATCTTCTTTCAGGGCGGCGCAATGTTTCAACGAACGGGCCAACTGCATCACCTCCCTTGGGTTTATTTTCCGCAACGGCACTTTGGCCACCAAGCGTTCCATGTCGCCTATCTGTTTCAGGTGTTGGCGGTAAGTATTGGCAAGGTCAAAATTTTGCAAGAACAGCCCTACCCGGTCCAATCTTTCCTCTATTTGCTTTCGGTCGTTCAGGGGGAAAATAATCCAGCGTTTCAACGTGCGCGCACCCATGGGCGTAAGCGTCCTGTCCATGGCTTGCAGCAAGGTATAGCCATTCTCTACCGGGCTGTTCAGCAACTCCAGGTTGCGAATGGTAAACCTGTCCATCCACAAAAAATCGGTGGCGGTAATGCGCTGTACGCTGTTGATGTGTTGGATGTGCGGATGCTCGGTATCCTTGAGGTAATGCAGTGCCGCGCCGGCCGCCACGGTAGCCGCCGGCCATTCTTCTATGCCATAACCCTTCAACGATTGCGTATCGAAATGCCGCAACAAGGTTTCGTAGCCATAATGGTGTTGCAATATCCAGTCTTCGAGGTAGAAAGTATAGTATTTCTGGTCGAGCCATTCCTTGAAAAACTTCTGTTTGCCGCGGCCAACCAGTACCTCGCTTGGCTGAAAGCTCTGCAACAATTTGTCCATGTATTCCAAGTTGCCCTGCGCCACAAAAAAATCGCCGGTAGATATGTCAAGGAAAGCCACGCCGTGTTCCTTGTCGTCCAGGTACAGTGCCGCCAGAAAGTTGTTGCTTTTGTTTTCCAGCAATTTATCGTTGACCGACACGCCGGGCGTTACCAATTCGGTAACGCCCCGCTTCACTATGCCCTTTGCCGATTTCGGGTCTTCCAATTGGTCGCAGATGGCCACCCTGTGGCCTGCCTTTACCAATTTATGCAGGTAAGTATCGAGCGAGTGGTGCGGGAAGCCCGCCAATTCTATATGCGAAGCCGCGCCGTTGGCCCTTTTGGTAAGCGTTATGCCCAATACTTGCGAGGCGGTAATGGCATCTTCCTTGAATGTTTCGTAAAAATCGCCCACACGAAAGAGCAGCACCGCATCTGGGTAGCGGCTCTTGATAGCATTGTGTTGCTTCATCAAGGGGGTTTCTTCTGCTGTTTTCTTTGCCATGTCTTCCCACAAAGTTACTTTCTTTTGCTGCAATTTGATTTCAAGTTATCTACAAGCCCACCCGCTTTTGTGGATAATTGCCGCCCCGGCTTGCCCCCAATTCCTACTTGGCGGGCCTGCTCGGCCTCTTGTTTTTCTATAAAAGAATACGCAACAAAAACGCGCTCCTGGCCTTGCAAAACACCCAAATATCCCACCAAAAAGAAGAATTGCAAAAGCTGAACGGCGTAAAAGACCGCCTTTTCAGTATCATCAGCCACGACCTGCGCAGCCCCATCCACACCTTAACCGCCTACCATTCGCTGGCCGATGACGCCCACCTGCCCGAAGAAAAAAGACAAAAATACAAACAACAAACCCGGCAAGCCCTTGGCCAAACCGCCGACCTGCTGGACAACCTGCTGGCCTGGGCCAATATGCAACTGAAAAACAGCGGTGTCCACCTAAGCACCTGCTCCATAAGCGATAGCGTTACCGAGGTGCTGGATGCGCTGGCCCCGCAGGCCCGCCTAAAGCAAGTAACGTTCAAGAAAAATTTATTGGTGGACGAATTTATTTCGGACAAGACCATCCTCCCTACTTCGCTGCGCAACATGCTGACAAATTCCGTGAAATTCAGCAACCCGGAAGGCACCATTTATATACGCTCGCAAATCGTGGAAAACAACCTGTACCTCTCCGTTCAAGACGAAGGCATAGGGATGACCCCGGAACAAATCGTGGATTTCAACGCCAGTGAAATGGACAGCAGCAAAGGCGCCGCCGGCGAAAAAGGCAGCGGACTGGGACTTTACCTGGTACAAGAACTTTTGGCGAAGCTGAAAGGCCGGTTGCTGCTGCAAAGCGAACAAGGCAAAGGCAGCACCTTTACCTTGGTGCTACCTTTGGCGCAAATATAAAACCCATATCGGGCACTAATTCAAACTCCTGAAGTCCACCGGCACCAGCTTGCTTACCCCGGCCTCTTGCATGGTGACGCCGTATATCACGTCCACCGAAGCCATGGTCTGCTTGTTGTGCGTTACGATGATGAACTGCGAGTTGTCGCTGAACCGGCGTATCATCTGCGTGAACTTGCCCACGTTGGCATCGTCCAGCGGCGCGTCCACTTCGTCCAGTATGCAGAACGGTGCGGGCTTGATGAGGTAAATGGCAAACAAGAAAGCCGTGGAGGTCAGGGTCTTTTCGCCACCGCTCAACTGGGTCAGGGTACTGGGTCTTTTGCCTTTGGGTTGCGCATAAATTTCTATGCCGCTATCGGCCACGTTGTCGGGGTCGGTAAGTTTAAGGTCGGCGGTGTCTTCTTCGGTAAACAATGCCTTGAATACCTGTTGGAAATTGGTACGCACCGCATCGAAGGTTTCCTTGAACTTGGCGTTGGCCGTGTTTTCCACCTCTTCTATGGTGGCCAGCAACATGTCGTGCGCCTCCATCAGGTCGGCTTTTTGGTCTTCTATGAAATCGTGGCGCACCTTTATTTCGCCGTAGGCTTCTATGGCCGTTGGGTTCACCTCGCCCATATTGTCGAGCCGTTTTTTAAGGCGGTCGGCTTCGGCGTTCAGCTCGTCCGGTGTCAGTTCGGTGGTGCGGCTTTCTTCCAGTATTTGTTCCAGGTCCACCTTGAATTCCACGCTCAGGCGTTCCTTCATGCCGGCCACTTTCAGCTTCATTTCGTTCAACTTTTCCTTTATGCCGTTCAATAAGGTTTCGGCCTGTTCCTTTTCCCTGCGCTGCCTGCTTATCTTGCTTTCGTGTTCGCTGATGGCGTTCCTGAATTCGTAATAGCTGCGGTCTTTTTCGCTTAGGTTTTTTTCGTCGGTTTCTTTCTTTTGCAGCAGTTCGTACAGTTCGTTGTCGCCAAAATGCAGCTTGCCGCTGGTTTCGCTTAGTTGCAAGGCCGTTTCTTTCAACTGTTCTTTGTTGCTGGCTATTTGCTGTTGCAGGTCGTTCAGTTGGTTGTTGCGGAAGCTCAGCTCTTGCTTCAGGTTTTCTATTTTGCTTTGCTGGCGGGTGTATTGCAGGTTTTGGTTATTGTACTGTTGTTGCGCCATGTTGAACTCTTGCTCCACTGCGGCAAATTCTCCGGAAGCCTTTTGTATGGCCTGTTGCAGCGATTGCAGTTCTTCGTTTATATCGTCCAGTTCGCCGCGGGTGCCGCTGATGTTGTCTTGTGTATCGGCCAATTGGTTTTCCAAATCCTGCAAGCGTTGCTGGCCGGTTTGGTTCAGTTGCTCGTAGTTTTCTATTTTATTGCCAAGGCCGAATAGTTGGTTGTTCAGCTTATTTATCTCATTGCGGCATTGGTCTATGGCGCGGTCGTTCAGTTCTTGGCTGTAACCCGTTATTTGCTTTTGGGTATGGGCTATTTGTTCTTTCAATGTGGTAGTGGCAGCGGTTAAGGCGGCAATTTCTTTGGCCAAGCGTTCCAAGTTTTTGGCACGGCCTATTTTGTTGCCTTCAAACAAACCCACGCTGCCGCCGCCCAAGGTGTAGCTGCCCCTTACCGCCTTGCCGTTTTTGGCTACCACCGTAGTGCCTTGGGCCAGTTCCAAACTATTGAGCGCGGCCTCGTCTTCGGCTATGAATACATGGCCCAATAGTTGCGCGGCAAGGCTTTGATAAGGTTCGTCCACGTTCACCACGCTCAAGGCGGGTACCAAACCGGCACCGGTTTGTCCGGTAGTTTTTATGCCGGTATCCACTTGGTCCAGCAAGAAGAAATTGGCTTTGCCTTTTTTGTTGGCTTCCAGCAAACGCACGGCCGTGGCGGCTTCGTTTACGTTGCGCACCACGTAATAATTCAGGTAGTTGTCCAGCACATTTTCCAGTGCCGTCCTATATTCGTCCTGCACCACGAACACGTCCGAAAGTAGCGGCGCATCGTTGTTCCAGTCTTTGTTTTTCTTCAAGAACTTGATGCTGTCCGGGTAGCCTTCCAAGCTGTCCACCAACGATTTCAACAAATCATGTTCGTTCTTCCGGGCATCCAGTTTCCTGTTTTGCGCCACCGATTCGGCGCGCAAAGCCTCCAATTGTTCCTGGCTTTGCAGTATGCGTTCCTTTATCTCCTCTTGCCGGTTTATCAGGGTTTGCAGTTCGTCTTGCTTCCCTTCCACGGTGGCTTCCATGTCCAGTTTTTCTTGGTTCAATTGGCTTATCTGTGCGGTGCGTTGCGCCTTTTCGTCTTGGATTTGCAGTATGGAACGTTGCAGGTTCAATACCGAAGTGTCGGCCACGGCCACCTTTTTCTCGGCATCGAACTGTCGGCGTTGGAAGTCTTGCAGGTGGCTGCGCTGCTGCTCCAAATCCTTTTTCTTTTGGTCGAACCCTTCCCGTTTTTCGTCCAAGGTGTCGCGCAGGGTTTCCAATTGGTCGCGCAGCTCGGCGGTATTGTCGTTTTCGGTTTCTATTTGTTTTTGGGCAAAGCCTATGGCCTCGTTCAGTTGCTTCAATTGCGCATCGGCATTGTTCAAAAACTGGTTCAGGTTGCGCTCCCGGTCTTGCAGGTGTTCCATGCGTTGCGCGGCCAGCTTCTTTTCGCTTTCCAACGATCGTATGCGGTTCACCAAGTCGTTGAAGGCTTTTTGCAGGCCGTTCAGCTCTTGTTCCCTTTGTACCAGCTTTACTTTGTTGGCCTCTATCTCGGCCTCGTCGCCCGCTATCTCCGCTTCTATTTTCAGCTTCTTGTCTTGCTCGGCATCGTGTTGTGTATTCAGGTTTTGGTACTTGTCGTTGAACTCTTCGAGCGAAGCCTTGGCCAGTTCCACGCTTATGTCCTTGTACTCGTTTTTTATCTGGAAATAGCGTTCGGCCTTGCGTGCCTGGCTTTCCAGCGTGCGCAGGTTGTTGCCTATTTCAAACAGCAAATCGTCTATGCGGGCTATGTCTTGCAGCGTGGCATCCAGCTTTTGCCTGGCTTCTTTTTTGCGTGTTTTGTAGATGGAAATGCCTGCGGCCTGTTCCAACATGCGGCGGCGGCTGCCTTCCTTGTCCTTGATAATATCGTCCACCATGCCCAGTTCTATGATGGCATAAGAGTCGTTGCTCACGCCCGTGTCCAGAAACAGGTTGTGGATGTCTTTCAAGCGGCAAGCCACATCGTTCAGGCGGTACTCGCTCTCGCCGCTTTTGTAAAATTTGCGGGTGATGGTAACCGTGGTAAACTCGGTAGGCAACAGGTTGCGCGTATTTTCAAACGTAAGCGACACCTCGGCCATGCCCGATGCCGCACGGCTGCGCGAGCCGTTGAACACCAGGTCTTCCAGGTTGTCGGAGCGCAGCGATTTTATTTTATGCTCGCCTATTACCCAGCGTATGGCATCTATGATGTTCGACTTGCCGCAACCGTTGGGACCCACTATTCCGGTTATCGGATTGTCGAGCAATACCTGTGTTTTATCTGCAAAAGACTTGAAGCCCTTTATTTCCAATGATTTTAGACGCAACTGTTATCCTTAATTTAAACCAAACCGTACTAAGGAGCGGTCGTTAAAAAAAATGACCCCAAAATTTCTTTTGGGGAGGCCAAAAATACGAAATCGGCGGCATTTATTCGTGGCATGGACTGTTTGGCCGCCTTGAACAAATCAGCCGTTCATGCGGGCAATGGTGCCGGTGGTGCTGTAGCCTTGTACCGTGGGTATTACCAACACTTGGCCGCCATAGCTTTGCACCAATTCGTGGCCTACTATGGTGTCGATGGTATAGTCGCCTCCCTTGACCAATACATCGGGACGTATGGCTTCTATAAGTTCGGCGGGGGTATCTTGGTCAAATAAAACCACGGCATCGGTAAAGGTCTGCGCAGCCATGACGAGCGCACGGGCATCTTGGTCGGTCAACGGACGGCCTGCGCCTTTCAATCGTTGCACGGATTGGTCGGTATTGAGGCCCACCACAAGCTTGTCGCCCGCCTGGGCGGCTTCCGCCAGCAATTGAACATGGCCACGGTGCAGCAGGTCGAAGCAACCGTTGGTAAACACAATTTTTTGCCCCTTGACCCGCCAACCGGCCACCAGATTTTGTAAACGTTCGAGGCTCGCTATTTTATGTTCTATCTGGCGTAGGCGTGTGGTGGTTTGCATTGTTGTAAATGGGTAAAACGATGAGTGAAATGAGGCCCAGCACCACGATGATTACCGTTTGTGCCAGCCAAGCCAGCCAGCCAAATGCCGAGCCTGCGGCAAAGGTAACGCCATACAAGGTAAGTATGGAGGCCACCACGGGCGGGTAAGCCCCTATGCCGCCCGGAGTGACAATCATGGCTACGCTGCCAAATACGATAATGGAAAGGCTGGCCAGCGGTGCTACGCGCATGGTCTCGTCCATGGCAAAAAAGCCAACGTTCAATACCAAGGTGTAGCAGGCCCAGATTAATATAGTGTAGATGAAAAATAAGCCGGGGCGTTTCACTTTCGTTATGGCTTTCAACCCCTCGGCTATGCCGGCCAATATGCCGCCCACCTTGGTTTTGCGGCTACGGCGCAACAGGACTACGAAAGCAATGGCCAGCAACAGCAGCCCTCCGCCTGCCATGAGCAACCGGGATACCATTAGCTGCCCTTGCGCATCGGTGAAAAATTTGTGCAACAATTGCGCACCCAAACCGGCTGCGTAACCGTAAATAACCGAATACTGGAGGCCAAGGGTTACGAAGGTGATGGCCATCAGGCAAACCAAGTCGAAGGCGCGCTCGGCCACAATGGTGCCCACCATTTTGTCGGCGGGTACTTTTTCGTATTTGGCCAAAATGGTACACTTGGCCACTTCGCCCGCACGGGGCACCAATAGGTTGACCAGGTAGCCAATAAGCACGGCCAGCGTAACATTGGTTATACGGGTACGGATGTGCAAAGGCTGCAACAGTAGCTGCCAGCGCAACGCACGAAAGAAGTGCGAAAAAAAGCTGATGACAAAAACAGGTAGTACATAAACCAACCTTGCCTGGCGCATGGAAGCAAACATTTGCTGTTTGTCGGTATCACTCATGCCATTGTATTGCCACAAGATGAGGCCAAGGCCGATGCCCAGGAAGACGATGAGTTGCAATAAGGTTTTGGTACTCGATTTTTTTTCGGCCATGTCTGGTTGTTGGTAATGGTAACAAGATTGTTTTTTGCTTTTATGTAAGTTTGTTTCTTGGTTACTCTTGTCATGCAAAAACCACTTACTCCACCCCAAAATTGGCTTTGGCCGTGGCATCCAACGCATCGTAAAAATCTGCCCCGTATTTGCGTACCAAAGGCTCTTTGAGAAATTGGTAAACGGGTATTTTCAAGGATTTGCCCAGCTTGCAGGCCGGCTTGCACAAGGTGTCGCGGGGTTCGTAATTCACCGCCTCGAAGCTGTCGTATTCGGTAATGCGGATGGGGAACAAATGGCAGCTGATGGGCTTCTTGAACGTAATTTTATCTTCCCTGTACAATTGCTCTATGGCACATTTTACTATTCCTTTTTCGTCGTAAAAACCATAGGCACATATACCGCCGTTGAGCGTAGGTGTCACCAAGCCATATTCGTCGTCGAAGGTATAGGCACCTTCGTCTTCTATCAAGGCTACGGCGTTGGGTGCCAGCAAAGGCTTCAGCATGGGATAAATATCCTCTATTATATCCGCTTCTTCTTGCGTGATGGGCGCACCCGTGTCGCCGTCAACGCAGCAGCCGCCCTTGCACTTGTCGAGGTTGCAAACGAATTGCTTTTCCACTACCTCGTCGCTTATCAATATGTTGTCTATCGCAATCACCGTTATGCTATGGTTTTAGTGAAAATTGCCGCTTATGAATTTTTGCCCGCCGCAAATTCGTAGCCTATGTCCTTCCTGTAATATTTGCCTTGGTAGTTGACCAATGCCGCATTTTTGTAAGATTGCCGCAGCGCAGCTTCTATGGTATCGCCATAGGACGTAATGGCCAACACTCGGCCACCATTGGTCACTATTTCGCCATATTCATCGGCAGTGCCCGCATGAAACAAGGTGCTGCCCGTTACATTTTCCCAACCGGTCATCACGCGCCCCTTTGGGTACTGGCCCGGGTAGCCTTCCGATACCAACATTACCGTGGCCGCCGCGGCGGCACTATGTTTGACCGTTACGGTATCCAATCTTTTTTGTTGCATTTTCAGGATTAGGTCCACCAAGTCGTTTTCCAGCCGGGGCATCACCACTTCGGTTTCGGGGTCGCCCATGCGGCAGTTGTATTCTATTACATAAGGGTCGCCGCCTACGTTGATGAGGCCAAAGAATATGAAGCCTTGGTAGGTTATGTTTTCTTGCTTCAAACCATTTACGGTGGGGCTTACTATGCGGTCTTTTACCTTTTGCATAAATTCATTTTGTGCAAAGGGAACGGGGCTTACGGCACCCATTCCGCCCGTATTGGGCCCGGTATCGCCTTCGCCGACGCGCTTGTAGTCCTTGGCTTCGGGCAGCAATACATAATGCTCGCCGTCGGTCAAGGCAAATACCGAAAGCTCTATGCCGGACAAAAACTGCTCCACCACTACCGTTTTGCTTGCTTCGCCAAATTGCGCCTCTTTAATCATGGCGGTAAATACCTCTTTGGCCTCGGCTATGTCCGAAGTAATCACTACGCCTTTGCCCGCCGCAAGGCCGTCTGCTTTCAACACTATGGGCGTGGCGTGTTGGCTCAGGTAGCCGATGCCGTCTTCAAAATTGGCTTCGTTGAACTCGCGGTAGGCCGCCGTGGGTATGTTGTGGCGTTCCATGAATTTTTTGGAAAATGCCTTGCTGCCTTCCAGCCGCGCGCCTTCGGCCGAGGGACCCGCCACTATTATGTGTTCGGTACGTTCGTCGTCTTTGATGTAATCGTATATGCCGGCCACCAAGCTATCTTCGCCGCCGGGTACCAGTATGTCTATATTGTGTTGCAAACAAAAATTTCGGATGCCCTCGAAATCCAAAACAGACAGGTTTACATTGGTGCCGTAAGCGGCGGTGCCGGGGTTTCCGGGGGCTACGAACAGTTTGCGGCAGGTAGTACTTTGGGCTATTTTCCAAGCCATGGCACATTCCCTGCCACCCGAACCCAGTAGGAGTATATTCATAAGTATCGTAAGGCAAAATAAACAGCGGCAAAGGTAGCAAAATCATTGGGTTGGCGGGTAGGGGCCAATGTCGTTCGGGGCGGTTCCATACTTGGCACTTGTTCAAATTGTATTGTTGGGATTGCTGATAGGCTATTTTTGAGTGAGCCGGGAGGCACTTACCAAACGCCACTCCCCGGCTTTTCATCCGCCATGCCGCGCCTTCGTGTACGGAAAAGCTACGTCCGTGTACTTTTTTCCGGGGTTCGTGTACTTTTTGGCATTTGGGGTGGCGGGGTGGCTACCTTTACGAAAGTTCTTGTAAAAGCACGTTTTGCAGGCGGTACCCAATTTCAAGACAATGAAATATTTATTCTTAGCATTAGCAATCGTATTTGAAATCTTGGGTTCAAGTTTCATACAGGCATCCGACGGTTTTACAAAATGGCTTCCTACAACAATTGTGGCAATAGCCCATTTGATTAGTTTTTATTTTTTGTCTTTAGTGCTCAAAACAATCCCATTAGGCGTAGCATACGCAATTTGGGGAGGTGTGGGTATTGTATTGACAACGACAATTTCCATTTTGATATTCAAACAAAAATTAGACATTCCTGCACTTATTGGAATCGTGTTAATTATTTTGGGAGTTATAACTATAAATTTCTTTTCTCAGGCGGTAATACCATTTACGAAAAGTAGATAGTCCAATCTTAAACCCTACCGCAGCGAGGGTCGAAGCCAATAAAAAGCACTATTTATATCCTGAAAATGGTCTTGAAACCGATTTACGGCGACATCTCATTTTCATCACCAAAAAATCAATGAAATGGCAGAGCAACCATAATTACAATAAACAAATAAATATAATTTTTATTTATTATGAAAGCAATTTCCACAACACAATATCTCAAGCTTAACCACCTAATTTTATGGGTAGCATTGTTGCTATCTTGTTTGGAGAATAAAGCTCAAACGCCTGACAGCAACAACATCTTGTATGTAAACGCTTCTGCCACCGGAACGGGAACGGGAACTACTTGGGCAAACGCCCTCACGCAACTCGCCGATGCGCTGAAATACGCCCGAACCGACAGCAGCTGGACTACCAGTAGCCCGCTGAAAATCTACGTTGCCAAAGGCACTTACAAACCACTATACAATGCAGCAAGCAACGCTTTGACTTCCGCAACAGACAGGGACAACGCTTTTGTAATGGTAAACAATGTGCAGATTTACGGCGGTTTCGACCCTGATAACGGCATTGACGACCTGACCGATACACGAGATTACACGAACACAATTCTAAGCGGCGACATCGCAACTACTACCGATGACGCTTATCACGTTGTCATTTCTGTGGGAGAAGTAGGAGCGGCTCTGTTGGACGGTTTTACGGTTACAAGTGCTTATTCCACATCTTCTTCCGGAACTATTACCGTAAACAGCCAAACGATTTCCAGATATTACGGTGGCGGAATGTATAACTGTACTTCTTCGCCCACCATTACTAATTGTAACTTTAACGGAAATAAGGCAGCAACTTCCGGTGGCGGAATGTATAATTATGAATCTACGCCTACCATTAGCGATTGTAATTTTACCGGAAATTCGGCTTCTTACGGCGGTGGAGTGCTTAATTATTATTCTTCGCCCACCATTACCAATTGTAACTTTAACGGAAATACGACTTCTTACGGCGGCGGAATGTATAACAATGCTTCTTCGCCAACGATTACCAATTGCAGCTTTACCGGAAATACGGCTACCACCGTAGGTGGCGGAATGTATAACTCTTCTTCTTCTTCTAAGCCAACCATTACCAATTGCAGCTTTACTGGAAATACGGCTTCTTATTACGGAGGCGGAATGTGTAATTGGTATTCTGCTTCGCCAACGATTGCCAACTGTGATTTTACCGAAAATACGGCTACTTCTTCTGGTGGTGGAATGTATAATAATTCTTCTTCGCCAACGATTACCAATTGCAGCTTTACCGGAAATACAGCTACCACTTACTACGGCGGCGGAATATATAATGCTACTTCTTCTTCGCCGACAATTACCAATACCACTATTGCCAATAACGGTAGCACCGGATTTTATAACAGCAGCAGCACACCTGTTTTGCAAAACAGTATTGTTTGGGATGCGGTTACCGGAAGTTACACCGCAACCTATTCTTTGATAAAGGGAACAAATCCTTCGGGAACAGGCAATATCAATGCCACAAGTCTGGCAGCAACGGCTGTTTTTACCGACACCGCAAACGGAGATTATACTTTGAAAAGCAGTAGTCCTGCAATCAACACGGGAAGTAATGCGTTGAATACAACCACAACGGATTTGGCCGGCAATACAAGGGGCATAGGCGGCACCATAGACATGGGCGCATACGAATACCAAAGCGCGCTCCCGGTAACGCTCGTCAATTTTACCGCCACCAAAAAAGGCGATGCCGCCTTGCTGCAATGGGCCACCGCTATGGAAACCAACAATCTCGGTTTTGACGTGGAACGCTCCGCGGACGGAAAGGTTTTTTCCAAAATCGGTTTCGTAGCAGGTGCAGGTACGACAAGTATCCCGCAACAATACTTGTACACGGACCAATTGCCACTTTCGGGTGTCAACTATTACCGCCTGAAACAAATTGATGTGGACGGCGGTTATGCGTATTCGACAGTCCAAACGGTCAGTTTCCCCACCGCAAGAGGCGTAAAAGTCTACCCGAATCCTGTGGCAAAGGAGTTGAACATCACCCTTGCCGGCGCAAAAGGCCTGCTGACTATCACAGGTGCTTCCGGAAAAACAGTGAAAACAGTCACCGCCACCGGTGCGGGAACATTGCAAATAGACATTTCCGCTTTAAGTCCCGGAGTGTATTTCTTCCGAATTGACGGACACACCGGCAGTTTTATCAAACAGTGAATGTAATCCGATGTTCGAGAAATCCTGAAGGGATGCCATGGTTATAGCTATGGAAACAGATGTTTTCGGGAAAACGGCAAACCATTTTTGGGTATCCTACAACTTATTGTGCTAACTTCGCATGCAAAACTTAAATGCACATGAAAAGAAATGCTACTCTTCTATTTTTATTGATTACACTATTGCTGTCAGGTTTGGCAGGCAAAGCGCAAACGCTGGCACAGGCCTATAAAATTGTAGCCGGCGACCGTGTTGCTACCGATAATTTTGGTTATAGTGTTGCTACCGATGGCAATTATGCCATTGTGGGAGCCTATTATCAGGACTACGATGCCTCAGGGGCAAACAGCGTGGCAAATGCCGGAGCGGCCTATATTTTTAAACGGGAAAATGGCAGCTGGGCTTTTCAGCAAAAGTTGGTAGCTGCCGACCGTGTTGCCGGTGATTTTTTTGGCAGTACCGTTGCCATTACCGATGGTTATGCCATTGTGGGAGCCTTTCTGCAGGACTACGATGCCTCAGGGGCAAACAGCGTGGCAAATGCCGGAGCGGCCTATATTTTTAAACGGGAAAATGGCAGCTGGGCTTTTCAGCAAAAGTTGGTAGCTGCCGACCGGGTTTCTACTGATTATTTTGGCATTAGTGTTGCCATTACCGATGGCTATGCCATTGTGGGTGCCATGCAGCAGGATTACGATGCCTCAGGGGCAAACAGTGCGGCAAATGCCGGAGCAGCCTACATCTTTAAGTTAACTAATGGTAGCTGGGTACAGCAGCAAAAACTGGTAGCTGCCGACCGGGTTGCTTATGATAATTTTGGCCAAAGTGTTGCCATTACCAATGGCTATGCCATTGTGGGTGCCACGCAGCAGGACTTCGATACCTCAGGAGCAAACAGTGCGTCATCTGCCGGAGCAGCATACATCTTTAAGTTAAATAGTGGTAGCTGGGTACAGCAACAAAAATTAGTAGCTGCTGACCGGGCTACTTATGATTATTTTGGTCTTGGTGTTGCCATTACCGATGGCTATGCCATTGTGGGTGCTTATGGACAGGACTACGATGCCTCGGGGGCAAACAGTCTGTCATCTGCCGGAGCAGCTTATATCTTCAAGCTCGACAATGGTAGTTGGACGCAGCAGCAGAAACTCGTAGCTGCCGACCGGGTTGGTTCTGATTATTTTGGTTATCATGTTGGCATTACGGATGGCTATGCCATTGTGGGTGCTTATGGGCAAGACTACGATGCCTCAGGGGCAAACAGTCTGTCATCTGCCGGAGCGGCTTATATCTTTAAGTTAGACAATAATAGCTGGACACAGCAACAGAAACTCGTAGCTGCCGACCGGGTTACTTCTGATAATTTTGGTTATGGTGTTGCCATTGCCGGGGGCTATGCCATTGTGGGTGCTTATGGACAAGACTACGATGCCTCAGGGGCAAACAGTGCGTCAGCTGCCGGAGCGGCCTATATTTTTGCTGACGCTTCCACGCTGCCCGTAACCCTCATCAGCTACATCGCCAAAGCCAATCGCAATTATGCCTTGTTGCAATGGCAAACGGCTAATGAAGTGAACAACAAAGGTTTTGACGTGGAACGCTCTGCCAACGGAAAGATTTTTTCCAAAATCGGTTTCGTAGCAGGTGCAGGTACGACAAGTATCCCGCAACAATACTTGTACACGGACCAATTGCCACTTTCGGGTGTCAACTATTACCGCCTGAAACAAATTGATGCGGACGGCGGTTATGCGTATTCGACAGTCCAAACGGTCACGTTCCCGACATCCACCGGAATAAAAATATATCCCAACCCCGCCGAAAATGTGCTGAACATAGTGGTTGGCTCAAAAGGCGTGCTGACCATCACAGATGCTTCCGGCAAAACCGTGAAAACAGTAGCCGCTTCCGGTACGGAAACGCTGCGGGTAGATGTTTCCGCCTTCGGTCCGGGTGTGTATTTCTTCCGAATTGACGGATATAGCGGGAGTTTTGTGAAGGAATAAAAGTGTTCAAAAACCTAACAGGTTTTTGAACACTTTAATAAAAAACAATACCATCGAAAAAGTCCGTTTTTGCCGGGAATCAATTATATTTATACATTTACTTCCGGCAGCAAAAAAACAATGCGGTTCATAAAAATTTATTTATCATTTTTTCTTTTTTCGGTTATAGATTGTCCGGCGCAGTTCGATGCTTTGCTGCACAAAAAATACAGCGACAAAGTTGTAGCAATCAATGATTTTTATGCGAAAAATATGTCGCTTTCATATCCCGAAGCGCAAAAAAAATCCGAAGAACTGAAATCTTTTGCCAAAAAGAACAACGATATTTCTTTGGAATTGGAGGCGGAGATTTATCTGGCTTATTATTGCATCTTTCATCATATCGGGACGGAAAACGAGCGCATAGACCGAATGTTGGAAGTGGAAGAACGAGGCAAAGAGGAAAAAATCTTGGATATAGAAGCCCGAGCCGTAAAAGTGTTGCAGGATTATTATTGGTACGACAAAAAAAATTATGAAATCGGTTTTGAATACGGACTGAAACTCGACAAAATCCTGAGCAGAACCAACGCAAAAGATTTTCCCGACCTCCCGGAATATTATCACATTATCGGGAAATGCTATTATCTGTTTCGGGATTATCCTACGGCGATTAAATATTTCAAGAAAACGCTGGAAGTTCCGGAAAATTCTTTCAACTGGCGGTCGCATTGGGCGGCTGCCAATACTTTGGGATTGTGCTACCGGAAACTCAACAAAACAGATTCTTCCGATTATTATCTGAAACAATCCCTGCAATCGTCTTTCCTTACCAAAGACGATATTCAATACACCATTTCTCAGGGAAATATCGGTTTTAACCTTTATCAGAAAGGACAATTTGAAGAAGCGGAAACACTTTTTCGGGAAGATGTTTCCAACGCCGTGAAAACGCAGGATTACGGTCTGGCAGCGGGTTCTATGATTCCTTTGGCGGATATTTACATCTATCAGGGAAAAATGAAAGAAGCCGCCGAATTGCTGAAAAAATCCGAAACCTATATCCGAAAATCGGGACAGCAAGAGCGGTTTGAAGATTTCTATCCCGTTATCAGCCGTTGGTACGAGCGGAACGGAAACAAGGAAATGTCCGTGAAATATCGGGATTCTGCCATTATTGCGTCAAATGAAAATAACAATACATTCAACGGACTGGTAATTTTGCGTGTGCAGCAGAAGATAGACCGCCAAAAAATGGAGCAGGACGAAAAAAACAGGAAAATAAAAACATCGCTGTTCTTCCTATTCTTGGCAATTATCTCGGTTTTCGCTGTTCTGTATTATTTTTATCAAAAGAAAATTTATAAGGAAAAAAACAAAACCAAAGAAGCCGAACTAAGGCTTTCGCAGGAAAAATTGGAAACCGCCAAAATC
>JASGFI010000002.1:0-72615 GCA_047605615.1 Edaphocola sp. | reverse complement strand
TTTCTTTGGGCTTTGTGGTGCAGTCGTAAATCGCAAATTCTTCAAAATCGGTAATGACAGAAATCGGCATTTTTGCGCTCCAACCATATCTGCGAACCTGATAAGCTGGTGCAATTTCGTCTTTGATGAGAACGCTTGGCTTTTTTGCTTCGAGGAAGAAAAGCCGTTTTCCGCCAACCAAACGAAAAGAATAATCGGGCGCTTTTGTCGCCTTGCCAACTTTTACACGGTCTTCGTGGATTACTTCACGATAGCTTTCTGCGTAGCCGTTTTCGTTGTCAATGTCCCACCCGAGAGCTTTCCAAAACGGGTCAATGAAATCACGTCTTGTTTGCGTTTCGTTGTAGTCTTTGTTTTTGTAAGATTCTTTTTGTTCGTTAAACCGCTCAACTAAGGATTTGATTTTGTCGTAAGCCTGCTCCTTTATAATCATTTGGCTAAACTACAAAAAAGAACGATTTGACAATTGCCAAGTTGCCGGCAGTTTTCTGTATTCGCTGTCCGATTTACGGTAGCAAATGTTTCGGTCGTTTTGTGTCCGAACTTTGAATATAGTACAGTCATCCATTAGCATTGCTACCAACTATCTCGTATGAGTTGCGGCTACCTGCTCCGGTGCCGTAATATTTACGCCAAACACGTCGGCAAATTTCTGGACGAAAAAGGCCTTTACCCTTTCCTCGTCCACCTCGTGGCCCAGTTCCTGCCGCATACTGGTTACGCCTTTGTCGGCTATGCCGCAGGGCACTATGTAGTTAAAATACTGCAAGTCGGTATTCACGTTCAAAGCCAGCCCGTGAATGGTCAACCATCGGCTGCACTTTACCCCCAAGGCACACATCTTGCGTGCCGTGGGCTTGTCGGCATCCAGCCATACGCCTATCGAGCCTTGTAGCCTACCGGCTTCTATGCCAAACTCGGCAACGGTTAGGATAATGGTTTCTTCCAACGAGTGCATGTACCAGCCAAGGTCGGTTTTGAATTGCTCCAAGTCCAGCACGGGGTAGGCCACCATTTGGCCGGGGCCATGGTAGGTTATGTCGCCGCCACGGTTGGTTGGGTAAAAGGTAACGTTCAGGTCCTTCATGCGGCTGTCGTTAATCAGCAGGTTTTCCAACACGCCGCTTTTGCCCAGCGTATATACATGCGGGTGTTGGCATAATAGCAGGTGGTTGTCTATTTTGTCGGCAAGGGCGACTTCATGCTTGAACCTGGCAGCTTTTATGGCCAGTCCTTGTTTCATCAGGGTTTCTTGCAATTCCCAAGCGATGCCATATTCTATCTGTCCTAAATCTTGCAGTGCTACGGTGATCATTTTTACCGATGTTTCGCCCAAAATTAGTTATAAAAAAACGGGAAAAGCATAAACTTTGCCCATGCCGATTTTTGGTGTCATCCGTTCGGTATGGTCTTTAAAAACTATGCCAACTTTTTAAAAGTTGGCATAGTTAAAAATATACTTAGAAGCACCGCATATCCGTAATGCCACTTGTTTTAGCTACATCCACATTTCTACTCTAACCTAAGGCCGGAAAAATAGCAGTTTTGGCGCAAGGTAAGGTCTTTGTCGAGCGACTGGGTATATATCTGCATATAACCGGCATCCACCCTTATGTACATATTTATTTCCACATAGTCGCTGGTATAGGTGGTGAAGTGCGTTTCGGGTGTTTCGGCCAAACCTTCAAAATCGGTAAAGGAGGTATTGCCCACGCCCCAACTCACCTTTATTTTGTTGGGTGCTTCCAGCAATTCTACGGTTACGGTGTCCGGCGTTTCTGCGGGGAAATCGTCGCAGTGGCTGGAGCCTACCCATTTGCCCAGGAACCTGCTTGCGGCAGTTATTTCGCACTCGGCTCCTTCGTAGCCCGTGGGGCATTGACACAAACCGTCGCTACAAGAGCCGCCGTTGCGGCAGGCAAGGTCGGTACAGGGGTCTTTGACGCAAGAGTTCAAGAATACCATGCCGCCAATAGCAAAAAAGCCAAAAACCGTAATGAGGATAGATTTCCAATTTTTCATAAATATACTGCTGTAAAATAGTTCTTATAAAGACAACGAAATTTTAGTTCACACCAAACAGGGTGGTAAGGTACAAAATAATTTGAAAATACAAACCAACTCCGAAAAATTTTGCGGGTTATTATTTTGTGGGCAAGGTTCTTGTAACATTGTTTGTTTTCGAGAATAGGCCAATCGTAGCACCTATGTTCCCGCCAGCACCCCTGCCCTGCCCAATAAATGTGCTATTTGTTTTTTGGAAAATCTTATTGGTTGCGCCCCTACGGGGCGCAACATTATTTGTTTCAGGTTTCCCTCCCCCAACAGATAAATCTGTTGGCAATTCAACCGCCACAGGGGCGATTTTGGGATGAATTGCCTCCGGTTTTAACCGGAGTTTTTTAGATGCCTGTCATCCTGAAAGCAACTATACTTCGCGCCGGGTAAAAATGTGACAAGCGGAATTTTAGATGTTAGAGCCTGTTTAAAATTCACTCATTCGTTTTCTCATGGCTCTTTTCGGCGAAAAACTTCGTTGAATTTTTACTTCACAAATTGCTTATTGTAAAATATGGTGTTCAGCGAGTGCTTCGCAGTTCGTCATAGTGCCCGCTATGCCTGCAAAATTCGCCTCGTTTTAATTCGTGCGAGTTTATTTTCATTTTGCCTCATTGAGCGCTTCGCGGTTCACTCGAAAATAGCCTATAAGAAATTCTAACAATAAAATTTAAACAGGCTCTTAGATTTTCAAGAAAAATCTTTTCATTCCCGCTTTGTCATGCCGTAGGCATCTCTATTGCAGTGTGTTTTTGGATGCTTCCTACGTCAGCATGACAATGGGGAGTATAAGCATGAAAAGCCGGAGGGTGTCATCCCGAGCACAGCGAGGGGACCCTTGTCATCCCGAGCACAGCGAGGGAACTCAAAGCGAGGGAACTAATAGAGATGCTTCCTACGTCAGCATGACAATGGGGAATATAGGCATGACAAGGGGGCTGTCATCCCGAGCGCAGCGAGGGATATAACCAAAAAAATAAGGGCAGCCCCGCAGGGGCTGCCCTTATCCACTCTTGCTGTCGCCACTATTTCTTCACCAACTTGTGCACGGTGGTGGTGCCGTCCGTATCGGTGATACGTACTTGGTACACGCCGCTGCTCAGGTTGTTCAGGGATATGGTCGCGCTGTTGCCGTTGCTTACGGTTTGGCCTATCAGCAACCTGCCCATCACATCGTGTATGCCGATGCGGCTGCCCGCGTTGAAGCCGTCTATTACCACGGCATCGTTGGCGGGGTTGGGGTAGATGCGGATGTTGGCTTCCGTGCCGAACGTCACCGTGCGCACGGTGCTGTACGCCACCTTGCCGTCGAGGCCGGTAAGCGCCAGGCGGTACAAGTTGATGCCGCTGGCGGGTTGTTCGTCCGTATAGGCATAAGCCTGCGTAAGGCTGCTGTTGCCGTCCTTGCTGTTCACGAAGCCAAGGATTGTCCATGTGCTGCCGTTGCTGCTGCGTTCCACGCCGAAGCCCTTGTTGTTTTGCTCGCTGGCGGTAGTCCACGTCAGTTGCGCCGTGCTGCCGCTTTTATAAGCATTGAAGCTCAGGAGGTCCACCGGCAGGGCCACCGAAGACGTATAGCTCGTGCTGTTGCACAGGCATTGCGTGTCGTTGGCCGCCGTGAGGGGGCGTATGCGGTAGGTCACCAGGTCGCCCACGCTGCAGCCGGTACCCGGCACGGTAAAGCTCATGTTGGCGGTCACGGTGGTATCCGCGGCTATCGCGTCAGGGAAAGCCACCGTGGCGAACGGCGTGCTGCTGCTGCCGCAGAAGGCTTCCACCTTGTAGGTGCCGGCCGCCGCGGCTTGGGTGGTGCTGGCGTTGGTCACGGTCACGTCGGCGGTATAGGTGCCGTTGGGGCCGTATATGCCCGAGGCCACCACCACGTTGTCTATGGTCAGGTCGGGTTTCAGGATGCTTACCGTGGGCGACGTGGCGGTGGTCAACACGATGCTGCTGTTGCTGCAGGTGGTGGTGCCGCAAGTCAAGCCCGCTATTTGCCTGTTGTAGGTAGCGGTCACGCTGCCGCTGTTGCAGCCCTCGCCGCTGGCCACCACGTCGAACGAGATGCTGAGCGTGTTGCCTGCCGATACCACGGGCATGCCTATCTTCACGGTGTTGCCGCTGGCTATGGCGGTGAGGCCGCTGGTAAGGTTGCCGGCGTAGGCCAGGCCTGCGGGCAGGGTGTAAACCAGGGTGTCGGTAGTGGACGAGGCCACGCTCGTGGGCACGATGTCCGAAGACAAGGTTATGGCATTGCCGCAAGAGGTGGCGGTAGCCGTTCCGAAGGTGAGGCTGACGCTTGCGCCGCCGCTTACCGTGGCACCGTCTATGTCCAGCGGGTCGGTGGCCACGCTCACGCCATTGCCCGTTGCCGCCGCGCCGCAAGGACGGTTGGCGTAGGCATTGAAGAAGAACGAGGTGCCGGACGAGAAACCGCAGGAGGTGTTGAACTGCACCACCACCTTGGCCTGGCGCTGGGCGGTAGTGGTGGCGTTGGCCGTGCCCAATATGCCGCCCGCCGCAATGATGGCGGTATGCTCGGCCACGTTAATGGTATAGGTGCTGCCGCTGGTGGTAACGCTCACGTTTTGGTAGTTGCCGCTGCCCAAGGGGTATTCCACCGGTATCGTGCTCGGTATGGTAACGCCCGATGGCGGCGTAAAGGTTACGTAGGGGTTCACCAAGTTGGCCGCCTGTGCCGAGTTGATGACGATATTGGCACTGTCGGTGGTACACAGGTCTATGTCGCTGCCGTCGCCGGGCTGGCGCACCACGCTCAGTTGCACTTCGCTGGCCGCGGGTACTACTTTAAGGTAGGTGCTTGCCGCCGTACAGGTGTAGGCGCTGGGGTCTGTTGGGTAGCCGCTGCAGTTCCAGCCCGCTTTCAAGGCTATGCTGTCGGTATTGCAGGCGCTGTAGTGGAAATACACGCGGTAGGTGCTGTCTATGCCGCTGGCTATGCTGGTGTTCAGTTGGTACCAGGTGCTGTTGGCGGTGCCGTAAGTGCCCGCCGACGTTACCGTGGTGCCGATGACCGCGCTGGAAGCCAGGCCGGTGCGGCGTTTCACGCTGTCCACCACTATGCCGCTGCTGGTTGTTTTTTCCAATGCGAACCATGCGTAGGGGGCAGTGACGGTGGAGGTGTTGCTTAGCGTCACGTCCCAATACTGGCTGGTTTGCACGCCTTGCACGTTGCCGGTATTGTTCGACACCGTAAGCACGGGCATGGTGCCGTTCGACACGGCACGGGAAACGGAAGCACTCCTTACCGTGTCGAAGCTGCTGCTGTGTGCCGTGGTGTTGGTGCGCACATACACCGTGGTGACGATGCTGCCGCTTGTTAGGCTGCCGCAGCCGTTTACAAAACTTTGGGTAAGGATGTAAGCTAAGCCGACAGAGTTCCATTCGGCTTTTGTCCAGGTGCCGTCGTTCACGTACACGCGGGTGCTGGTGCCCACGCTGTAAGAGGGTGCCACGCTGAAGGCGGCGAAGGGTCCCTCGGAGGAGGTTTGCCCATAGGGCGTAACGGTAAGGTTGCCGCTAAAGAAATCGCCGCTGGTTATCACTATCTTCACGCTGTCTATCGTTACCAGTGCCCTTAGCTCGCCGGGATATACATCGTTGCTCAGGCCGCTTGAGGCGTACACGGATATCTGGTTGGTATAGGTGGCGCAGCCCGAACTGTTGGTAACGGTGCCCGTTGTTGCCTGGATGCCAAATGCGGCGCGGTGTGCATACAGTTCCAGCCCAAAATGGTCGCAGGTATATTCGGTGCTGCTGCCGCTCTGCAGCGAGTACATTTCCACCTCCATGTCGGAGATGGCCGTGGGCGTGATGGCGAACGATGGATTGTTGAGTATCACGAAGTTGGGCTTCAGCACGATGCTGTCGCCGGTGGCTATGCTGTAGCTGCTGAGGTCGTACACCATGGTGTGCGTGCCGCTGCTGAGGGTGCTGGTGGGCGCGCCGAGGCTGGTGGTGGCCGCAAGCGTGCCGCCGCTGTAGCGGTACAACACGGCATCTATTATTTCCATGGCCTTTGCGCCGCCGGGGGCGGTGTATTGCATGCGGAAGTAGTGCGAAGCGAAGGGCGCGGCCGTGCCGTCTATCAATTTGCCGGTAAAGGTGGCCGTGGCGCTGTCGCCCGCGGTTACTATGCGCAGCTGCTTGGCGGTCAGGCTGCTCACGTCCACCCAGGTATTGTTGGTGGTGCTGGTGTAGCCGCCGGTGGTGCGCTGTATGTTGGTGCTGGTTACGGTAAGGCCGCCTTCGGTGCAGGTGCCGCAGTGGGGCGTGATGGGTATGGTGCCGCAGTACCACCGTTCCTCGTAGCTGCAGGTGGAATCGCATATATACGATACCGTGTAGCTCAAGTCGGTCCCGCTCACGTAGTTGGCACAGTTAAAGGTAACATCGGCCTCGAAAGCAAAGGTGGCATAGCTTGTCTGGCTGCCCACTATTATCAGGGTGTCGGGGTCGCTGCCGCTGCCGGTGCCGGTGCTGGTGCTTACCACCGTGTTGGTGGTAGAACTATTGGTTTGGTAATACCTGCCCGCGCTGAGGCTGATGCCCTTGGGCACCACAATGCGCCATATCAGCTTGTTGGTGGGGCAGCTGTACATGCTGGTGCTGCTGCCCGTGGCGGGGAAGGTGGAGGCGTTTGTCCTGAAGTCCCTCACGCCCGTAAGGCGTATGGTGGCGGTTTGGCCATCTACAATGTCGGGCGGGTTGGTAAGGGTGTACGAACCGAGGGTACGGTCGTTGACGGGCACGGCCAGGCCGTTGCCCGAGGAGGCTGTACTGCCCGCAAGTTGGGTGGATTGGGTGGTGGTGCCGCACATGCTGGTGTACGTGGCCTGGTAATACGGTATCCCCGACCTTTGCGCCGAGGCACATGAGGCATAAGCCAGCGAGGTGACTACTTCGTAGCGCAGGGTAATGGATGCGCCCACGGGCAAGTCGTTGTACACGCCGTCGCCATCGGCTGCGGTAAGGCCGCCCGCGGCTGCGGTAAGCTGGCTAAGGTCGAGCGCCACGCTGCTGGAGGCCGCATAGTAAGGCGAGGTGCCGCCGCCCGTATAGGTGAGGGACACCCAGCTGGTGCCGTTCCATATAGTGGGGTTGGTAATGCCTACTTGCGCCCTTATGCCCCCGGCGTTGGAGGTGCCCTCGCCGCCGTTGAGGCCAATGTACTGGGTAATGTTGCGTGCTATGCCCGCGCCGCTCACGGTTTCGGTACCGCTGTTGGTAATTACTACCTCCATGGTGGCGTTGTCGCAAAAGTTGGAGGGGGTTATGAGGTTCTGGGTGGTCACTACTATGTTGGCCACGCCGGTAGCCATGGTTACCGAGCTGGTGCCGGTGGTGTAGCTGCAAGCGGCGGTGCGGCCCCAGCCCGCGCCATACACGGTGGCATCGGTGGAGCAGGAGGTTACCTTCACGGGTTCGGAGATGGTAACGGTTTCGCCGTTTTCCAACAGGCTGGTGCCCAAGGTACCGGCAGGGAACACCGCGCCGTATATCTTGTAGAACAAGGTGTCGCCGCTGGTGCTGCTGGGGCTAAAGTCGGTGCTGCCCACGGTAATCTTGTTGCTGTTGGTGTTGGTTATGGCCCCGCTTGGGTACACCACGTAAAAGCGCAGCGTGTCCACCGCCGAGTTGCTGCCGCCGTTGATTACGGTGGTGGTGCGGGTGGCGGTGGTGCCTATCACGGCGTTGCTGATGGCACTGGCGGGTGTCAAGGCAAGCGAAGGCGTGTAGATGTTGTAGCTCTTCGCGCCCGTGGCGGAAACGCTGGTAACGGAGGCACCGGTGCAGCCGCCGCTAAAGGTTACGTACACGCTGTCGAAATTGCCGCCCTGGGTGCTGGCGCAGTCGGCCTGGCGGGCTATGGTGAACTCCAGGGTGTTGCCGGCGGCTATGGTGCCGCTCACGCTGAACACGGGGCTGCGCAGGTCGGTAATGCTGCTTTCGGCAATGCCTAGGCCGCTGGTGGTGCTGCTGGTGGCCGTCACGCTGGAGGCCACGTAGCTGACGCCGGTGGGCAGGCCTATGCGCACCGCCGTGCCGGTACAGGCCGCGTCGAATACTATTTTCACCGTTTCGGTGCCCTGGCTGTAGCCGGTTACCACGTCGTTGGCGGTGGTGTAGGTAATAGTGGGCGCGGCATCGGCCGTGGCCGCGCCAAAGATGCCCGCGCCGGCCAGCAGCAGGGCCGCGAGCCGCGTTCGGAGGCAGCTGCGCCGCTTCGGGGGGGTACTGAGATGTACGCTGTTGTGTGTCATACTCATCTGTGTTTTTGGGTTATTGAAAAAGGTTTTTAATTTTCTTGTTTAAGGTTTTAATGTCTAAAATCCACACGCTTGTCATGCTGACGAAGGAAGCATCTCCCATTGAGATTCCTCGCTGCGCTCGGCATGACAAGGCGGGAATAAAAAGATTTTTTCTTGAATGTAGCACAAAAAGCCCCCGATTGCACATTTTTACCCGGGGCGATAAGCATAGTGCAGTTATGTTTCCAAAATGCTGCATATATATTGGTTTTTGGTTGTTTGGGTTAATTCCCTTGTATTGTTAAATTGCAAATGTACACATTTTTTATGAACTTCCAATTGTTTAGCCGGGCAAAAACCATGCCAGTTTATGCTGGTTGCCTCCTTTGGTACGCCTGTCGGGGGGCGGGGGTGGTTTTTGCGGCAGAGGTACGGGGATACCGTGGTGGGTATCCTTTTATACCGCACACCGGATAGTTTTGTGCAATGAATATCGCATCAAGACACCGGGGAACACTTGGTTGCCCATGTAGGCAATACTATTCAATCCCGTTGTTATAGCAGCCATGTGAAACCACAATTGCGGCACGCCCCCCTTGTCATCCTGAAAGGAACTAAAAAAACGCCCTGCATAGACCCTTACAGGGTGACAAGAGCGGGAATAAAAATATTTTTCTTGAATGTGGCACAATAGGCCAACGAAATTTGATTGCACATTTTTACCCGGTGCGCGAAGTATAGCACAAAAAAAAGCCGCCTCGCAATCAAGGAGGCGGCTTTTTTGCGGTGTTTGATACCGTTAGCAACAGGTTATTGCAACTTACGTTTTACCTCCACTTCTTCGTAACCTTCCAGCACGTCGCCTACTTGTACATCGTTGTAGTTTTTGACGCTCAGGCCACATTCGTAGCCTGCGGCCACTTCTTTCACGTCGTCTTTGAAACGTTTTAAGGAACCCAGCTCGCCGGTATAAATCACGATATTGTCGCGCAATAGGTTAATCTTGGTATTGCGGGTAAACTTGCCGTCCGTGACATAACAACCGGCAATGGTGCCCAAGCCGCTTATCTTGAAGGTTTCGCGTACTTCTATGTGGCCTACCACTTTTTTCTCGATGGTAGGTTCCAGCATACCTTCCATGGCCGATTTTATTTCGCCAATGGCATCGTAGATGATGGAATAGTAGCGTATTTCTATGTTTTCTTGGTCGGCAAGGCGGCTGGCCTGCGAAGATGCGCGTACCTGGAAGCCCAACAAAATGGCATCGGAGGCACTGGCAAGCATCACATCGCTTTCGGTTATGGAACCCACGCCTTTCAATACCACGTTTACCACCACTTCTTCTGTCGATAGTTTTTGCAGCGAATCGCTCAACGCCTCTGCCGAACCGTCCACGTCGGCCTTGATGATAACGTTCAATTCCTTGAAATTTCCCAGGGCAAGGCGGCGGCCAATCTCGTCCAGCGTGATGTGCTTGCGGCTGCGGAGCCCCTGCTCGCGCATGATTTGCGCACGTTGGTTGGCTATATTCTTCGCCTCGGATTCATCCAAGAACATCCTGAACTTTTCGCCCGCTTGCGGCGCGCCGTTCAAGCCCAATATTTGTACCGGGGTAGAAGGGCCGGCGGTGGTTATGCGCTGGCCGCGTTCGTTGGTCATGGCTTTTATCTTGCCAAAATACTGGCCGGAAACTATCATGTCGCCGGCGTTGAGCGTACCCGCTTGCACCAATACGGTAGATACGTAGCCGCGGCCTTTGTCCAACGAAGCCTCTATTACCGAACCAATGGCCGGCTTGTCGGGGTTGGCGCTCAATTCCAGCATTTCGGCTTCGAGCAATATTTTTTCGAGCAGCAAATCTACGTTGATGCCTTTCTTGGCAGATATTTCCTGGCTTTGGTATTTGCCGCCCCAGTCTTCCACCAATATGTTCATGGCCGAAAGCTGTTCTTTGATTTTTTCCGGGTTGGCGCCTTCTTTATCTATCTTGTTGAGGGCAAAAATCATGGGCAGGTTGGCCGCCTGGGCATGTGAGATGGCCTCGCGCGTTTGGGGCATTATGGCATCGTCGGCAGCTATTACTATCACCGCTATGTCGGCTACTTTGGCACCGCGGGCGCGCATGGCCGTAAAGGCTTCGTGGCCCGGCGTGTCCAAGAAACTTACGGATTTGCCCGAACCGGTAGTAACCTTGTAAGCACCGATGTGCTGGGTAATGCCGCCGGCCTCGCCGGCTACCACGCTTGCATTGCGTATATAATCGAGAAGGGAGGTTTTGCCATGGTCCACGTGGCCCATGATGGTAACTATCGGCGCGCGGGGCTTCAAGTCTTCGGGCGCATCTTCTTCTTCTTCTTCTTCTTGTGTGCCATTATCCACGCTTATAAACTGCACTTCGCGGTCAAACTCGCTGGCCACAAGCTCTATCACCTCCGCGTCCAGGCGCTGGTTTATGGAAACCATAATGCCCAAGCCCATACACTTGCTGATAACGTCGGCAAAACTTACGTCCAACAAATTGGCCAATTCGCTTACGGATATAAATTCGGTTACTTGAATTATATTGTCGTCTTCGTATTCGGAGGCACGCTTTTCGGCCATTTCCTCGCGCTTGTTGCGACGGTACTTGGCTTTAAGGTTCTTTTGGTGACGGTTGCCGCCTGCGCCAGACAGTTTGGCTTGCGTTTCCCTTATTTTATCTTGTATTGCTTTAGCGTCTATTTCTTGGTCAACTTGGGGCGTTTGGCGGCTTCTCCTGTTGTCTCTTTCCCTGCCTTGATGGCCGGTGCCGGTATTGCTGCCGCCCCTGTTGCCACCGCCGCCATGACGTTGTTGGCCACCACCTTGGCCGCCCGGCCTGTTGCCGCCGCCGCCTTGACGGTTGTCGTTACGCTGCCCGCCTCCTGCATTGCCTTGGTTGGGGCCTGTTTTTTTGGCCGTAGTTTCCAGCGGTATGCGTTTGCGTTTGCGTTTGTCCTTGCGTTCTTGCTTGCCGCCTACGGTGTTGAGCGGCAATTCTATTTTACCAATAATCTTGGGGCCTTCCAGTTTGGGGGCCTTCATTTCTATGTGTTCGGGTACATCTTCCGCTACGGGTTCTGCTGCTTTCTTAGCTACCACGGGTGCGGGTTCGGGCGTAGGTGCCGGTTTTGCAGGTTTGGGCGCCGCAGGTTTAGGTGCTGGTGCAGCTGCCGCAGGTTTGGGCGGCGTGGCCTTGCCTTGCGCCCCTTTTTTGGGACGAGTGCTTTGGTTCAATTCTTCCAAATTGATTTTTCCCTGCACGCGCGGCCCCGATAATTTGGGCGCCACCATTTCTATGTGTTCCGGTTCCGTATGAGGTGCTTCTTTGGCTGGCTCTTCGGCTGCCGGTGGCGGTTCTTTTTCCTTGGGTTTTTCGGCTGCTGCCGGCTCCGGAATTACGGGTACCGGCGCAGGTGGCGGCAGCACTACCTCTGCTTCGGGCATGGGGGGCGGCGGTGCAGGTGCGGGTTCCGGCGCTGCAACTTCTGCTTTTTGCGGTACTGCCACAGATTCCGCTTTGGGCAGCGGTTCTTCTGCCTTCTTGGCTTCTGCTACGGGTTTTTCTTCTTTCTTGTCTTTAGCGGTGATGTCTAATTGCTCTTGTGTCTTGGAAATATTATCCATTACAGAGCCTTTGGGCAATGCTATGGCATCGCTCTTGCGCTTGGCTGCTTTGTCCGAGGCGAATTCGGTTTGGAGCGCCCCATACATTTCTTCGCTCAGCTTGGCAGTTGGTTTGCTCGCATCTAATTCAAAGCCTTTGTTTTTCAGAAATTCGACAAGTGTTTCCTTTCCGATATTAAATTCTTTGGCGGCAGCCAGTAATCGTGGTGTGTTTGTTCCTATGGACATTCTATTGGTTAAACTTTCAACCTTGGGGCACTATTGGCCGAAGTTGTCGGACGATAGCCTTTTCTTTTTAACAATGGCCCGCTTTGTACAAGGTTGAAGTTCCAAAGCGTGCCTAATATAATTTAAACCTGCAAATGTAGGCATTTTCGCTGCTGCGGCAGTATGAAGGTCTTATTAAAAAACGGACCTTTTTAAGCCTCATTCCCATCTTCTTCAAATTCGGCTTCTAATATGCGGCGCACGTCGCGTATCGTTTCCTCTTCCAAATCTGTACGGCGTATCAATTCCTCTACCGATAAGTCCAATACGCTTAACGCCGTATCGCAACCTATTTTCTTGAATTCGTCTATTACCCATTCGTCTATTTCATCTGCAAATTCATCCAAATCAATATCGAAATCGGCAGATTCTTTAATGTCGCGGAACACGTCTATGCTGTAGCCGGTAAGCTGTTGGGCCAGTTTTATGTTCACGCCTTTTTTGCCTATGGCCAGGGATACTTGGTCGGTATCCATGTACACGTCCACATGGCTGCGTTCCGAGTTTACGTCCAGCTTGTTTATTTTGGCCGGGGTAAGCGCGCGTTGTATCAGCAGTTGTGTGTTGTTGGTATAATTGATGATGTCTATGTTTTCGTTGCGCAATTCGCGCACTATGCCGTGTATGCGGCTGCCCTTCATGCCTACGCAGGCACCTACGGGGTCTATGCGGTCGTCGTAGCTTTCCACGGCCACTTTGGCGCGTTCGCCGGGTTCCCTTACTATTTTCTTGATGGTAATGAGGCCGTCCAATATTTCGGGCACTTCTATCTCCAATAATTTTTCCAGGAAGGAGGGGTGCGTGCGGCTGAGGATGATTACCGGGGTGTTGTTGCGCATTTCCACTTTCTTCACCACTGCCCTCAGGGGTTCGCCTTTTTTGAAGAAGTCGCCGGGTATTTGTTCCGATTTGGGCAGCAACAATTCGTTGTTGTCGTCGTCGAGCAGCATCAGTTCCTTGCGCCAAATTTGATATACTTCGCCGGTGATGATGTCGCCCACGCGGTCGGCATATTTTTGCAGCAAATTATTTTTCTTCAGGTCGCTTATGCGCGCGGCCAGTGTTTGCTTGGCGGCAAGTATGGCCCTTCGGCCAAAATCGAACACGTTTACTTCTTCGTACAGTTCCTCGCCTACTTGGTAATCGGGGTCTTGCCTGCGGGCCTCGGTCAATTCCACTTCGGCCAAATCGTCTTCCGAAAAACCGTCTTCCACTATGATGCGCCTGCGGAATATTTCCAAGTCGCCGGTTTGGTCGTTCACGATAACATCGAAATTATCGTCGGAACCGTATTTTTTGCGCAGCAAAGTTTTAAAAACGTCTTCCAACACTTTCATCAACGTGGGACGGTCAATGTTTTCGGCTTCCTTAAAGTCTTGAAACGATTCGATAAGATTAATGCTTGCCATTGCTATGTAAATAATTGCGCTTTTCCCGAATGACTGATGACATTCTCGAATTGCGGCTGTTTGTTAAAATGTAATTTGAACTACTGTTTTTTTTATTTCGGCAAAGGGTATTTCCTTTTCCTGGGTTTCTTTTTTCTTGCCTATTTGCACCGACAAGGTCAATTTTTCTTCCGTGACGCTTTTCAAAGTGCCGGTCAAGGTGCTGTCGTCGTTGAGGGTAACGGCTGCTTTGCGGCCAATATTTTTTGGATATTGACGGTAAAATTTAAGCGGCTCGTCCACGCCGGGGCTGCTTACTTCCAACGAAAAATCTCCTTCCGGAAACCTGCCGCTTTCTTCGATTAGTTTATAAAGCGAGCGGTTTATGTTGGAAATGGCCTCTATGTTGATGCCATTGTCGCCGTCCAAGTAAATTTTGATGTTGTTTACCGGTTTTACCGCCACGTCCACAATAAACAGGGAAGAGCCTGCAATCAAGGTTTCCAATTTTCCTTTAACCAGCTCTGTCAGGGTATCGTTTTCCATTTTTCAAGAACTATCGGGTTTTTGCCCTAAAAAACTAATACTAAAATGAAGAAGGGGGGCTAAATAGCCCCCTCTGTCTTACTCCGGGGCAAAGGTATGGTTATTTTGTGGATTTCGGAAAAAAAATTGCTTGCCTCAAACAACGGTTGGCCGGTAAAACGATGTTCGGGGCGCAACTGCTTGCCCGATGGGCGCATACGGTGCCCGCCAAGTCAATGACGGCGGCGGGGCATCAGCCGGCCACCGCTTCTTTTGCGGCAAGGCTCATTTCTTTTATGAGGGATGGGTCTTTTTCTATGGCATTGCCCACCACCACCACCTGTGCGCCGGCCACGCAGTTTTCATAAACTTTCTCCGCGCTGCGTATGCCGCCGCCTACTATGAGCGGCAGGGCTATGTTATGGGCTACTTTGGCCACCATTTCGGAAGATATGGGAAACTGGGCACCGCTGCCCGCATCCATGTACATGACGTGTTTGCCCAATAGTTCGCCCGCCCATGCGGTACACAAGGCAATGTCGGGTTTGTTGGCGGGGATGGGCGCGGCGTTGCTCATGTAAGATACCGTGGTGGGTACGCCGCCGTCAATAATCATGTAGCCCGTTGAAATGGTTTCCAGTCCGCTGGCTTTTATCAGGGGCGCCGACACTACGTGTTGGCCTATGAGCAAATCAGGGTTCCTTCCCGAAATAAGCGATAAATAAAGTAAGGCATCGGCCGAAGGCGTAACCTGTGCCGGGCTGCCTGGAAAAAGCACCACGGGTATATTGCTTTCGGCTTTGAATGTATCTATGCAGGCATCCACTTGTCCTTTGACCATCAGGCTGCCACCCATGAATACATAATCGACTTTGGCATCGTTGCACAGCCGGGCTATATTGCCCACTTGTTGCGGGTTGGCGCTATCGGGGTCTATCAAGACGGCAAAGGCATGACGGCTTTGCAATTTTAGTTGTTGGAATTGTGTAAGTACAGTACCCTGAGGCATAAGGTTGAGCTATTAAACAAAACCCCGGAGTGCTTCCGGGGTTTTACATGTCTGGGAAGTTGGTGCAAACTTAGCCTTTCTTTTTCAGTTCGTCCCTGATTTCGGCCAATAATGCTTCCGTAGGCGTAGGGGCTGCCGGTACCCCTGGTGCTTCCTCGGGCTTTATTTTGTTGGCAGCCTTGATGATTAGAAACAACACAAACGCAATACACAAGAAACTGATAACGGCGGACAAGAAATTTCCGTATTTGACACCGTTCCACGCCAGCTTGCTGATGTCTTCGGCACCTACGGCTTTAAGCATAGGATTAAGCAGCAATGGCGTAATAACATCGTCAACCAATGACGAAACGATTTTTCCGAATGCGGCACCGATGATAACACCCACCGCCAAATCGATTACATTGCCCTTGAAGGCAAACTCTTTAAATTCCTTAACGAACCCCATAGATAAAATTTTAAGGCCAAAAATAAGGATTTCGGATTAAATGATAACGGAAATGATGAAATATTGGCAATGTAGGGCAATAGGGTAGTGCAGGAAAAGCAACATTCATTGGTGCCAAAAGGTTGCTGCAACAGCCATTTGCCAAGCTGTTTCAAAAGTTGGCCGGCAATCCCCCCATTGGTATTACACTTCCTGCGCCCTGCTTGTGTGGGCATCGCGGTGGCGGCAGGTTTGCTGCTGATTGTTCGTGGCCTAAACTTGGGCATATACCTCATCTACACTTCGCACCGGGCAAAAATGTGCAATCGGATTTCATTTTTCCTTTGTGCGACATTCAAAAAAATCTTTCTTATTCCCACTTTGTTATGCCGTAGGCATCTATACAGGGTGTCTTTTGGTTCCTTGCAGGATGACAATGGGGTTGCCGTAATTGTGTTTTTACTTGGTTGTTTTAACAACGAGATTGAATAGTATTGACAACATGAGCAACCAAGTTCCTTGGTGTCTTGGTGCGATATTCATTGCACAAAACTACCCGGTGTGCAGTATAATCGGCCATTGGGCCACATTTGCTGAATGACTGAAGCCAAATTTTCGGCCACCCGGCAAAATATTGATTGCCGCTTAATGCTTTCCTAAATTAATGATTACCTTTGCGGCCTCATTCCTTCATAAATGCAACCTTCGGTAAAGATTTTTTCAGGTACCAATTCCGAATACCTTGCGTCGAAAATTGCTACGGCTTTTGGCGGCAACTTGGGGCAAATAAACATCCAGAAATTCAGCGATGGCGAGTTTCAGCCTGTTTTCTTGGAATCCATTAGGGGTGACTATGTCTTTTTGGTACAATCCACCTTTGCGCCCACCGACAATTTGATGGAATTGTTGATGATGATAGATGCCGCCAAGCGCGCCTCTGCCGGCTACATCACCGCGGTCATTCCCTATTTCGGCTTTGCCCGCCAAGATAGGAAAGACAAACCGAGGGTTTCCATTGGTTCCAAATTGGTGGCCAATTTGCTTACCACCGCCGGTGCCGACAGGGTGATGACCATGGACTTGCACGCCCCCCAGATTCAAGGGTTTTTCGACATTCCGGTGGACCATTTGGACAGTTCGGCCATTTTTATACCCTATATCGAAAATCTTAATCTGGAAAACCTTACCTTTGCCTCCCCCGATGTGGGTAGCACCAACAGGGTGCGCGAAGTGGCCAGTTACTTCAATGCCGAAATGGTGATATGCGACAAACACCGCAAACGTGCCAACGAGATAGCATCCATGACCGTGATAGGCGATGTAAGTGGCAAGGACATCATATTGATAGACGACATCATAGACACTGCCGGCACGCTCACCAAGAGTGCGGCCATATTGAAGGAAAGGGGTGCGTTGAGCGTCAGGGCGTTTTGCACGCATCCGGTGTTGAGCGGCAAGGCTTATGAAAATATTGAAAATTCGGTGTTGGAAAGCCTCACGGTGTGCGATACCATACCCTTGCGGCAGGCTTGCGACAAGATAACCGTATTGAGTACGGCAGGTCTTTTTGCCACGGCCATCCGCAATACATTTGAAAACAAATCCATACACTCGCTGTTCATACACAGCCAGCGTAAGGTGAAAGCGCAATATTAGTGGCGGCGGCAAATAGCCAAAGCCATGGTAATATATAAATAGACTGTTTATACATCAAAATCCGGGCCGGCCCCGTGGCCGCCAGTTCTTTTCTTAATCGTAAAAACACATTTCAGGGTTCAGGCGTTCGTCCGGATGTATTCGTTTGGCTCTTGAAGGGTAAAAAAACACACAAAATGAAAACAGTTGTTATCGAAGGACAACCGAGGGCAGACAGGGGTAAAAAAGCAGCCCGTGATTTGCGTTCGCAAGGACAAGTATTGGGCGTAATCTACGGCGGAAAAGAGGAAGTGCATTTTTATGCACCCACGCTTGCGTTCCGTTCGTTGGTGTACACCCCCGAGTTCCAGATTGCGGAAATCAAAGTAGATGGTAAATCTTACCGCACTATCATGAAAGACAAGCAATTTGACGTAGTAACCGACCAGTTGAACCACATCGACTTTTTGGAATTGCAGGAAGGCAAGAAATTGATAGCCAATTTGCCGATCAATTTCCACGGGCAGTCGGAAGGCGTAAAAGCCGGTGGCCGCCTGGTATTGAAAATGAAGTCTGTCAAGGTACGCACCACTCCTGAAAACCTGGTAGCTGCATTGGACGTGGACATCAGCAAATTGCAACTGAACGGCAACATACGCGTGGAAGACATCAAAACCGAAAACATGGAATTGATGAGTCCCGCCCGTCAACCAATTGCTTCGGTAGTGATGACCCGTGCATTGCGCCAAGCAGAAACCGAAGATAAAAAAGGTAAATAAGCCCGCTTATTTTTTACTGATTAAACGCAACCGCCGCATTTATTGCGGCGGTTGCGTTTTTGGGTGAAAAGATCTTGTTCGGAAATATTCATACCTCGCACCGGGAAAAAGTGTGCCATCGGATTTCATTTTTTCTTTGTGCGGCAATCAAGAAAAATCTTTTTACTCCCGTTTTGTCATGCCGCCGCACCCCCAAAATGTTTGCCGGGTAGTCATCTATTGCGGTATTGTAAGTTGCGCCAATGCCCAATGGCACGATTGGCCAATATCCCTATTTATCCACACCGCCCGGAAAATCCAAATCTTGCGTGTATTTTTGTGGCATTTCCGTGTAGCCACTTTTCGGTGATTGCCACGAAAACCAAATCCTGCATTTTTTTACGATGAAATTTACCTTTTACGGCCACGCTTCTTTTTTGGTGGAAATTGGCGGGAAAAAAATATTGTTCGACCCGTTTGTCACCGGAAACCCATTGGCGAAGGATATAGACATCTACGCCATCGAGGCCGATTATATATTGGTGAGCCACGGCCACGGCGACCATGTGGGCGATTTGGTAACCATTGCCAAGCATACCAAGGCTACCGTAGTCGCTAATTTCGAGATAGTTAACTGGCTCAATAGCCAAGGGGTAAGCAATGCGCACCCCATGAACTTCGGCCCCCGCGATTTCGATTTTGGCCGCGTGCATTACGTGCCGGCGCAGCACAGCAGCAGCCTGCCCGACGGCAGCTATGCGGGCAATCCCGGCGGCTTCGTAGTCAAAACAGACGACTTCAGCTTCTATTATTCCGGCGACACCTGCCTCAGCATGGAGATGCAGCTGATACCCAAGTACGCCCGGTTGGACGTGGCCATATTGCCCGTTGGCGGCAATTTTACCATGGATGCCGATGAGGCCGCATTGGCAGCCGATATGGTACAGTGCAACAAAGTAGTGGGCGTACATTTCGATACCTTTGGCTATATCGTCATCAACCACGAAGCGGCTAAAAAAATATTCGGCGACCAAGGCAAAGAATTGATTTTGCCCGAAATAGGCGCAACGATAGAACTTTAAACATTATGGTGGTTTTTTCCCCGAAAAAGGGAAAAGCTACACGAGATAATAGTGGAGAAAACAGAAGCAATGGCCAAAATAATAGCGATAGCAAACCAAAAAGGCGGCGTAGGCAAAACTACCACTGCCATTAACCTGGCGGCAAGCCTGGCGGTACTGGAATACAAAACCCTGTTGATAGATGCCGACCCGCAGGCCAACAGCACCACGGGCAATGGCTTCGACCTGAAGAACATGCAGGTGAGCCTGTACGACTGCATGGTGAACGAGATGCCGGTAAAGCAGGTGATGCTGGAAACCGAAACCCCCAACCTGTACCTCCTGCCCTCGCATTTGGATTTGGTAGGTGCGGAAATAGAACTCATAAACCACCCCAACCGCGAACACATTTTGCGCAAAGCCTTGGAGAAAGAGGCCGCCAGCTTCGATTTTATCATCATAGATTGTTCGCCATCGCTGGGGCTTATCACGGTCAATGCGCTTACGGCCGCCAATTCGGTGGTGATACCCGTTCAGTGCGAGTATTTTGCCTTGGAGGGTTTGGGCAAATTGCTCAATACCATAAAAATAGTGCAAACCCGCATCAACACCGGTTTGGCGATAGAAGGCATATTGATGACCATGTACGACGGCCGCCTGCGCCTCAGCAACCAAGTGGTGGAAGAAATCAAGAACCATTTTGAAACACTGGTATTCAACACCATCATACACCGCAACACCCGGTTGGGCGAAGCACCAAGTTTTGGCAAACCCGCATTGATGTACGATATGGACAGCACAGGTGCCATCAATTACCTTAATTTGGCCAAAGAAATATTGCAAAAAAACGACCTGACCAAAATAAAGAACGAAGACAAAATATTTGAACCGGAACCGGAAGACAACAATGCAGCAAACAATTAACCCATCGGAAAAAGTAAACGATATGGCCGGTACCAACAACAGCAACAACAAGAAGAAAGCACTGGGGCTGGGCATAAAAGCCTTGTTGAACAATATAGACGAAGAACTGAAAGCCACCGCAGAAGCCATACCCGTGGCAACGGGCAAGCCCGCACCAGTGGCGGTGGGCGCGCGCATAGCCATAGACGACATAGAGGTGAACCCCAAGCAGCCCCGCCACGACTTTGACCCCGCGGCCTTGAAGGAACTGAGCGACAGCATAGCGCAACACGACATAATACAACCCGTAACCGTTGTGAAAATGGCCGGGGGCAAATACAGGCTCATATCGGGCGAGCGCAGGTGGCGGGCCTCCAAAATGGCCGGGTTGAAAGACATACCTGCCTACATACGTACCGCCAACGACCAAGAGATGCTGGAAATGGCGTTGCTCGAAAACCTGCAACGCGAAAACCTGAATGCCATGGAAATAGCCCTTAGCTATAAGCGGTTGATGGACGAATGTTCGCTGACGCAGGAGCAAGTGGCCGAGCGCATGAAGAAAGAGCGCAGTACCGTTACCAACTATATACGCCTGTTGAAATTGCCGCCCGACATACAGAAAGCCGTGCGCGACGGCGTGTTGGGCATGGGTCATGCAAGGGCCATCATCAGCCTGGAAAATGTGGAGGAGCAGCTTTATGTGTACCGCGAGGTAAACCAAAAAGGGTTATCCGTAAGGCAGGTGGAGGCATTGGTGAAAAGCATGTTGCAAAACGGCAAAGCAATGGCGAAGCAACCGGCAGTGGCACCAAAACTTACCCCTGCCTACAAGCGCATACAAGACGACATGGCCAGCCATTTTGCCACCAAGGTACTATTGGAACGCAAGAAGAACGGCAAAGGCAGCATCACCATAGAATTTTACAACGACGAAGATTTGGAGCGCATCATGGATGCCATGAAGGTATAGTGGGCTTTTGCTGCGTGTCGGATAGTTTTGTGTTGTAGCCCCCCAACGCTTCGGCAAAATCAAAAGAGCCGCAACCGCACAAAGCCAAACAAAAATGCAAAAGAACTACCAACCAAACGCACTACAAAGCGACCGAAAACAAAGCGACCGAAAAATGGCACTACCCACAACGGGGGGTGTGAAATTTTTTCCCTTTCTTTGAAACGTTTCCACACAAAGTGACGAAGAACCAATTTTTTTTGTTGTTGAAACATTCGCCTCTTTGCCGGCAGTCCGGTTTAAGAATGGATGTGGCGGAGGCCGGCCGGTTTTGGCAAAAACATGAAAGCGAAAAAAACCACGGTTTTTATTACCGTGGCAGTGATGTTTTGTTTGCTAAATCGTTGGCGCTATCCTCTTTCGGCCCGGAGTTTCAACTCGTCGCGGATAGCCACGGCTTTCATGTAGTCTTCGCTTTCCAGTACTTTTTGCAGCAAGTCGTTCAGTTCATCTACCGACATGCTTCTTAGGTCGCTATTGGCCGTGGTGGCTTCGCTTGCTTCGGCTGCCGAGGCGGGCGTACCGTCGGTGGACACTTCGGGTTGGTCCATAAACAAACCTGCGGCTTCCAGTATATTCTCATAGGTGAACACGGGGCAGCCTATGCGCACGGCCAAGGCCAGGGCATCGCTGGTGCGCGAGTCTATCTCTATCACCTCCTGGCCATTGCTGCAAACCAATTGGGCAAAAAAGATACCTTCCTCCAATTTATAAATCACTACCTCCTGCAACTCTATGTTGAACGACAGCATGAAATTGTAAAACAAATCGTGGGTGAGCGGCCTGGTGGGTTTTATGCGTTCCAAGGCCACTACTATGGCTTGGGCTTCAAAAGCCCCTATGACTATCGGCAGCCTGCGCAAGCCATTTAGCTCGCCCAATACCACCGCATAAGAATGCGTTTGCGTAACACTGCTCGAAAGAGCCACTATTTCAAGTTCTATTTTTTTCATTGTTTGTCCTGTATCGCTACTACCCAACTTTTATACGGTTTGCAAACGAGTGCCGAATTTTGAATAGTGAAATTACCCAAACTGCCTCAAAATGCCAATAGGGCAGCAAATTTCGGTTTTTTAATTAACTAGTCAAATAAAGTTGGTGCTTCGTCGTTGGTGTCTTGTCCTGCCGCATCATCGCCATTGGGCCGCTCCGTTTGTTCTTCGGGTGTTTCTTCTTTTTCTTCCAATATTATTTCCAACAAATCTTTGTCGCATAGCTTGTTGCCCACTGCTTTCCAGCCGCTCACGCTTACCTTTTCGGCCAGGTCTATTGCTTCTTCCCTGGCTTCCGATTTTTTCTTGCCGGTTTTTAGCGTCACCACTACGTCTTTGGCCGTAGTAACCAGTTCCAGCTTGTTCTTTGCCCCTTCTTTTATAAACAGGAATTTACTTTTCAAGGTTTGTGTTTCTATATGGAACCGTTTTACGCTGTACTGCTGCTTGTCGGCATCGTAATACACGGCCGTAATCACTTTTTCGGGTATCCATTTTTCTATGCGCGCTATGTTGGTTACTTCGTAACGGTTGCTCAGGTCGAAATCGGTGAGTTCGTAATGGCCGTCTTTGTAGAACACAACTATTCTGTCGTCGGTGTTGAAGCTGCCCAGCAAGCGGCCGTAGCCATCGGTATTGAGGCGGCCTACCTGTTCGTCGTACCATATTTTGGGTGCGGCCAGGGTGCTGCGCCCTTGTTCTTTAAACTTGACCTGGCGCACCGGGTATTTGGTTACTTGGTTGCCTTGCGAGCTGCGGCCTTTTATGGCCAGTTCTTCAAAATAAAAATCGAATACCTTGTTGCGGGCGTTTATATTGGGCGATAGCGTAACCGTCACTACCTCGGCCTCGCCGTTGGGGTTGGATGTGAAGTATATAACCTTGCTGCCCTTGCTGCCTTTGGTGAGGTCGTACTCTTTGTCGCGGGTAATGCCGGTTACGTTGAAACGCTTGGCATATACCACGCCGCTGCCGCCATCCATGTACATCATGTTGTAGGTGGTGCGCTCGTCGTTCTTCTTGAATACTTCCACGTGTATGATGTCCTTGCCCACAAAGGTTTTGTCGGCCACCTTGCTTACCAGCATGGTGCCGTCCTTGCGGAACACAATGATATTGTCGAGGTCCGAACAGTCGCATACGAACTCGTCTTTTTTGAGGCCGGTGCCCACAAAGCCTTCCTTGCGGTTTACGTATAGCTTGGCGTTGGCTATGGCCACTTTGGTGGCTTGTATGGTGTCGAACAGTTTTATCTCCGTCTTGCGTTCGCGGCCCTTACCGTGTTTTTTCAACAATTGTTCGTAGTAGGCTACGGCAAAATCGGTAAGGTGTTCTATGTTGTGCTTGGTTGCTGCTATGGCTTCTTCGGTGGTTCTTATATGCTCATCGGCCTTGAAGGAGTCGAATTTGGAAATGCGTTTGATTTTTATTTCCGTCAGCTTTATGATGTCGTCTTGCGTTATTTCCCTCCTGAAAATATTTTTATAAGGTTGCAGCCCGGTGTCTATGGCGCGAAGCACGCCTTCCCAAGTGGTCTCTTCTTCTATCAGCCTATAAATCCTTTTTTCGATGAATATTTTTTCCAAGGAAGAAAAATGCCAGTCTTCGTTCAGTTCGTCCAGCTTTATTTCCAGTTCGCGCTTCAACAAGGCCTTGGTATGCTCTACCGAATTTTTCAACAACTCCGTAACGCCCACGAAATGTGGCTTGTCCTGAATAATGACGCAGGCATTGGGCGATATGGAAGTTTCGCAATCGGTGAAAGCATACAGCGCGTCGATGGTTTGGTCGCTCGATACGCCGGGGGCCAGTTGCACGGCCAGTTCCACGTCTTTGGCCGTATTGTCCACGATGCTTTTTATCTTTATTTTTCCGCTGTCGTTGGCTTTCAGTACGCTGTCTATCAATTGCTGCGTGGTAACGCCATAGGGCACCGATTTTATGAGCAGCGTTTTCTTGTCCAGCTCTTCTATGTGTACCCTTACGCGCAGCTTGCCGCCGCGTTGGCCATCGTTGTAATTGCTTGTGTCTATCATGCCGCCGGTCTGGAAATCGGGATATAGCTCAAACTTCCGTCCCCTCAAATATTTGACGGCGGCATCAATCAGTTCCACGAAATTGTGGGGCAATATCTTGGTGGACAAGCCCACGGCTATGCCCTCTGCGCCCTGCGCCAGCAACAGCGGGAACTTCATGGGCAGCGTAACCGGCTCGTTCTTGCGGCCGTCGTAGCTCAATTGCCATTCCGTGGTCTTGCCGTTAAAGGCTACGTCCAGGGCAAATTTTGACAATCGGGCTTCTATGTAGCGGGCTGCCGCCGCACTGTCGCCGGTGCGCACGTCGCCCCAGTTGCCCTGCATGTCTATCATCAGGTCTTTCTGCCCCAGGTTGGTAATGGCATCGCCAATGGAGGCATCGCCGTGCGGGTGGTACTGCATGGTTTGGCCTATGATGTTGGCCACCTTGTTGTAGCGGCCATCGTCCATTTCCTTCATGGCGTGAAAGATGCGGCGCTGCACGGGTTTCAGGCCGTCTTCCACCGCCGGTACGGCACGCTCCAGTATTACGTAGCTTGCATATTCCAAAAACCAGCTTTCGTACATCTTGTTGACCGATGCCGGGCCGTGTTCGTCGTAATCCTGTTCGCTCATTTATGGGGTGTTATTTTTATTTTCGGTTGCAAAAGTAAGGAAATGGAGGGGCTGCCGAAATGGGGAGTTTTATGCGGGATATTTGTGCCATCTTTTACCCATTGGCCGCTTCCCGCAAAATTTTTCCTTAAAATATTTTTGGTGGATTGAAAATAACGTTTACCTTTGCACTCCCAAAATTAACAACGAAGTTTTTTGATATGTCACAGCGTATTCGCATTAAGCTAAAGTCTTACGACCACAACTTGGTAGATAAATCGGCCGAAAAAATCGTAAAGACCGTTCGCAATACGGGTGCCGTAGTTACCGGCCCCATTCCATTGCCTACCGACAAAAAGATATTTACCGTGTTGCGTTCGCCGCACGTGAATAAAAAAGCCCGTGAGCAGTTTCAACTATGCACTCACAAGCGTTTGCTGGACATTTATACATCTTCGAGCCGCACGGTTGATGCCTTGTCTAAATTGGACTTGCCTTCCGGCGTAGAAGTAGAAATCAAAGCCTAACAGCTTCAAGCCCATAAGCGGCAGCAAGCTCCAAAGCTGAAAATGTTCTTTAATAGCGATAGGAATAACAACCAATCCCGCCGTTAATTCAAAATTCAAGACCTTGAATTGGCAATTGACCATCGGGCGCTTGGTTGGGAAGCAGGCCCCGGGTTCTGGCTTTCCCATTAGCAATAAGTAATTAAAATACAACGAGGGCAGTATGAAAATCGTGCCGCCGTTGGTTTAAAAAAAATATTATGAAAGGTATTATTGGTAAAAAAATCGGCATGACCTCCGTGTTCGAAGCTAATGGAAAGCAGGTGTCCTGCACCATTATAGAGGCCGGGCCATGTGTGGTTACGCAAAAGAAAACCGTGGAATCGGACGGTTATTCAGCCCTACAAATAGCTTTTGGCGAGCGCAAGGTGAAAAATACCCCCAAAGCACTCCAAAACCACTTCGCAAAAGCAGAAACAGCCCCCAAAGCTGTAGTAAAGGAAATTCGCAATTCTTCCATAGACAAACAAGTTGGTGAAAACATTACCGTTGACATCTTCGCCGAAGGTGAAAAAGTAAATGTTATCGGTACCTCGAAAGGTAAAGGTTTCCAGGGCGTGGTTAAACGCCACGGATTTGGTGGCGTGGGCGAAGCTTCCCACGGCCAGCACGACCGCCAGCGCGCACCGGGTTCCATAGGCGGCTCGTCTTACCCCAGCCGCGTGTTCAAAGGTATGCGCATGGCCGGCCGCATGGGTGGCGACCGCGTAAAAATCAAAGCCTTGAAAGTATTGAAAGTATATCCGGAACAAAATTATTTGTTGGTGAGCGGTTCGGTACCGGGCCACAACGGTTCTATCGTATTGGTACAAAACAGCCAAAGCAAGTAATATCTGGTTCGCACGATGGCCGGAAGATAAAAAATTATTTCAATTAGCGCAATGCTAAAAATTATAGGAAATGCAAATCGAAGTTTTAAATAGCAAAGGTGAAAATACGGGCCGCAGCGTGGAGCTGCCGGAAGATATTTTCAATATCGAGCCAAATGACCATGTCATTTACCTTGCTGTAAAGCAATACCTGGCCGCACAACGCCTGGGTACACACAAAACCAAAACCCGTGCCGAAGTAAAAGGTTCTTCACGCAAGCTGCACCGCCAAAAAGGTACCGGTGGTTCGCGTAAGGGCAATATCCGCAACCCTTTGTACAAGGGCGGTGGTGCCGTAAACGGCCCCGTTCCCCACGGTTACGATTTCAAGCTGAACCGCAAGGTTAAAGATTTGGCCAAAATGTCGGCATTGTCCTACAAAGCCCGCGAAAAAAATATCGTGGTGGTTGAAGACATCAAGATAGACGCACCCAGCACCAAAGCTTTCTTGAACGTAGTGAACGGCTTGAAGGTAAACGGCCAGAAACTGTTGTTGGTGAACGCTGATTACGACAAGAATTTGTACCTAAGCAGCCGCAACGTGCCCCGCGTAAAAAGCAGCGTACTGAGCGACATCAATACCTACGATATTTTGCACGCCACCAAATTGGTGATAACCGAAAGCGCGGCCAAAATATTTACCGAAGAAGCAGTAGAGGTAGCAGGTTAAATCATAAGGTGTGCCAACCCCACTCCGCCCATTTATAAAACAACACTTGACCGAGGCCGCCAAGCCAAAGGTTATCAAATTAAATAACAATGAGACTTTCAGACGTACTGGTTCGCCCAAAAGTTACGGAAAAGGCTAACGGCCTGATGGAAAAAGGCAACCGTTATACTTTTGTAGTGGACAAGCGTTCCAACAAATTGGAAATTAAAGCAGCGGTGGAAGATTTTTACAACGTTAAGGTGCTTACCGTAAACACCAGCGTGGTACCCGCCAAAAGCAAGAGCCGCTTTACCAAAGCCGGTTTCATCAGTGGTCGCAAGCCTTCTTTCAAGAAAGCCATAGTGACCTTGGCCGAAGGCGAGAACATTGACCTGTTCGCATTTTAATTTACCGATAAGAATGGTGGACAATAGTAATCCACCGCAAACAACAAACTATTAAATACGATTATGCGCCCTGCCGGTTTCTTGAGCGCTCGGCATCCATAATTTAAAATTAAAAAAATGGCATTACGTAAATTTAAACCTACTTCAGCCGGTACGCGTTGGCGCGTAGGTAACGCTTTTGCAGAGATAACTACCTCTACCCCCGAAAAAAGCCTTTTGGCACCCAAAAAGAGCACTGCCGGTCGCAACTCTAGCGGTCGCCGTGCCATGCGCTACATGGGTGGTGGCCACAAAAAGCAATACCGTATCATAGATTTTAAACGCAACAAAGCCAATGTGCCCGCTACGGTTAAAACCATTGAATACGACCCTAACCGTACCGCATTCATCGCATTATTGGCCTATGCCGATGGCGAAAAGCGTTACATCATTGCCCCCCAAGGCATAGAAGTGGGTGCTACCGTCATCAGCGGCGAAAACGTAGCCCCCGAAGTGGGAAATGCCTTGTTGTTGAAAAACATGCCCTTGGGTACCGTTATCCACAACATAGAAATGCAACCCGGAAAAGGTGGCGCCCTGGCTCGTTCGGCCGGTACTTACGCCCAGTTGAACGCCAAGGAAGAAAAATACGCGGTATTGAAAATGCCAAGCGGCGAATTGCGTAAAATATTGAGTACTTGCATGGCCACCGTAGGCATCGTATCCAACAGCGATCACGGTTTGGAATCTGCCGGTAAAGCGGGCCGCAACCGTTGGAAAGGTACTCGTCCCCGTGTACGTGGCGTGGCGATGAACCCCGTGGACCACCCAATGGGCGGAGGTGAAGGTAAATCTTCCGGCGGCCACCCCCGCAGCCGTACCGGCAAATATGCCAAAGGCGAAAAAACACGCAGCCTTACCAAAGGTTCCAACAAGTTGATTATCCAACGTCGCGACGGCAAAAAGCTATCCAGCAAAGCTAAAAAATAATGCTGTGTGCCGGTAGCTACTGGTTTCATGGAAACGTAATTGTTCAAATAGATAAAATGGGTTTCGGCTTGGGTTGAAATCAAATCATCAAAAACACCAAACATAATGGGTCGTTCGATTAAAAAAGGTCCTTACGTGGATCATAACTTGGAAGAAAAAATAACCAAGATGAATGCCGGGGGCGGCAAGAAAACAGTAGTGAAAACCTGGAGCCGCCGTTCTACCATCATACCGGAATTTGTGGGTCATACCTTTGCGGTACACAATGGCAACAAGTTCATACCGGTGTATGTAACAGAATACATGGTAGGCCACAAATTGGGAGAATTTGCCCCCACGCGCAACTTCCGCGGCCACAGTGGCGATAAGAAAAAATAAACAATAGGGGTCAACGTACCCAATTCGATAAACATTACCGGGGTTGGTGAAATAACTGGCCTCACATAAGGTTCAACATATTTCCTCCTAAAGCCGGAGGGACAAATAACAAAAAAATGGAAGCAACAGCCCGTTTACGCAATTACCCTACTTCACCGCGCAAAATGCGTCTTTTGGCCGATTTGATACGTGGCATGGAAGTAGAAAAAGCATTGAATGTTTTGAAATTCAGCACCAAGCATCCTTCCGTAGCGGTAGAAAAATTGTTGTTGAGTGCCATAGACAACTGGAAGCAAAAGAACGAAGGTATCGACGTAGCCGAAGCCAACCTGATAGTGAAAACTATCTTCGTGGACGGTGGCCGCATGTTGAAGCGTATGTTGCCTGCCCCGCAAGGGCGCGCTTACCGCCAACGCAAACGCAGCAACCACGTAACCATAGTAGTTGACAGCAAAGTAAAATAATTAACAACATTATACTAAGGACAGGTTTTTGTTGCCAACACATCCAAAACCCCGGGTCCAAAATTCATAATCAAAGAACATGGGTCAAAAAGCAAATCCGATAGGTAACCGTTTAGGAATTATCCGTGGTTGGGATTCTATGTGGTACAGCAATCCTAAAGATTTCGGTAACAAAGTGGTGGAAGACCACAAAATACGTACCTACCTCAACGCACGTATCAACAAGGGTGGGGTAGCGCGTATCGTTATCGAACGTACCTTGGGCAAACTAATCGTTACCATCCATACTTCCAAGCCGGGTATCATCATAGGTAAAGGCGGCCAGGAAGTAGATAGGATTAAAGAAGAGTTGAAGAAACTTACCGGCAACGCCGATGTGCAAATCAACATCATGGAAATCCGCCGTCCCGAATTGGACGCGCAAATAGTTGGCGAGTCCATAGCCCGTCAAATAGAAGGCCGCGTAAGCTATAAACGTGCTATCAAAATGGCTATTTCTACCGCTATGCGCATGGGTGCAGAAGGTATCAAAATCAAAGCCAGTGGCCGTTTGGGCGGTGCCGAAATAGCCCGTAGCGAAGAAATCAAACAAGGCCGTACCCCATTACACACTTTCCGTATGGACATAGACTATGCTTCGGTTTACGCTATGACCGTGTATGGTAAGATAGGCCTCAAAATATGGATTTGTAAAGGTGAAGTATTGGGCAAGCGCGACTTGAACCCTAACCTGACCGGTGGTGCCAGCGACCGCCGCGGCGGTGGCGAAGAACGCCGTGGCGGCGGCGACCGTGGTGGCCGTACCGAACGCCGTGGTGGTGGCAGCCGTGGCGGAGCCAAAAAAGATTAATTCCACGCTGCCGGGGCAAAGTGCGTTAACGGGCAATCGTAACCCCTGACCCGCCGGGAAACCAAAGCAAAAAATATTGATTCTTGTACCGGGATGTCCGCATCCCGATACTCAAAAATATCAACAATGTTACAACCAAAAAGAGTAAAACATCGTAAGCAGCATAAAGGCCGTATAAGGGGCAATGCAGAACGTGGCGCTACCGTGGCTTTTGGTTCGTTTGGCCTTAAATCATTGGAACCCAAATGGATCAACAATCGTCAGATAGAAGCTGCCCGTCAGGCACTTACCCGCCACATGAAGCGTGAAGGTAACGTGTGGATACGCATATTCCCCGACAAGCCCATTACCGCCAAACCGGCCGAAGTACGTATGGGTAAAGGTAAAGGTAATTTGGAATATTGGGCTGCGGTGGTAAAGCCGGGTCGCATCTTGTTCGAGGTTGACGGCGTACCCGAGTCGGTGGCCCGCGAAGCCTTTGAATTGGCGGCACAGAAATTACCCATCAAAACCAAATTCGTGGTACGTCCCGATTACGCCGGTTAAGGGAGCATTTAAGTTTGCCGCAAGGCATAACCGTAAAATTAAAACAAAAAGAATGAGGGTTGCGGGCAAATTGTTCCCATGCCCACTTTCGATACTTAATACTATTTACAATGGCAAAAGCAGCTAAAGTTGAAGATTTTCGTTCGCTGAGCGACGAAGCGCTTAACGATAAAATAGGCGAAGAAACACTGCGCCTGAAGAAAATCAAGTTCAGCCATGCGATTAATCCGGTAGAAAACCCGATGATTATCCGCAGTGTCCGTCGCAACATAGCGCGGATGAAGACCGAACAAACCAAACGCAAATCAGCTTAAACATCATTTTCAATATCTTTTCATAATGTCAGTAGCAGAAAGGAAAATCAGGAAGAGCCGCATAGGGCTAGTTACCAGCGACAAAATGGACAAAACCATTACCGTGGCTGTAGAACGTAAAGTAAAGCACCCTTTATACGGTAAGTTCCTGAAGAAAACCACCAAATTCCACGCACACGACGAAACCAACCAATGCGGCATAGGCGATACCGTGCGCATCATGGAAACCCGTCCGTTGAGCAAAACCAAACGTTGGAGATTGGTGGAAATTATAGAAAAAGCGAAGTAACGCCATTCGTATGGGAGGGGGGCCGTGCCAAGGGTTTTGCTTGGTATTCGTGCAAGGCCGACCATTTGCGTGAAACCAGCTTTTTTAATTGAACAAGAACATTCGTTCCTAACTTTAAAAGTACAAGGCAAAGCCTCTGGGGTAAATAATGCCGGCTTTTGCTATGTGGCTTTTTACTTTAATAAAAATGAAATGATACAGCAAGAATCAAGGCTCAATGTAGCTGACAACAGCGGCGCAAAAGAAGTGCTTTGCATACGCGTACTGGGCAATAGTGGCCAGGTTTACGCAGGTATCGGCGATAAAATCGTGGTTGCGGTAAAAGACTCCATCCCCGCCGGTGGCGTGAAGAAAGGTACCGTAAGCAAAGCGGTTATTGTCCGTACCAAAAACAAATTACGCCGTAAAGACGGTTCTTACATCAGCTTCGACGACAACGCCGTGGTGCTGTTGAACAATTCGGACGACCCGCGCGGCACCCGCATATTCGGGCCCGTAGCCCGCGAGTTGCGCGACAAGGGATACATGAAAATTGTTTCCCTGGCACCAGAAGTATTATAGTAAAAATATTTTCGTACCTTTGCCGCCCGTTCTTAAATAGCGGCTCAAGACAAAAAGAGATGAGTACAAGATTCAAACCAAAATTCAGCATAAAAAAAGGCGACCAAGTGGTGGTAATTGCCGGCAACGACAAAGACCGCAGCACCCCCCGCCAAGTGCTGGCCGTATATCCGCTAGAGGCGCGCGTACTGGTTGAAGGTGTAAACGTGAAAACGAAACACCAAAAGCCCAGTGCCAAGAACCCCCAGGGCGGCATAGTGAAGGAAGAAGCAACCATACATGTCTCCAACGTGCAGTTGTGGGATGCAAAAGCGAAAGCCGGCGTGCGAGTATCGCGCGAGCGTAAAGACGGAAAGGCGATTCGTATTTCTAAAAAAACAGGTCAAGAAATTAAATAATGAGTACTGTAAATTACCAACCGCGTCTTCAGGCCAAGTACAAAGACGAAGTAGTAGCTGCCTTGATGAAGAAATTTGGCTACAAAACCGTGATGCAGGTGCCCAAATTGGTTAAGATATGCCTTAACCAAGGTGTAAAAGGCTCTGTATCCGACAAGAAATTGGTGGACGATGCCGTGAAAGAAATGACCATGATTTCGGGTCAGAAAGCAGTACCCACAATGTCCAAAAAAGACATTTCCAACTTCAAGCTGCGTAAAAACATGCCCATCGGTGCGCGCGTGACCCTTCGCGGAAATACCATGTTTGAATTTTTGGATCGCTTGGTTTCCGTGTCGTTGCCCCGTGTGCGCGACTTCAAAGGCATCAGCGAAAAATCTTTCGATGGCCATGGCAATTATACTTTCGGCGTAACCGAACAAATCATTTACCCCGAAATAGACATCGACAAGGTAGCCCGCATCAGCGGTATGGACATCACTTTCGTGACCACTGCCCGTACCAACGAAGAAGCCTACGAATTGTTGAAGGAACTGGGTATGCCTTTCAAAAACATTAAAAAAGACAACAACTAAGACATGGCTAGAACTTCAATCATAGCACGCCAAGCCAAGCGCGAGAAAATGGTAGCGAAATTTGCTGAAAAGCGCGCCGCCCTTAAGGCCGCAGGCGATTACGAAGCATTGGACAAGTTGCCCAGGAACGCTTCTCCGGTTCGCTTGAAAAATCGTTGCAAGCTTACAGGCCGCCCCAAAGGTTATATGCGCCAATTTGGGTTGGGGCGTGTTATCTTCCGCGATATGGCCCTGGAAGGCAAACTTCCCGGCGTGACCAAGGCTTCTTGGTAAGATTTTCGTAGTGCCTCGCCATTCAACCAAGGGCGTTGAAACATTAGGTGAAAAGACCTTGGAACCAAGGTGACTCTCATCAATTATCAAACTTACAAAAACTAAAAAATATGGTAACAGATCCTATAGCAGACTTTTTGACCCGCTTACGCAACGCCCAATTGGCACGTCACCGCATCGTAGAAATACCTGCTTCAAATCTGAAAAAGCGCATCACCGAGATTTTGTATGAAAAAGGTTACATCTTGAAATACAAATTTGAAGATGACAACAAGCAAGGCCTCATCAAGATAGCGTTGAAATACAATGCCGAAACCAAGGAACCCGCTATCCGCTCGTTGGAGCGTGTGAGCCGCCCTGGTTTGCGCCAGTATGCCAAACCTGCCGAAATACGCCGTGTGAAGAGTGGCTTGGGCATAGCCATCGTGTCCACCTCCAAGGGTGTGATGACCGACAAGGAAGCCCGTGCGCAAAACGTGGGTGGCGAAGTGTTGTGCCATATTTGGTAATCATTTATTTTGCTTAGTAGTACTGGATATTACAATGAAAAACGGGCTGCCTTTGCAAGGACAGCCCGTTTTTCATTGTGTGTGTGATAGTCGGTTTTTGTAAACTGTATAAGATATTCGACAATGATAACAAACATTTCTGATTGATTGAAATTCTTTGTGTCGTTGCGCCTTTGCGAGAAGTTGCTCAACTGCTTTTGGAACACACAAACTTGAACAACAAAAGGGCTATTGTGCGCAGCTTTTGTAACTTCGCCACCTGCTTTTGTGCTTTTAAATGTTGCTTTTTTAAATTACGGAACTAATGTCTTTGAGAATAGGGAACGGAATAGATTTTCACCGCCTGGAAGAGGGTTTGCCGTTTTGGTTGGGCGGCGTACGGTTGCCACACCATAAAGGTGCCTTGGGCCATTCGGATGCCGATGTGTTGCTACATGCCTTGTGCGATGCCTTATTGGGTGCCTTGGCCTTGGGCGACATAGGCGCCCATTTTCCCGATACCGATGCGCAATACAAGGGCATAGACAGTAAAATATTGTTGCGCCGCAGCTACGACTTGGTACTGGCCAAAGGCTATGCCTTGGTAAATGCCGATATGACGTTGTGCTTGCAGTCGCCCAAAATAAAACCTTACTTGCCGCAAATGCTGGCCGCCATAGCCGACACAATGGGCGTAGCCCAAGATAACATCAGCATAAAGGCCACTACCACCGAACTGTTGGGTTTTGTGGGCAGGGAAGAAGGGGTAATGGCTTACGCCACCGTGTTGCTGGAAAAGCCATAGGCCATCAATGCGGCGGCTGGGACGTAGGAGTGTCGCCGTTGGAGGCATGTGGGTGTACGCCCGCTATGCCCCCGCTCACGGCAAATTTCATGGCCTCGGCGGCGTTCATGCCTTCCACGGGCTTTACGTCGCCTGAATCTACTACAATGACCCAACCCGATACGGCATAGCTATGGGGCAGGTAAACCGCTACCTTGCCGCCTTGGCCGTATTCTGCCAAATCGCTTTGGGTAAGGAAGCCTATGCGCCATGTTTCGGGTGTGGCCTGCACCCTTACCCATACCGGGTGGTTGAACTTTTTCTTGTCGCCCACGAAGGAGTCCATGATGTCTTTTACCGATGAATAGATGTGCTTGATGCCGGGCGTATGTTCGAGCAAAAAACTGAAACCCTCCACTACCCAGCGACCAAAGAAAAAGCGGGTGCCGGCATAGCCCACCAAGGTAATGAAGCCAATGACGATGAGGAAACCAATGCCCGGCGCCCATTCGGACACGAAAGGTATCAACCTGTCGATGCTGATAAATACAAAATACACCACATAAGCCGTAATGGCTATGGGGGCTATTATGGCTATGCCTTGTATGAATGCACGAAATAAAAAGGTGGCGATATTGCGCATCCTGTTATAGATTTTAGTTGGGTGCTAAAAGATAGAAAAAATGGCCGACTAAGGCAGGGATTCATTAATTTTGCACATCATTCTCGATTAATAGCATGGCAAAATTAACTTCTTTTCGTTGGTCGGACAACCCCGAACCACATAAAGCGCGTACCAAAGAAATAATTCAAAAACATCCCGAAATCAGGGGGCTTATAGGGCGCAACCCATATACGTTTTTAGTCATTTTGCTGTGCGTGGCGGTTCAGGTGGGTTTGTCGTACGTCGTTTTCCAATACAATTTGCCTTGGTGGGCAGTGTTGGTAATATCGTATCTGGTAGGTGCTTTTGCCTGCCATACCTTGTACGTATGCGTACATGAATGTTCGCACAACTTGGTTTTCAAAAACCGAACGGCCAACGTGATAGCCAGCCTGATAGCCAATTTGCCCCAGGTGTTTCCCAGTTCCATTTCCTTTGCCAAATACCATTTGAAGCACCACTCCTACCAAGGCGTGGAGGCGTTGGACGCGGACATGCCTTTTCGTTGGGAAGCAAAATTGATCAACAACGCCCCCGTAGGCAAATCAATTTGGTTGCTGTTTTACCCGGTGTTTCAGGCCTTGCGCCCTTTGCGTTTGAAGGAAATAAAGATATTCGACGGCTGGACCATCGTGAACTGGATCATCCAAATAGCTTTTATGGCTGCCGTTGTCTATTTCTTTGGCGCAAAAGCAACGGTGTATTTGGTGGCAAGTTTCTTCTTCTCCATTGGCCTGCACCCACTGGGTGCCCGTTGGGTGCAGGAACATTTCCTTACCCACGGCGACCAGGAAACCAAGAGCTATTACGGCCCCATGAACACGGTCAATTTGAACGTGGGCTATCATAACGAACACCACGATTTTCCTTCCGTGTCTTGGGACAAACTGCCCAAGGTAAAGGAATACGCCGGTGAATACTACAATGATTTGGGCCACCATACCTCTTATACCAAACTATTGTTCCAGTTTTTGTTTGACAAAAACATATCGGTTTACAGCCGCATGGCCCGCGACAACCGCGGCAAGAAAAAGAAAGAACCGTTGGCAAATAAAGTGTCGGGCAATGGCTCGGCTGCGGCGGCAGGGGGAGAGCAGGAATGAGTGAATTGCAAACAGGCCCTGGTACCGTTGCGAACCGGCCCGTATAAATGCAAAGAGCTGCCCCTTTGTGTGGGGCAGCTCTTTCGCATCGTCAATCTTATGGGTACTTATGGCAAGATGCCCACCTTGCCGCTTGGGTTGAACAACCTGCGGAGCGAATCTACCACGGCTGCCGTATCGGCCACATTGCCTTCAATGGACACCGTCACATAATAATTGGCACTGTCCTTGGCAGTTACGCTTACGCCGGTATTGCCGTAAGAACGCAACTTGGCGGCACGGGCCTCGGCCTTTTCCTTATTGTCGTAATGCTGAATGGCCACGTTGTATTTTACGATGCCCCCGGCATTGGTCACAGGAGGGGCAGCAGTTGCTTGCGTATCGCTATTGGCTACGGGGGCGGCGGCAGTGGCGGTTTGCACCGTATCGGTTGTTGGTACGGCCTCTTGCCCCGATTGTACCGGCTCGTTTGTTTCGGGTGCCGTATTCCTGTTGGCAAAATACCAATAAGCATATATGCCACCGCCTATCAAGGCCAGCAACACAACGCCCAGAATAATTATCTTGGGCCAATTGATGGCAGGTGCCTGGTATTCTATTTCTTCATCGGCTTTAGGCTCTTTGAACGTGGTGCGTTCTATTATATTGGAAAGTTTTTCTTCTTGCGGCGCCATGGGGGCTGCCACATTATTCTTGAAAAATGGAATAGCCTTGCCCTCTATGTGCAAATGTGGGTCGGCATCGAACCGGATAACGTTGTTGCCGTCGGGCACGAATTTTCCGATGCCGGGTATATGCACCTCTTGGCCATCGAGCAATTCGGCTTTTGAACGTGCACAAAAATCCTTTAATTGGTTGGCGGCGTGTGCTATGCTGATGCGTTCGTTGTTGGCAATGAAATTTGCGAACGAATCGTCTATGGAACCACCCGTGGCGCGGAAATTCACTTCGTAGGTGGGCGATGCCATTTTCTGGGCTTCTTTGTCATACACGGCAGACCTTTTCTCTACTTGCAAACTGCCTATGCCCGGCAAAAAGCAATATTCGTTTTTCAACAAGAACAGGCCAACGTATTTTGCTATGTCCATTTCCATAAACTGAGGTATAATTCTTTGCTCCTTGCGGGCAAATTAACGATAAAATTTAAACAGACCCTAAAACTTCACGCGTAGTCCGCCAATGATATTGAAACCATAAGCACCATATTGGTTCCAGCGTTGGTATTTGGTGCCGAAAATATTGTTTAATTGCGCAAATACCGACAATCTTGGGATAATGTTATATTCCGCATTGGCACTCAGGTCAAAGAAAGCGGACATCTTATCTGCATTGCCGTTGGCAAGTCTTTTGTACATGCCGTCCCAAAAATCGGCATTTACGTTTATGTTCAGTTTTTTCAAGGGATGCACGTACACGTTGCCCCCCAAACGCAACATGGGTTCGCCATACACCTTGTCGTAGGTAGCGGTATTGTAAAAATTGTACCAAGTGCCACTGGCGCTAAGGCCAAAAACATTGCCCACCTGGTAACGTATGAACGCATCGAGGTTCAGGGCATTTACTTTTTCGTCGTAAACCACCGCAAATTGCTTGCCGTCGGCGTTCAGGTTGTAGTCGTTTACAAACAAAGCCAAGTCTTTCCATTGCCGCCACGACACAGTGCCGCCAAAGCTTACATGGCCGCCCAAGGCACTCTCGAAGCCTGCATACACACGGTCGGTTTTAGATTGCCGCATGTCGTAAATGTTGTACAGGAAAGGATTTTTGGTACTCAATTGTCGGTAAGTATTTTGATCCAATTCCCCTTTCCAACCGGCTATGAAGGCCAATTTGTTTTTGGCCAGCCTTGTATTGAAACGGAAGTCGGGCAAAAGGTAAGCCGTATAATCTTTGCCCCAAGTAGGGCTGATGCCGATGTGTATGTCGGTTGCGGGCAATTTTATGTCGGCGGCAGGATTTAGCTGCACATAATTGTTGCCCCGGTTGAAGCTGTCGTTTTTCAACTGGGTAAAATTGCCTTTTATGCCCAAGGAAAAACTAAGGGTGGAGTCTATCGTTTTCGATGCGGGCACATCGAAGCCGAAGCTCCGTTCCGCAGCGTTGAACCTGTCGCCGTACATGCCAAAATCAAATGTTGGTTTGTAGTTTATGCCCATGCTATTGGGCAATGTATTTTCGGCACCTACGGAAAGGTTCACGCCCGTAAAGGCTTGCCTGATGTCGGATTTCGGGTATTCGTAAACGGCATGGTCGTAACCGTAAAAGGTATTGCCGTAACGCCACACATCCAAAGCGGCAGCCAATGCATGGCCCTTGGTAAAATATTTGCCGGCACCATTGAATGTGGTGCGGGACGATTGCTGGTTTTCCACGCCACCTTTTTGCGACAAATGACTTGCATGAAACCCGGTTTCGTAGGTTTTGGATTGAAAGCTGCCGATACCTGCATCCAAGTAAAGGGAGCGCAGATTGCCATATCCTGCCTTCACATAGTTTTGAAAAGGCACTTCTTGGGCTTGCCTTCCCAACGCCAACGGGCGCAAGGGTACCGAATGGTACGTGTAGCTAAGCGTTTGCTGCGGTACTGCATATTGAAATGCAGGGCGCGCGGTGTCTATATTGGGCAATGTGGGGATTACGGCAGGCTTTACAGGCTTGGCCACTTCCGGTTTGTAAGACTGTATGATGTCTATCGTTTGTCCGGCTATGGAGGTGTCCCTGCGCTGCTGCGCCGAGGCTGTGGCAGCGCACAACAGCACGGTCATTACCGACCATCCGCCCATCAATTGGTGTATGCTTCTCATGGAGTATTCTTTTGCCAGCAAGTGGCTGTTATTCTTCGTTTAATTTAGATGAGGATTTTTCCAGCTTTTTCACTTCGGCCAATTTTTTGGCGGCTTCCTCTTTTATTTCTTTATTGTCGTTGTTGCTGATGATGCTTTGCAGGGTTGCTTTTGCGTTGAAATAATCTTTTTGCTGGGTTAAAATATCGGCTATCAAAATGTAGGATTTCACCACCCAATAGTCCGACCCTCCCGAAGCCTGCGCCGCATAGCTGGCCTGTTCTTCGGCCTCTTTGAGTTTGTTTTGCTGCAGCAATATCTCGGCTATCCTGTACCGGGCTTCGGCACTGGTTGCGCCTATGTTTTGCTTGTCCAGGACAGCATACATATTTTTGGCCGTTTCAAGGTCGCTGTTTTGTTGCAGGCTGCGCGCTTTAATCAATTGCGCCTCGGCCTTGGTGCCGGCAGCTACTTCCGGCATGGCCAACAGTGTATCGGCATAGGCTGCCGCCGCTGTATTTTGGTTGGTGGCGGCGTTGGCTTGCATCAAACCTTTGTAGGCATTTTGCAAACTTGCATTGTCCGTAACGGTATTGCGCAGTATGCCATAGTACTGTTGTGCCGTGGCATAGTCTTTTTGTTGCATGGCTATCTGTGCGGCACGGGCAGCGGCATCATCGGTAAAATCGTTCCAATGGCCATCGGCTACGGCCTTATAATCCACTAACGCTTTGGCAGTTTCTTTTTGGTTGAAATAAGATTCTGCCCTGTAATAGCGCGCCTTGACGGCATTGCTGCCATTGGGATATTTGTCCAAATATTTGCCGAACAAGGCTACCGATTTGTTCCAATTACCGTTGCCGTATTCGGTTTCGGCGGCGGCATAATATGTTTGTTCCATGCCGGCTTCGCTTTCGGCGGGCATATTGTTTTCTTTCAAAAACTCGGCGTACTTGTCGGGGTCGCCTTGGTCTATGTACAAGTTGCGCAAAGCATCGGCTGCGGCGGTTCGGTCATTGGCCGTGGGGTACTGGGTCAGGTAATTGCGCAGCGTTTTAATGGCTTGGCCATCGTTGCCTGTTTCCCGGTAGGCATACGCCAATTTGGACATGGCCTTGGCGCGCAAAGCCTCGGGTACGTTGCTGTTGTTGCTTACCGATTCCAATAATTGTATGGCCTCGTTGTTCCTGTCGGCTTCCAGATAGGAAACGGCCAATTCGTAACGTGCCTCGTCGCGCAGGGGCGAAGCCGGTACTTTGTTGACTATGGTATTGAGTTGGTTTATTTTTTCGTCATTCTTGCCTTGCAGGCCCAGTACCAGGCTTTTTTGGTAACGGGCGTAGTCGCTTTCCGGTGTGTTGGCCGCCATGGCTTTGTCGTACAGGCGACCGGCCTTGTCAAAATCCTTTTGCATGAAATAGGCGTCTGCTTCGCGCACGGTAGCGTCTATGCTTTCATTGGTGCCTGCATCTTGTTGTGCCGAAGCAAAGGCTTTGCCGGCTTCGCTGTATTTGTCGGTTTCCATAGATGCGTAGCCAATGGTGTAATTGGCATTGGCCACGGTAGCTTGCGGGCTGATGCGCCGTGCCGTAGCCTCCCTGCCCTTTACCTTTTCCAAGAAAGTATTGCTGTGTTGTATGGCTTGGGCATAACGTTGTTCCCTGTAAGCTATATCGCCCTTCCAAAAGTAGGCAATGGCTTCATAGTCGGCACTGGCCGGTTGTTGTAGGCTAAGGCTAAGTACGCTGTCGGCTTCATGGTATTTGTTGCTCTGCATCAGTTGCAAGGCCCTGCCCAAGCCCACTTGCTGGTATATGGCCCATGTCTGGTTGTCTTTTACCGGCATGTCGCCCATGATGGCAAAAGCCTCGCTGTAATTGCTGCTGCGCGCCAAAAGCGACCCCAATAATTTTTGTGCTTCGGGTGTATTGGCCGAGTGCGGATATTGTTTCACAAAATCGTACAGCTTGCGTGTGGCCACGCTTTCATTGCCTGATTCATAAGAAAGTTTGGCATACAGGAAAGCGGCTGCTTCTTTTTGCGAAGGATTGAAATCCATGTCGGCACACATTCCAAAAGCATTGCGCGCGCCTTTTTTGTCGCCGGTTTCCAAATAACAATCGCCCAATAAATACATGGAGGTTTGCCCCAGCGAGTCGTTGGTGTTGCTCAGCGGTTTAAACTTGTCAATGGCATCTTTCCATTTGTCCAGCCTGTAATAGGTATAAGCCAATTCGTACAATTCCTCTTTCCGTACCCGTTCGGAATTGTTGTAGTAATATTCAAAATAAGGCAGTGCTTCCTTGAATTGCTTTCTCTCGAAATAAGTTTGCCCCGTAAGCAGGTGCATTTCCTTGTCGTAATAGGGCTTGTCGTTTTTGCGCAGATAGCGGTTGCTCAAGGCCAATACGGCATCGTAGTCGCCGGAGAAGTAGTTTATCTCGGCTTCGTAATACGGCACTATGTCCTTGTATTCCTCTTCGTTGTGTATGCGTTTGAAACTGGCCAATGCCTGCGCGTAATCCTTGTCGTTGTAGGCCAATAAACCATAGTAATAATTGCCCGCTATGTAATACTTGTTGTCGGGCAAATCTTTGATGCTGGCAAACAGCGGCTTGGCTTTGTCGAACCGGCGGTCGTTGAAGTAGCTGTAGGCCAACTCGAATTTGGCATCGGCTATTTCGCTGTTGCTCAGGTTTTCTATGCCGGCCAATTCGTATTGTTCTATGGCTGCCGGCAGGTTGTCTTCGGCAAAATAATGTTGTGCCAATGCGAAAGCCGTCCTTTGCCTGTAAACAGGGTTGATGGCGTGGGCAATATAGTCTTGCGCGCCCGCCACGCTGCCGTCCAGATTGGCTTTCAGGTTGCTTACGGCCTTTATGTATTTTGCCTGTTGCAAGGCAAGGGTAAGCAATTGGCTGTCCCGGCTGTTGGTGGGCTGTATGGGTTGGGCCAAAAACTCCCTGGCGCTGCGCGCGGCCAGCACGTAATGCGCTTGTTCAAATTGTTCTTTGCTGTGTTTCAACAGGGCAAAGTCTAAATTATTGCTCTCCGGCACCTGCGCATATAGCCGAACGGGTGCCTGGGCCAGGTTTGCGGCGGAAAACAGTCCCGAATATAGCAGGAAGCGTTTTAAGGTTGCGCTCATTAATCTTACATATTTGCCCTTGTTCGGGGCAGGTTTGAAGGACGATTGACAATTTTGTTTGATTGGCGCAAAGATAAAGAAATGCCATTTGCCGTCCGTGCCGCAAATTATAATGATTTGCCGGCCATGCAGCCCGTACGTTTTCGCTGTCTATTAGCTGCTGCAATCGCTCCAAAAGCAATGCCATTGTTTGGCGGGAATCGTATTTTTCTTCAATGCCAGCTATCGCATTCTTGCGCAGCAGGCTTGCGATGATGGTACTTAAAGTTTTTAATTTTAAAGAAACAATTCAAAAAAAAATTGCCAAAACATTATAATATTCTTTATGAAACCAACAATGTTGATTTGGAATCACAATAAAATCGGGTGCTTTTTATAAAAATACTGTACTTTCGCCCAAGATTTTTTGTCTTTTATTAAAAATGTACCAATGAAAAAAATCTATTTTTTGCTAGTATAGTCACCTTATTAGCATCATGTCAGAAAATCGACTCTACTTCTCCGAAATCTACAATAGGAGATGCAAAAGTTCAAACCATGTCATCCGGTTCGAGTTATGATTATACACAGCCATTGTCAAACATAATTGATGATGCCAGAGCTGGAACTACGGGCGAATTGAATGACATGCTCGGACAACAGTTATATGAGTGTTGTTGTAATAGTTGGCCGATACGCAGATGAAGATTACCTCGGTAATATTATTTGCTACGAAAATGGGCCTATTTGCTGGGTTTTGGTTAGCGCAAATCATTTGACAAGTGTAACAAATGCCAGCGCACAATCATATACTGCCACCGATACCAACTCTCCTTTGATTTCCATTGGGGCATATCATACAGGGCCAGTGGCAACTATAGCTTCAATGGTGACTGTAACAACCGGTTCGGGACAGACAGTTATTTCGAGTAAATAAAGTTGAAGGCAGTAAGAATTAATTAAAATGTGTAAATTTTTTCTAACCATTTTAACTGTGCTTTTTTGGGGATGTAATTCCTCGGAAAAGCACAGTTTTTTTGATGCAACGTTGAATCCGTCAAGCAAAATTATCCTTGATGAGAGCAAAATAATACACAAAGTTATTCCTAATGAGTTTCTGATGATTGGGGATACGGCTATTATTTGTATTGCAAATCATTCAGAAGTTGCTATTTATGATATTCGTAATGGAAAAATGTTGAACAATATCAATGTTGATTCTGCAATTAAAAATGAGCATATAAATAGTGTATTGGATAGCTTTACAAAATATGAACTACAGGCGTATTTTCCAGACAGGCTTTATATTGATAGAAATCATTTGCGGAACGACGTGCCTTATAGTATGGCTTTTCAAATTTTAGACGTAGAGAGTATAGATTCCAATAGTTATGTCTGGATATTATCTGGGGTAACGAGCCAGTATAAGAAAGACTTTGTGATTAAAGACAAATCGACTGATGCCACCTTTATTAGCAAAACAGAAGTCGTGTTTCGTATAAATTTAAAAACGCGCATTGCTGACAAAGCTTTGCCTGTATCATCCTATAAACTGAATCCTCCAAATATGTCAGAAGATTCTGTCACCTACTCTCAACCGAGTTTTGGAAGCTTTTTGATTAATAAAAGTGAAATTTTAATCCCCACTACATATTCTAAAAGTAGCGGCAACAGCTATAGAGAGAAAAATATGGTGACGTTCAACCTAAACTCAAAACCGAATACATTTGATTATGTTGACTATAAATTTCCTGATAGCTTAAAGCACGACCTGTTTTCGTGGAATCCTAAATTTCATTTTTATAGAAAAAACAATAATGTATATTTTCACGGACTATTCTCCGTAAGTGCATTAAACGATAAAAAATGTACCGAATTGTTCAATATTAGAAATCTGTTAAATTCAGACTCTTTACAACATATCTAATATTTCTTACAGATAGATAAGGAAAATTATTTAATTGAAATAATGAGCAAGGATATTAATACGCGAATCTATTCTTGTGCCCTACATTGGTATTCTATTAAAGAAAACAAATTAAGCAAGCCAGTCAAAGTGTTTTCTACAAAGAATTTCTCACATTGTTTTTTTTTTTTTTCTAATTCAAGACGATATATATTATTTGACAAAAGACGATGAAAATGTTTACATTGAAAAGTATAGGATTAATTATAAGTAGCTTGCTGCTAAGTTTTACGCTTTTTGCACGAAAAGAGAAGGCGGAAATTATCTCAATTTTAAAAATGGAAAGCGAGTACAACGATCTTCCAAAGTCTTTTACTCTTGCAGTTATGCCTATAGCAAATTGTTTTTCATGTGAAAGTGTTATGGTAAATATTTTAAAGAAAAAGTCAAAGGTTCTATTTGTTTTTCCGAAGACAAGAAAAGTTGTAGAAAGGGACATCAGAAATGTTCATATAAAAAATGGCATTTGTGGCATATATTTGTTTAATGACTCAATTTATGATAGTTTAAAAGATACTGAACAGCCCAAGGGTTACTGGATAGATTTTGAGAAATAGGCATTGTTAATCTGATATAGTTTTTAAAAACTTTGCCAACTTTTTGAAAGTTGGCAAAGTTGTAAATCAAACAAAAGTACATGTAGATATGTGTTCTGTGTCTGTAAAGCTATATCACTTTAACAATCCCGAGAAATAAATTACATTTTTTGATGCGGGTTTCGCTGCGGCCGTATGCTATAATCAAGTTTCAGATTTTGGATTGTTTGTTGTCGAAATAGCATCTTGCTGTACGGACGCCACGGCGGCAATGGAATTTAGCCAATTGCTTAGGAGTGAAAAGCATATAAGGGTGTCGGGCTATCACAAGTTATGCGAGAGCGCTGAAAATGCCATTTGCCGTCCGTGCCGCAGATTATAATGATTTGCCGGCCAATGCAGCCCGTACGTTTTCGCCCCTCATTCGCTGCCTGTCAGCTGTTGCAATCGCTCCAAAAGCAACGCCATTGTTTGGCGGGAATCGTATCTTTCTTCAAGGAGCTTTCGGGCGTTTTGCCCCATTTGCCCTATTAGCTTGGGGTCGGTAGCCAACTGCAATATTTGCTGCGCAAATGCGGCGGCATCGTTGGCAATAAAAAGATGCTTGCCGCTTACGGCCTCTATGCCTTCTACACCCACGGAAGTGGTAACTATGGCCTTCCCCAAAGCCATTGCCTGAAATATCTTGATGCGCACGCCACCGCCCGATTGCAAGGGCACCAGCAAAACGCTTTTGTCTTGCTCAAATGCCGCGGCATCGGGCACTTCGCCATGCACCACCACATTGGGCATGGTCAATTGCAGGTATTTTTCCGGCATATTCCTGCCTGCCAAATGCAACTTTAGCCCCGGCATCCTTTCGGCCAGTTGCGGCACCACCTTTTCCAAAAGCCAATCCACGCTTTCCCGGTTGGCCAGCCAATCCATGGCGCCTATATGGTACAGGCTTACGGGTTCTTTCGTTGACGGTGAAAATGGAATTTTTGAAACATCTATCCCGAAAGGATGCAAAAAAGTAGGGCTGCCCGTTCCCAATTGCCTAAAAAACGCTTCGTCTTCCTTGGAAATGGGCAATACCAAATCGTAGTCGGCCAAATGCTCCAATTCATATTTTTTCAACCTCCGCGCCAACAAATCCAAGTACCATTTTTTTAGCGGGTTCGTGGTTTTTGCGGCCAGCCGTTCCCAAATCCTGAACTCTATATTGTGCTGGCGCAACACCACTTTGGCCTTGCTGTATTTTCTTATGGTAGCTACATAGGGCACCAAGTAAAGCCCCTCTAATTGTACTATGTCGAAATGTTCGTTCGCCAATAAGTGTTTCAGTTTTTCTTCAAATTCCGAAGAAACGAACCGTCCGATGTTGTAAGATTTTTGGGTAAAAAGATTGGCCAAAGCGGCCAAGGGCTTTATGCGGTTATCTACTTTTACGGTTTCAAAATGTTGCAGTCTTTTATAAATGGGCGGCAAAGCTGCCACATCTGCCCAGTGCCTCGTGGTGTTCATGGCCAACATGCTCAGCTGCACGCCTGCATCGAGGTAGCCTTGCGTATAATAATGCACGCCTATGTTGCCGCCATCGTTTAGCGGGTAGGGAATGCGGTTGTTGAGTTGCAATATTTTCATAGCTCGATAAACAATAGGTATGTGGCCTTAAGTGCCGCAAGTTACAATTCCCGCCTGCTTTTGCCTAACCTTGCCGCACCACGAAACGCCGCCGCACTAAAGCGTTTCGCAATATGCCGCATTCCGCTCTCGCAAGTGTAGCGAAGCGTAACTTGTGAGAGCTAATTTTCAAGTCTCCGACTTGATTTTGTTCCATGAAATTATACTTTTGGAGGGGCAAAAAATGTATGCAAGTGATGATTTAGGAAACCAAGAATTATTCTCACAAATCTGCTGCGCAAGAATGCGAGAGCGGAATTAATGTAGCAACAAACTAAACTTTTCTATTTAAAATTTTCTATTTAGATTTGCGCTTTGTAAACATATTAAAACGTAAGTTTACAATGAGAAAAATGATTTTAGCAATTGGTGTTGCTTGCTGTGCCAGTCTTATGGCGACCCACGCTAACGCCCAATTCGGGGTTCGTGGTGCTTTTTCTAGCGAGAGCAATGGCGGTGGTTGGTACACATTGCATTGTGACGGCGGTGGTCTTTGCGGTGTGCTGGGTGCCACTTTACCTGGTGGAGGCGTGTATTTTAGAGCTTCGGATGGGAGCGAATGGGCTTTATATTCTGCTACTGTCCCCAATGACGACCTGCCCGGCATCAAAGAAGAACTAGAGGACGGCTCGATGAGTGCTACTCAGCTTGAGAAGACAGAAGGGGAATAAGAAATTACATAACGTACGTTATTTTCATAAAACAAGAGGTTGTTCATGTGTAATTGAACAACCTTTTTATTTCCAAACTTAGATTCAACGCTTCTATCCAATGGGTAAATCCATAATTACACTATTAATTCTAATAGGCTTCTCTGTACAAAATTCAATCGGACAAAGTTTATTGGTAACACTGTTTCCAAATGATTGTATAAAGTGCCAAAAAATATTCGAGGGATTTTTGCATAAATTGGATACCATTCCAGTTTTTTACGTTTTCCCCCAAGCTTTTGAGCATGATAGTACCGAAATACGCTATACATTTTCGGCATATAAGAATTTCAATCCCGTATATAGCGACAAGTATTACAATTTAATTAACTGCCATGTAAGCTCGATAGCCCTATGTTCCCCAACTGGGGAGATTACATTTAAAAAGTCAATTAATACGCTGGAGGCTGATGATATGTTGGCCATTGAAACCTTGTTAAAAACAAATGTTGTTACAAAAACCTCACGTCCATTGTACCAATATTTTCTAAATGGATGGCTAATATCTGAGAACTTTTTCACATCTTCCCTGTCCTTCAAAAGAGGAAATGATACATACCAATTCAAATTAGACAGCGTTGTACACAAGAACTGTATTCTGTCGCAAATTAAAATTAATCCATCATTTTATGACAAAACTAATCATTCGTTACAAGACAATATAGTTCAAAAGGATATGATGAAATCTACCTTATCGGGTAAATACGTTTACAATGATGCCTTTTATTTTACCATAAGTACCCCTATCATAATGACACCCAATGAGGAAGAAGCAAAAATGGGCCTCAAGGGGGTATTGTCAAAAAGCTATACATTGGTAAAACAGAATTTGGACGGAGAAAAAGAATATATACCTATTGTAACAATAAATAAATTGGACACCATGGGTTCGTTTTCGTTTCCCGCTACGTCATTCGTAGTACTAAATGATACAACTTTTTTGTTTACCTACTATCCTTCGAATTGGCAAAAAGTCGCAGAGAATCGTCGATATATCGCTATATTTAAACTAAGGAAAAACAGACTATTTTTTGAAAAACAACTATTGAACCAATATCCCGAAATTTTCTTTAGCAGCAAAATAGGATACTCTCTTTTGCCAACTTTAAGAGTTATGGATTACCCGTTTCTTGTGCCGCTTACGGGTTCTACCATTTCCAATTTAAGCAATAACACCGACTACGATTTTTCGCCGCAATACAACATTGATTACAGTATCCTTAATCCCGGTTTGTTAAGAAAACTTGGGGATGGCGAAACTTTTTTACCTGTAGAAAATATTTATTTATTTAATGACAAAATAAGCAATAACATATATATAATTTCTAAAACAGAAAAAACATACTACTTAAATGTAATAGACATGCCATCCATGCAGCTAACAAATTCAATAAACCTAAATATCCTTCATTTGAGCATCCATGATTACCCTGTCATACTTTACGACAAAGACAAGCAGGTTTTATCAATAGAAGATAGTGGTGGTGTTCTAAGGGGCTATCCGATGAACATTCTTGAAAATGCTCGACCATAACCAAATGCAATTGTCGTTTTGCCAAAAAGTACACCATGCTGGCGACCTGAAAAGACCACTATAATAAGCGAATTAAATATCAGGCATTAGTGTCTAAATAATGATATTATTTATTGTCTTCGCAAAAAAATATCATGATAGAATATTGTCCAAAATGCAAAAGTGCGGAACGGGTAAAAAATGGCAACATAGGCGGTCGTCCCCGCTATCGGTGCAAAAACTGCAAGTATGGTTATCCGCTCTCGCAAGTGTAGCGAAGCGTAACTTGTGATAGCTAATTTTCAAGTTTCCGACTTGATTTGTTCCATGAAGTTATACTTTTGGAGGGGCAAAAAATGTATGCAAGTGATGATTTAGGAAACCAAGAATTATTCTCACAAATCTGCTGCGCAAGAATGCGAGAGCGGAGCGGATTTTTTGACAATAGACGGCGATATTGCCGTAGCGCGTACCCCACTACCTCTGCGTTACTTTGCCGAATAGCGTACTTCTACTGCCCAATTGTACCTCTCTGCATTTTTCATTAGCAATTCGTACTGCCATGATTTATCTGGCAGTAAATCCAAAGTTGGGTCGTACAATACTATTTTATGGGCCTTATTGTAGGTATAAGTCAATTTAGACTTGTATTTTTTATTGAAGGTTAAAAAGTAATAATATTTAGGATTGACTTTTTCGTTTATCTGCAAAAAAACGTAGAACCCCAAAATTGATTTTTGCAAAATCAGATTATTGTCGATGCTAAGCGTTTCCTCATTTTTTTCATACTTCCGCTCCCAAGGTTTAACATGGATGGTGCTGTCGCTGCCATCGGCGTATTTCAAGACAATAAACGTGTTTATGTCTAAACTTTTGTCCATGCCCATCATACCCAACGGATATTTAATGTCTGCCACTGTCAATGCTTCTTTGGCAGTGCAGGGTATAAAACAGCCTATAAAACCACCGGAGTCTATAGCTCTTAAATAAATATTGCGTTTAGCCGTCAGACTAAATACCTTGTATGTTGGGTTACCTTTTTTACCCCTTGCTTTAACAACTACTTCATCCATTTCCTTAGGAATGATAGAGGAGTCGTTGATTTGACAAAAGCTATAAGTTTTACCCAAAAAAACAATAGCCAAAAAAATAAACATGAATTTATGTGATTTTGTGTTAATCATAATATTTTTAAAGTAAATATATTATATATAACCAACCGGCAGACTTAATCAAGTCTGCCGGTTGGTCTTTTGAAATAGATTAGCTAAACAATTCCGAATTAAGCGGGATAAACCGAAATGTATGTGTCCTAACCCTTTAGAATTTATCAGGCATTAAACCCAATCTTTTCATACTAATACACACATGGTTTTGTAATCTGCTGAAAATCATTTCTCATCCACAAAACATAATAGATGCGAGTACAGACTTGATATCCGGTATCATCACAAGGTTGGCATGTCCAATCTCCCCATCCCCAAAATTTCATTGTAACGGCAGCACCGCCGGGCCATACTTCATCAATACCTGAAGGATTTGCGGCAATTGTTGAAAATAAGCCAAAGGTTTCATCTCGCTCAAGACCTGTGGCAAAACGGTTCATGAACTCAGCATCGAATGTTCCGGCGGCTATGCTGGCATAGGTGTCATCGGTGAGGGCAGCAGCTTGCAACGTTAGCAGGTACATGCTGTCGTCCGATACGTGAAACAATGTACCCGCCACTTGCACCAAACTATGTGCATCGAGCATGAAATCCTTCAATTGCGCCTCAGTTACCAAAGTGCCTTCGTCCAAGTCGTCATATTTACTGTCTGCAAGGCTGGTAAACCCAATCGAATTATGATAAGTTTTTACCTCGGCCAAAGTACCAAAGTACTTGCCAAAAGAAACGACACGTAGTTGTCAACATCGGCAGTAGAATTGAATACCAAAAACCCTCTTGTACTTACGCCGATGCCGGATGAAGGCGCGGCAGAGGACATGGTTTGCACCTGCGCAGCCTGTGCAGGTGGGGCAGACAAGGATTGCTCTTTTTTACAAGCAACAAATGCGGTTGCGCAAATTGCAATAAACCCAAATGTGGTCAACAAAATAGTGACATTTCTTCTCATGTAATTGAAACATTTAAAATGTAAAGGAAATAAATTGAGGGCGCGAAGTAAATAAGAACAAATCGAATTTCCAAATTCCGACCGTTTTTCCGCTCTCGCAAGTGTAGCAAAGCGCGTAACTTGTGATAGCTAATTTTCAAGTTTCCGACTTGATTTTGTTCCATGAAATTATACTTTTGTAGAAATAAAAAAATGCAAGCGATGAAGTTGGATACTTCACATTTTTAATCACAAGTCTGAAGTGCCGCAAGTTACTATTCCCGCCTGCTTTTGCCTAACTTTGCCGCACCACGAAACGCCGCCGTACTAAAGCGTTTCGCAATATGCCGCATCCAAACATGAACGACCTACCAAATTTTGACATAGCAAAAATCAGGGCCGACTTCCCCATACTGCAACGCACGGTGTATGGCCGGCCGCTTGTGTACCTCGATAACGGCGCCACCACCCAAAAGCCCATAGCCGTGCTGGACGCATTGGACAAATACTACAAAGAATATAATGCCAATGTGCACCGTGGCGTACACTACCTTAGCCAAGTGGCTACCGATGCACAAGAAGCGGCAAGGCATACCGTGGCAAAATTCGTCAACGCCGCCCACGACTACGAAATAATATTTACCCGAGGCACCACCGAAAGCATCAACCTGGCAGCATCGTCTTTCTGTAAGAAATTTGTTGGCGAAGGCGACGAAATAATCGTTTCGGCCATGGAACACCATAGCAACATAGTGCCTTGGCAAATAGCCTGCCAAGACCGCGGCGCTACGCTGAAAGCAATACCCATGGATGCCAACGGCGATTTGATACTTGACGATATAGACAGCCTGATAACAGAACGCACACGATTATTGGCCGTAACCTGGGTAAGCAACACGCTTGGCACCGTAAACCCGGTGGCCAGCATCATAACCACTGCCCACAAACACAATGTACCCATACTGGTGGACGCGGCGCAGGCCATACAACATACCCATGTGGACGTACAAGCCCTGGATGTGGACTTCCTGGTGTTTTCGGGACACAAAATATATGGCCCCACGGGCATAGGCGTATTGTACGGAAAGGAAAAATGGCTGGAACAAATGCCCCCTTACCAAGGTGGCGGCTCCATGATCAAACAAGTTACTTTCCAAGGTGCCACCTGGGCCGACTTGCCTTTCAAATTCGAGGCCGGCACACCCGATATTAGTGGTGCCATAGGCTTGGGTGCGGCATTGGATTATGTAAACAGCGTAGGTTTGGACAACATAATAAACCACGAACACGAGCTGACCCTATATGCCGTACAGGAACTGCAAACCATACCTGCCCTACGCTTTATAGGCGAACCCAAAAATAGGGCGGCCACGGTTTCTTTCCTGGTGGGCAATGTGCATCCCTTCGACCTGGGCGAAATATTGGACAAGCAAAGCATAGCGGTACGCACGGGCCACCATTGCTGCCAGCCCATCATGGACTATTACCACATACCGGGCACGGTACGCGCATCATTTGCCCTATACAACACCAAGGAAGAAATAGACAAACTGAAAACCGGGGTAGAAAAAAGCGTGGCGATGCTGGCGTAAAGAATCGCTTGATTGTCGATGCCGGAAAATTGTAGCTGTGTCGAACTTGTCGCCTCGGCACCAACCAAAATGGATGTTGGGCCATGGTTGCGGGTCGGTCATGGCAAGAAATGGCACTTGCTTTTTGCGGCAGCAGTCCTACTGGGCAAAATACGGTGTGTCGCTTTCGGGAATTGAACAATCGGGTGCATTTTGCCCCCATCTTTTTCGCCACATAATTCAAGCTGTTCATATTGTCTTATCTTTGCCGCCCTTTCTTTTCAACAAACAAATAGACGTTGCTCGTAGTGTTGCTTGCAACGAAAAGTTAACCTAACAAAGAAAAGGTGACGATACCCATAATGCAAAACGTTTACATTACCCGCCTATCCAAGTTTCTGCCCTACGAACCCATTGACAACGACGAGATGGAGGCAGTTTTGGGATTTGTAGGTAATAAGCCGTCTAAAGTGAGGCCGCTCATATTGCGCAACAACGGCATCAAAACCCGCTACTACGCTTTTGCGGAAGGCAAAAAAACATATTCCAATGCCGAGCTGACCGCCGAAGCAGTAAAAATCTTGTTTCCCAATGCCAACATTGAAGCATTGGAACTACTGGCTTGCGGCACCACCTCTCCCGACCAAACCTTGCCCTCGCACGCTTCCATGGTGCATGGCATACTGGGCAGCCACCCCATGGAAACCTATTCCTTTTCGGGTGCCTGCAACTCGGGCATGAATGCTTTCAAGCTCGCTTGGCTTTCCGTAGGCAGTGGCGACGTACGCAATGCGGTGGCCACGGGTTCCGAAAGGATGAGCAAATTCCTTACGGCAGATAAATTTGAGGCCGAGATAGACAAGGTAAAGGAGATAGAAGAAAACGGCTACATAGCATTTGAGAAAGATTTCCTGCGCTGGATGCTGAGCGATGGCGCCGGTGCTGCCTTTTTTGAAGACAAACCCAATGCCAACGGCCTTTCGCTGAAAGTGGAATGGGTGGAAATTACCTCGTTTGCGCACCAACTCGAAACCTGCATGTACGCCGGTAGCGTAAAGAACGGCAGCGACTTGGTTGGTTACAACGATTTGCCCACTAACGAATGGCTGTCACAAAGCGTTTTTTCCATAAAGCAAGATACCCGTCTGTTGGGCGAAAACATAGTGCCGAGAGGCGTAGATTTTCTGGAGAAAATAATCAAGAAACGCGGTTGGGAATCCAGCAAGGTCGATTGGTTTTTGCCGCACCTGTCGTCCGAATTTTTCCGAAAAAAAATAAAGGAAGAACTGGCCTTGCGCAATTTGACGATACCCGAAAGTGCTTGGTACACCAACCTCGACAGACTGGGCAACGTAGGCTCTGCCTCACCTTATTTTATGCTGGAAGAGCTTTTTAACCAAGCGAAACTGAAGAAAGGCGAACAAATATTTATCATGGTGCCCGAAAGTGCGCGTTTTGCCTATACCTACGCATTGCTGACGGTGGTATAGCCGTTTTTCATCACCCCAAAAAGTTGTCTGGTACATCTTCGCCTTGCTACTCCGTGTCTTGCAAGGCGAGGATAGGCAAATGGTTGATGCGGGTAAGCCTTCGGGTGTGGCTCTGGTTGAATATATTGAACCACAAGCCGTGCCTGTGCGGAATGACGAGTAGCAATTGTATGTTTTGCTTGCGCACATAGCCAATGATAGAAGCTATCACTTCGTTGTTGACAATGTTGGCAAACTTGGGATTGTGCCGCGCAAGTGCAGTTGCCAATTGTTCTTGATTGGCTTGCCGCACCTGTTCCTTTAACTTGCCGGGTACGCTTACATGGATAACGTGCAACTGTGCGCCGGCTTGGCTTTCCATTAGGTGTTCTATGAACTTTATTTGTTTGGAATCCAAGGGCGTGGCATAGTCGCAAGCAAAACCTATATTGACCGCTTCCCGATAAGTTACGGCCATGGGTATAACCAATACGGGTAGCGGCAGGTCGTTTATTACATCTACGAACGTGTCGTTAAAGGCCCAGAAATCGCCGCCGCTTTCGGGTGCGCCCGTTACCAAAAAATGTATGGGATATTTGTCCATGGCCGCTTGTACCGCATCGGCATACTGGCCTACCGTTAATAGATACTGAACATCTACGGACGGGAAAAGGGTTTTCGCACGTTCGTGTTCCGCCACTAATTGTTCTTCTGCATCGGCTATGCCGTATTGCATGCTGGCAAGGGCTATGGCATCGGCGGCGTAGCTCATTTCCGGCGTGTAGTTATGAACCAACACAACCGAATAATTGCGGTCTGCGGCCAATGCGCAACCGTATTCCACGGCATTCCTGCTAATGGCGGTAAAGCGTGTATAAACCAAAATATACTGTTTCATGATATTTTCTTAGTTTTAGTGTACCCTTATAACAAAAGAGGTGTATTTATTGCTACGCGAATTTACGAAAACCCGTAGGTAAGTGTCCGGTTGGTTGACTACAAAAGCAAAGAACATCGACCCCTTTGGGGTCGATGCTCTTTGCAGTTTATTTGCAAGTACCGTTAACGACGGTTGCCTTGTTGTTGGCCGCCATTGTTTTTGTTCCGGCTATTGTCTTGTGGCCTGCCATGTGTCGGGTTGTTGGGGCCTCCCGGCCTGTCGTTGCGGCCGCGTTGGTCGCGCAACAAGGGTTGGCTGTGGTTGTTCCTGAATTGTTGGTATTGAGCCCTGTGGGTTCTGTTGTAGCGGAAAGGGTTGCTGCGGTTAATCACTACTTTGTACATATTGTACAAATCCACGTTGCCAAAACGGGCGGGCAAGTTGGCGGCATAAGACCAGCGGCGGCCATTCAGGTAAATGAATTGGGCGCGGGCAATGTCGTAATAGCAGTTAAGGTCGGGCAGGTAATAAAACTGCGCATAGTCGTAGCCGCTTGGCCCCCAGTTGGGTTGGCTGTTGATGTTTACGCTTACGTTTACCTGAGCCTTCGATTCGTTGGTTACGGCTACTGTGCTTCCCAGCACCATGATAGCTACTATCAGCTTTTTCATTTTAAATTAGTTTTTGTTGTGTGATGAATAGCATTGCTGCTTTTTGTGAATGTATGACCGCAATTGATGAGCCACGTTTAGGCATTTGAAAATTTTGTCGATTAAAAGGAAATTTTTATCTACGAAATGTAATTATCGGCATTTTTGGGCAGCAAGATGTCATGGTAAAGGTCATTTTCGGGGCAGGTTATATTTTGCCAAATAACCCGAAATCCCGAGAATAAAATCCAACCTGAACGTGTTTATGCACACCGTTTCAACAGTCCGAACCACATTGTTTTGCAATCGCCATGCAAAATGGCAAAGATTGCAGCATTTCTAAATAACCAATCCGCAGCAACACCCAATGGCGCAACAGTTTGGCAAAACATGGTGGGGGCAGCAATGGCTCAACTCCCTGAGCAACATAGATTACAGCAACCGCCTGCCCCGCGGCAGCAGCTACGCCCGCAAAGGTGCCGTTGCCAAACTGGACATTGCCGAAAACCGCACCAATGCCAAAGTGGCGGGCAGCCGCCCAAAACCGTATAATGTGGACATTATCCTGCCGCCGTTTTTCGACCCCGAACTAAGCCGCTTCATAGATGCGCTGGCGGCAAAGCCCGTTATCATCTCGAAACTGCTGAACCGGGAACTGGATACCGAAGTGTTGGCCATAGCCGAAGCGCAGGGGCTGAAAGTGTTTCCCCGGCAATGGACCGACTTTAAAATGCAGTGCAGTTGCCCCGACTGGGCAGTGCCCTGCAAGCACCTTGCCGCCGTTATCTACAAACTAAGCGCGGAGATAGACAACAATCCTTTCCTTGTTTTTGGCCTGCACAATATTGATTTGGTTGGCGAACTGAACAAACGGGGTATGTTTGTGGGCCACGAAATGGTTGCAAAAATATTACCTCACACAAGGGCGGTACCGTCCGCAGGTAGTGGTGGACGAAACGGTGGACGAAAAATTCATGGCCACCATCAACATCAGCGAAGCAAATGCCAAAACGCCCGCCCCTGTTGCCTTGCGTGAGATTCTTGCCTTAAGGAAACACGAGCAGCATCGGTTTGAAATACTGCAATCGCTGGCGCAGTTGATCGATTTTGTTCCCGGGCTGGATGCCTACATCAACACCAAGGGCACTGCGCTGCTGGAGATGGACATGCCAACGTTCACGCCTTTCCTGATGCAGATGATACCCGTTATCCGCCTGTTGGATATTGAAATTTTGTTGCCCAAATCCTTGCAACAAATATTAAAGCCCAAACCTTCGGTAAAAATAAAAGCGAAGAAAGGAAAATCTTTTTTGCGGCTTGACCAGTTGCTCGATTTTGACTGGCAGGTAGCCGTGGGCGACACGCTGATGGACGAAGCCGATTTCAAGAAGCTGTTGAAACAATCGGACAGCCTCATCAAATACAAATCGCAATACATTTATGTAAGCAAAGACGATTTGGAAAAGCTGCACAGGCATTTTGCCGCAGGCCAAGACCTGTCTGCCTTCCAGATGTTGCGGGCCGCATTGAGCGACGATTATTTTGGCTCCCGTGTGTCGCTTACGGATGAAGTGAAACAGTTGATAAAAGAACTGTCGGAGTTCAAGGAAATACCCTTGCCCAAAGGCATCAACGCCAGCCTGCGCCCTTACCAGCAGCGCGGATTTTCGTGGATGTACCGCAATGCGCAAATAGGCTTTGGCTCGGTAATAGCCGATGATATGGGTTTGGGGAAAACATTGCAGGTAATCACCACTTTATTGAAATACAAAGAAGATGGTTTGCTGAAAGATAAAAAAGCACTGGTGGTGACACCCACGGGCTTGCTTACCAATTGGCAGGCGGAGATTGAAAAGTTTGCACCTTCGCTCAAGGTACATCTTTTTCACGGCACCAACCGCAAGCTGGCAAAGGGTTTCGACATATTGCTCACTTCTTACGGCATAGCCCGCACCGAAGCCCCAAACTGAAAAAACTTCCCTGGCATAGTGTGGTTATAGACGAAGCGCAGAACATAAAAAACCAGGACACGGCACAGGCAAAAGCCATTAAAGCCATTGCCGCCGAGAATTTTATTGCCATGAGCGGCACACCGGTAGAAAACCGCCTGAGCGAGCTGTGGAGCATAGTGGATTACAGCAACCGGGGGCTGCTGGGCAATGCCAAAGAGTTTAGGGAAAATTTTGCTGCGCCCATAGAAACGTACAACGATGCCGCCGTGGCCGAAAAGTTGAAAAAAGTAACGGCACCTTTCATGATGCGCCGCCTGAAAACGGATAAATCCATCATCACCGACCTGCCCGACAAAATAGAAATGGACTGCTTTGGCACGCTGGTGCCCGAACAGGCAAGCTTGTACGAAAAAACGTTGGAAGAAGCGTTGAAAGAAATAGAAGCCATTGATGCCAAGGACAAAAAAGGGTTGTTTGTGCGGCAGGGACTGGTGTTGCAAATGATATTGGCGTTGAAACAAATCTGCAACCACCCTGCCCAATTTTTAAAGAACAAAAAATGGGATGCTTCGCTGAGCGGTAAGCTGGCATTGCTTTTCGACAAGCTGGACAGCATTGTGGACAGTGGCGAAAAAGTGCTGATATTTTCGCAGTTTGCTGAAATGGGAAAGATGCTGCAACATTTTATTGCCGAACGTTACAAGGAAACACCCTTGTTTTACCACGGTGGATGTACGTTGAAGCAACGCAAGGAAATGGTACACAATTTCCAGGCCAACCCGGCAGATAAAATTTTTATTCTCTCGCTGAAAGCAGCCGGCACGGGGCTGAACCTTACCGCCGCCAACCACGTAATCCATTACGACCTGTGGTGGGACCCCGCCGTGGAAGCGCAGGCAACGGACAGGGCTTACCGCATAGGGCAAAAAAGCAACGTGATGGTACACAGGTTTATTACCCGAAATACTTTTGAAGAGCGCATCAACGAAATGATACAAAGCAAAAAAGCCCTTGTCGAAATGGCCGTGGCCACTGGCGAAAACTGGATAGGCAACCTGAGCAACCGGGAATTGAAAGATTTGTTTGAGATGCGGTAGGCACTTGTAGGGTACCAATACAAGCTATGTACTGGCAGGTTTCATTCTGTTTGCTCCTGCGTCTGCGATACAGCACCTTTTTTTCTTTGAATTGCACTTTGAATTGTGCCGCATCGTTGCCTAATTGTTTTGCTTTATCTGCTTCAAATAATCGTCTGCCATTTTGCGGTAATAGGGCTTTAGTTCGGGTGGGGTGGTGCGGTACATATCCAGCATGGACTGGCGGCTTTGCAAATACTGTTTCAGTTCGGGCGGCATGGGCCGTTGCTCGTCCTTGCCCGCATTGGCATTGCGTTTGTTGTCTTCCTCTTGGTCGCGGATGGATTTTTCGGCTTCCAACAACCGGGTCATTATTTCCTGTTGCCTGCGCCATAGTTCGCTGTTGAGCTTGCGGTTCACCATGTCGGTTTCGTTTTTGTCCATGGCATCTTGTATGGCCTTTAGTTGGCGGGCATTGCCGCTCATGCCCTTGCTGTTGAGCATGCTCGACAGTTCTTGTATTTGCCTTCTCAGCGCGGCCTGTTGGCGCGCCATGCGGGCTATCTGTTCGCTGCCCATATTGTCGCCCTCGCTGCCTTGCCCGCCGCCGTTGCCGCCGCCGCCATTGCTGCCTTGCTGGCCGCCGGGTTGTTGGCCTTGTTGCTGTTGGTTGCCTTTGCCCATGCCTTTTTGCATACCTTGCCCCAATTGTTGCTGGCCGGTGATGATGTCTTTCAGTTGCTGCCCTGCGCCGCCGCCGGAACCGGGTTTGGGCTTGCCGCCCTTGCCTTGGCCGCTGGCTTGTGCCTGGGCTTGGTTCTGCATCAGGTTTTCGAGAAGTTCGTTGAGCAGTAGGGCCAAGTTGTTGGCACTGGTCATGGCGTATTGTTGCCTTGTTACGGCTTCGCCCAGCCTTCGGTTTTCCAAAGCGTAAATGGTGCTGTTGATATTGCTTTCCAAATCGGTAGTTTCCTTGTTCACCGTGGCCGCTATTTGAAACACCCGCTTGCCAAGGGTGAACAAGCTGTCTTTAATCATTCTTGCATTGGCTTGCAGCCTGTTTTGCGCACGGCTGTTTTCTACATATTTGGGGCTGCTCATGGGTGTGTGCTTCACCGTATTCATCAGGTTTTCCTGGTCAAACGAAAAGCGCAACAGGTTGGTGAGTATTTGGCGGGTGGCCTTTATGTCTATCTCTATTTGTTCGGCATCCATGCCGGCGGCCATTTTCATCAGCGACTTCGCCATTTGGCGCATGTTGTTGCTGGCGTTTTGTTGGGCCTTGCTGGCTTTTTGGTTGTTGTTTTGCTGCAACTGGTCGCTGCTTTCTTCCATATCTTTATCGGCCTCCTTGCCCTGCTCTTGGGCATCGTCTGTTTTTTCTGGGTTTTGTTGGCTGTTGTTCAATTTTTCTATTTCCTTCATGTCGTTTTGAAGGGCTTGCTTCAGTTGGTTTTGCAGTGCGTCTTGCTGCTTGGCCAGTTGTTTGTTGTCTTCGCTGCGGGCGTTGTTTTGTTCGTTCAGTTTATCTTCCTGCGTGGCAAGGTTTTCCATTTTGGCGGCAAGGTCTTCCATTTTCATCTGCATTTCCAGCTTCCTTATCAGCTCCTGTATGCGCTCCAAGTCCATGTTGAACAGTTTGTTTTGCTGTTCCATTTGTTGCAGGTTCTGGAAGGCGTTTTCCTTGTTGCGTTGCTGTTGCATTTCCTGCAATTTTTTCAATTGCTCTTGCAGTTCTTTGTTCAGCAGGTTGTCCAATTGTTTTTCTACCGCTTCTTGCTTTTCCTTTATTTCTTCGCTGTATTGTTTTTGTTCGCTTTGTTTTTTCTGTTGGTCGAAACGTTTTTTTACGGCCCCTACCTGATTTTTGAGCTGCATTTGTTTGTCCTCCAACGATTTCATGTTTTGCTGTTGCTCCCAGCTCATGCTTTCCGATTGCAGCAATTCGTTTTGCATTTCCTTCAATTCTTTTTGCAAATCCTTTGCCTGTTCCGCGCTGGAACTCAACCCCTGATTTATTTGGCGGCTGTTCTGGCTTTGCGCCGAATCGGCTTGGTGCGCATCGGGCATCCTATAAGTGTGTATGTCGCTGCGGCCGCTTTTGCTGCCGTTTACGGCATCGTTGTCCCAGGCTTCTATGTAATAACTCAATTCTTGGCCCGGTTGTAAATCGAGGCTGCCTATGTCGAAATAATGTTGGAAAGGCACCACGCGCCCACCGGCGGTTTTTAGGGCTATGTTTTTGTTGCTCAATATTTGCTTGTCGGCACCGGCGATGCTGTAATGGAAATACAATTTGCCAATGCCATAATCGTCGCCCGCATTGCCGGTAAGCAATAGCTGCTGGCCGGTTATGCTGTCTTTCATTTCCTGCATCTGCACGGTGGGTGCCAGGTCGGGGATGACTTGCACGTGGTACGTGAAGCTGTCGCCGCGAACTATTTCTTTGCCGCTTAGCAACAGGGTATAACTCGTGTCGGCCATGAATTTCAGCAACGATAGCCAGTTGTTGTTTTGCTGTTGCAAAGGGGTGGCCGCACCCGAACCCAATCGCAGGAAAATGTTGCTGGTGTTGGTGGCTTTCAAAGATATTTTCAACAGCGTTCCGGCGGGTATGGCCATGTCGGCGAGGCTTTGCAAATGCTCATTCGCACGCCCTGTATATTGCGGGTACAGTACATCAACGGTAAACGAGGTTAGGGTGGGGCGTTGCTTTACTTTAATGCTGTAATCGCTCGAATGTACGCCTGCGGCGGCCATGCGGAAACTGAGGGGCGCGGCTATTTGGGTAAAGGTGTAGGCAAAAGTGTTCTTGCCTGTTTTTTGCATTTCCAATTGTTCGTTACCCGACTGTACATATACCTTTTCGGGCAGCTTGCTGCCTTTTATCTTGGTTTCCAATTTATAGCTGCCATACATGGGCACTTCCATGTTGCCGCTGGTAACTTGAAAGGTGAAAGGGGCGGGTGGCTCAAAGTTTCGGTTGGCCTGCAACAGCCTGTTGCCCGCATCGCGAAACAGGGCAGGCACCGATATGGCTATGAGCGCACCTATGGCCAAGGGCACCAATGCAAAGGGTAAGTATTTTTTGTTTTTACCCAAATCCACGGCTTGCACGAAGGGCACGAGTACGAGGTTGGACGATTTTTGTTCTATGCTGGCCTCAATCAATTCGCGGCTTTCGGCATGGTGGCTGTTTTGCATGAGTTGCAAGATGTTGAGCAGCTTGTCGCTTACATCGGTAAAATGCAAGCCTATGATGCGGGCCGCTTCCTCGTGGCTAATGGTTTTGCCCAGGCGTTGAATTTTCAACAGGGGCAGCACAATCCATTTTGCCAAAGAAAACAACCCGGCTACCAACAAGAGGCTCACCAAACCCATTTTGAGCCAGGCGGGGAAGTAGAAAAAATATTCGCCCACGCTTACCAGCAACAGATAGGCAAACAGGCACGCGGCAAACACCAATATGCCGCGCAGCAATTGGTTAAAGTAATACTTCCGGATGAAGGCATCCAGTTTGTGTATCAACAACTCGTAATTGTTCATGCGTAGAAGAGGTTCTGAGAGCTTGCTTGAATTTTATTGTTGGCATTTTAAACAGGCCCTTAATCGGGTTGCACTAAAATGAAACATAAATATTGCCCGTGTTGATGACGTTGCTCTTGTTGCTGTCATCGTCCATTACGTAAATGCGGTATTGAAACGTATCCTGCCCCAGGGCAATGTGCAGCGAATCGGTTATGGGGAAATATTCCTTGCCGAGGTTTACCGTGGCAAAGCCTTCCAAGCCGCCTTCGCTGGGCCGCTGCGCGGCCGAAACCACCGGGAAAGGGTAGCTGTAAGTATAGTCGGCACTGGAGGTGTCTTTGCTCGACTTCAGGAATATGGCTTGCTTGGATTCCTCCCACGCTATGTTGCCGTCGCCGTCCGTAAACTTGAAGGTAATGTGTACCTTTGCGCTGGTATCTTTCAGGCTTATGCTAAGCGGGTCCACCCAGTATAAACTTATCTCCGGCTCGTCCGGATATTCATGCGGTTTTTTGGTGCACGCATAGGCCGCAACCAGGAGCAGCATTATGGAAATTGCAGAAAGAATCTTGGTTTTCATGTAGTTAAATTGTTGTGCCCCGCTTTGGCCAAATGCCCGGCGAGCATTGCGATGATGAATTTCTTTAAGTCCGGTATTTCCGTTCAAATGTAGCAAATGTACACCAATATCAAGCCCCGGTTTTCGGGCGGCGACTGGTTTAGTTATATAACGCAAAATGATTTTGAAACTTGTGCATGGGCGGCCTTTGCCCATCAATACGAGCATTGCGACATATACCGCCAATATGTGGACGCCCTGAAAATAGCACCCGGCAAGGTGGAAAAGACGGAGCAAATTCCCTTCTTGCCCATATCTTTTTTCAAGACACACAAGGTAACAGGCGGCCATTTCCGGCCCGAACTGGTATTTGAAAGCAGCGGCACCACCGGCATGGCCAACAGCAAGCATTGGGTGAAGGATGCCGGGCTTTACCGGCAGAGTTTCCTGAACGGCTTCCGTCAATTTTATGGCCAACCTTCCGATTATATTTTCCTTTGCCTGTTGCCCTCTTACCTGGAACGCGGCAACAGCTCGCTGGTGTATATGGCCGATGCGCTGATTAAAATGAGCGGCGACGAAAAAAGCGGTTTTTACTTGAATGAATGGGCTTCGCTTGCCGCCACGCTACAATCTTTGCGCCATGGCAAGAAGAAAGTAGTATTGTTGGGCGTAACCTTTGCCCTGCTTGATTTTGCCGAAAAATATCCCATGGATTTGGGCGGGGCAATAGTAATGGAAACCGGCGGCATGAAAGGCCGCAGGGAAGAATGGACACGTGCGCAAGTACACCGATTTTTAAAAGACAAATGGCATTTGGATGCCGTTCACTCCGAATATGGCATGACAGAACTGCTTTCGCAAGCCTATGCGCATAAAGACGGCATATTTGCCGCCGCCGCCACCATGCGGGTGTATGTGCGCGACGAGAGCGACCCTTTCGATGTGCAGCCCCAAGGCTCCGGCATACTGAATGTGATAGACTTGGCCAATATAGATGCTTGCAGTTTCATAGCCACCGACGATATAGCCAAAATATACGCCGATGGTTCTTTTGAGGTGCTTGGCCGCTTGGATAATTCTGCCCTTCGCGGTTGCAGCCTTATGGTGGTTTAAGGATGGTTGTGCTGGCCCCCTTGCAGGGTGAAAGGGGCGGCAATCCAATTTTGCGTAAGATGGAACAAGTAAGATTGGGTGTTGGCGGCTCATAAATCCACACATAGAAAGCATTTATCAATAGTCTTTCGCTTTGCGGCTTTTGTGTCGTAGCTTTGCACGTTCAATTTGAACACAAGCCCGAACCAGTGGAGAGATAAATGCACCTATGGAAAACAGCACCGAATTATTAGAAGAAATTGCCGGCAAGGAGTACGAACACGGTTTCGTTACCGACATTGAGATGGACATACTGCCGCCGGGTCTCGACGAAGACACCATTCATTTTATTTCCAACAAGAAAAATGAACCCGAATGGTTGTTGGAATGGCGGCTCAAGGCTTTCCGTGCCTTCCTGAAAATGGAAATGCCCACATGGCAAAATTTCAAGATGCCCGAGATGGATTTTCAGGGCATTTCGTACTATGCCGCCCCGAAGAACAAGGTAAAATACAACAGCCTCGACGAGGTGGACCCCGAATTGCTGGAAACGTTCAAGAAACTGGGCATTCCCCTTTCCGAACAAAAATCGTTGGCGGGCGTGGCCGTAGATGCCGTGTTCGACAGCGTATCGGTAGCCACTACCTACAAAGATGAATTGAAGAAGCTAGGCATAGTGTTCTGTTCCTTTGGCGAGGCGGTGGAGGAACACCCTGAATTGGTAAAGAAATACCTGGGCGCCGTGGTGCCGCATAGCGACAATGTTTTTGCCGCTTTGAACGCCGCCGTATTTTCCGACGGTTCGTTCGTGTACATTCCCAAAGGCGTGCGTTGCCCCATGGAACTGAGTACCTATTTCCGCATCAATGCACAAAATACCGGCCAGTTTGAACGCACGTTGATAGTGGCCGATGACGATGCTTACGTAAGCTACCTGGAAGGTTGCACCGCGCCCATGCGCGACGAAAACCAATTACACGCCGCAGTGGTGGAAATAGTAGCCATGAACAATGCGGAAGTAAAATATTCTACCGTCCAAAACTGGTATCCCGGCGACAAAGACGGCAAGGGCGGCGTGTACAATTTCGTAACCAAACGCGGTGCTTGCCGTGGCCACAATTCCATTATTAGCTGGACGCAGGTAGAAACGGGTTCGGCCATTACGTGGAAATACCCGTCGGTGATACTGCAGGGCGACAACAGTTATGGCGAATTTTACAGCGTAGCGGTGGCCAAGGGCAAACAAATAGCCGATACGGGCACCAAGATGCACCATTTGGGCAAGAACACCCGTAGCCGCATCATCAGCAAAGGCATATCGGCCGGCAATGGCCAAAATGCGTACAGGGGCCTGGTGCAAATTGGCACCAAGGCCGACAATGCCCGCAATTTCACCCAATGCGATTCCATGCTTATAGGCGACCGTTGCGGCGCGCATACGTTCCCCTACATCGAAAGCAGGAACCGTACCGCCACGCTGGAACACGAAGCCACCACTTCCAAGATAGGCGAGGATCAAATATTTTACCTCAACGCCCGCGGCATAGACACCGAAAAGGCCGTGGAGATGATTGTAAATGGTTTTGCCAAAGAAGTGCTGAACAAACTGCCCATGGAATTTGCCGTGGAGGCGCAAAAGCTGTTGGCCATATCGCTGGAAGGAAGCGTGGGGTAGGTTTTTGTTTATGCTTCGCACTGGGTAAAAATGTGCAATCGAATTTCATTGGTCATAATCGTTAGTTTAAACTATGCACTTTACAGTGCAAGACTTTTGGTTTCTGTAAATTTTCAATATTTTCATAGATGTATAAGTATAATTTTATATATTTAATCATCTGTGTATCTTTTGATTTTCTTTCAAACGAATTTCATTCGTTGTTCAAACCTACGCACTTTCAGTGCATGGTGGTTTAGTTTTCCTTTGTGCGACATTCAAGAAAAACTCTTTTTATTCCCGCTTGGCCATGCCGCTGTGCCCCCAAAAAGTTTGGCGGGTAGGGCGCATCTACTGCAAGATGTTTTTTTAGGTGCCTACGGCATGACAATAGGGAGTGCCGCAATTGTGTTTTTGCATGGTTGTTTTAGCAACGGGATTGTTGGGGGTTGCCAACATGAGCAACCAAGTTCCTTGGTGTCTTGGTGCGATATTTATTGCACAAAACTCTATCCGGTGTGCAGTTTAATGAGGCTTTTGAGCTTCGCTTTTGGGTTTAATATTCCCTCCAGAAGTTACAGCTATTACTTTGCCGGCAAATTCCTCTGGTAAAACAACAGAACCGATTGAACCGACATAAGGAATATTTTTACCTTCATTGTTGCTTTCAATAGCGGATAATTTCCTATTTCTTGTTTCATTGCTGTCCGATAAACAAGAAACCTAATCAATGGCCTCTCGAAAACATCGTAGAATTTGTGTTGGCAAACACAAAATACGATGAGCCGCAATTATTTTCTTGACAAGGTTAATTTTTGAAGGGAAAAAAAACGATAAACCCAACTTTTATAAAAGAAATTGCTATCTTGCTGAACTATTCCGTACATTGTAGCCAAAAAAGAAAAAAGGTTAAAAATTTTCAGAGAAAATGGTGAAAAATCTATGCAAAAATTTGTTGGTAGGCGTAATGGCGTTTACGGGCTTCCAAAGCCAAGCTGCTAACAATTATTGGAGAACTTTTGAGGGCACTGCTGCCCCGTCCAGGATGCCGTCCAAAATATCGGCTTCCGAATATCGGCTGTTCACCTTGGACCAAGCTGCCATGCGCAGTTTCCTGTTTGGGTTGGGCGAAAATTATGAAAACGGCAAGGCAATACTTTTGCCAAGCCCCGATGGTAGCTGGCGCAGCTTCCATGTGTGGAAAACACCCATGATGGAAGAAGCGTTGGCCAAGCAATATCCCGGCATCCAAACCTTTACCGCCGAGGCCGACGACAATCACAACGTTACCGCCAAAATAGATTATACCGGTTTGGGCTTCAATGCCATGGTGTACGACGGGGATGGTACTTATTTCATAGACCCCTACAATTATGAGGCAGAAGGCTACTATGGGGTTTATTATAAAAAAGATTACCAACCCACCATTGCTCACGGTGCCTGCGAATTGGACAATACCATGACTGCGTTGACCAATGGCGCGGCCGACGAGGTAGTAAGGCAGCCCGGCGGCAAAACGGCCCAAAAGTCCAATGGTACGCAAAGGCATGAATATCGCTTGGCCTTGAGCTGTACCGGCGAATATGCGTTGAATCTTATATCGAGCAACCCTACGGTTAGCCAGATTTTGAGCATAATGACCACTACGGTAAACCGTGTGAATGGTTATTACGAACGCGAGTTTTCCGTTTCGTTCCAATTGGTAGGCAACAACAACAAAATCATCTTTATCGATCCGGCTACCGACCCCTATACTTGCAACACTACCCTTGCTTGCCTCATCGGCGAAGGGCAAACCGTGATTACCGATTCCATTGGCTCTGCCAATTTTGATATTGGCCACGTGTTGTGTACCGCGGGTGGCGGCTTGGCACAAGTAGGTGCCACATGCGTTAGCGGTAAAGCAAGTGGCACCAGCACCTCGGGTGGCGCATCGGACGTGAGCACTATGTTGCATGAGTTGGGCCACCAGTTTGGGGCCAACCATACCTTTAGTGCCAATACCGGCAGCTGTTTGGACAATGGCAACGAACTTACTGCTTACGAACCGGGTGCAGGCATTTCTACCATGTCCTATTCCGGCCTGTGTTCCCCCAACAATGTGGGCAGCCGTACAGATGATTATTTCCATGCGAATACCTTGATTGAAGTGAGCGACTACCTTACGGGCAGTGGTGCCACGTGCGGTACGACTTCTACAGGAACATCCATCGTTACCCTACCGGACATAGCCGACTCGTTTCGCATTCCCAAGAACACGCCTTTCGAGCTTACTGCGCCTATTATAGACCCACCTGTTAGCGGGGATACCGTTTACTATAACTGGGAACAATGGGATTTGGGCAACTTTGCAGGTACCGAAGCCAATTATAGCTCGGCTTCCGAAGGTCCCGCGTACCGTTCTTACTATCCCACTACGAGCCGCATCAGGCCTTATCCCGACTACGAAAGTGTTATCGGCAGCGTGTACAGCCTGGCTGGCGTGCGTCTTGCCGGTGTAAAACGCACAATAAGGTTCAAACTTACGGCACGAAGCATACACCAAGGTTGGGGCGTGTTCAATACAATTGATACCGTAGTCAGGATAAGGGTAGATGCCAACTCGCAAGACTTCCGCGTTACCTCGCAATCATCCGCAGTTACCTGGACACCCGGAACGCAGCAAACCGTTACCTGGAACGTTGGCAACACTACCGCCGATTCTGTCAATGCCGGTTATGTCAATATCTACTTGTCTTTTGACGGAGGCGAAAATTTCGATTATTTGTGGGTGTCGAATGCACCCAATACGGGTAGCTATACCGCCACCGTTCCCAACGTGTACACAACCGAGGGTTATGTGAAAGTAAAAGGTGCCGGCAATGTGTTTTTCGATATAAACAAAGCGAAGATTACCATTCCGGGCGACGCTACGGGAATAGGTTCCGTTGAATTGGATCAAAACTTGTCGGTATTCCCCAACCCGGCAAGCGATAAGTTGATAATTGAAGCCACCAACATTAATGGCAAAAACCTGAACGGGGTAATGTACAATATCGTGGGCCAAAAAGTTTGGAGCGGCGAAATAGGCAGCCGCACAGAAATAGCCGTGGGCCATTTGGCGCGTGGCCAATACATGCTTCAGGTTATTGACGGAACCGCCAATGCAAGAACGACCAAGAAGGTAGTATTGAAATAAGGTTTTTAAATCTTCCGATAACACCACTATAAAACCGGCTAAGGGGACGCTTCCTTGGCCGGTTTTATATTTCGCAACAATGGCCATAAGTTCATACCACTTATCTTTGCCGCCTTTATACTATTTGTGGAACATAATAGTCCAATTATTTAGCCTCACCCCGGGCCCTCTCCGAAGGAGAGGGGGATGGGAGTGCTGGCGGGAATAGCGGGTGTTATAATTGGACTATCTACATTTCGTTTTAGTGTTATTTATTTTGCCACGATATTTTAAATATTTGCAGATGAGGAAAATTTTCACCTTGTTGTTCTCGCTGAATATTTTGGGCACTTTGTCCATTGCGCAAATACCCATTAAGACGGAACAGGACGAAGAACCCGAATATGAAAACCCCATGGTGGGCGAAGACGGCGAACTTTATTCTACCGGGGCAATAGACACAAGCGATGGGCGTAGGTTTTATATACAGCCCTTGGGCGAAATAACGGTACAGGAAAATCGTATTCAAATACCCTTTGCCAAGCAAAATAGGAACATTGCCATTTTGGACCAAAGCCTCATCAGGACATTGCCGGTAAAATCGGTAAATGAATTGCTGGCCTATGTGGCCGGCGTGGACGTGCGGCAGCGCGGCCCCTGGGGAACGCAGGCCGACATGGGGATTGACGGGGGAACATTTGACCAAACATTGGTGCTGATTAACGGCGTGAAAATCAGCGACCCGCAAACCGGCCACAACATGATGAACATGCCCCTGCCGCTCGATGCCATAGAACGCATAGAAGTATTGCGCGGGCCGGCAGCCAGGATTTATGGTGTCAATGCCCTGAACGGTGCCGTCAATATCATCACCAAAAAACCGGCCAAGACCGGTATAACCACAAACATTTACGGTGGCAGCAATTTTCATAGGGATACGGACGACCATAAGTTGTACGCAGGTTACGGCCTGCAATTGTCGGCATCTATAGTTGGCGACAGGGAGCAACACCTATTGTCGCTTAGCCGCGAGCAAGCAAGTGGCTACCGCTACAACACGGCATTTGCCAACAACAAAGCCTACTACCAAAACAATTTGGAGCTGGGAAACAACAATAGTTTGCAGATGATGGGCGGCATTGTGCACAACGATTTTGGTGCCAACGCATTTTATGCCGCCCCCGGAGACAAAGAGGCCAACGAAACGCTGCAAACGGGGCTGGCGGCCATTTCCGCCAACCTTAAAATAAATCCGTATTGGACCTTGAAGCCGCGCGTAAGCTACCGTTACAACCATGATGATTATATTTATACCCGTTTGAACCCCGACGCTTACCACAACCGGCATGAAACACATGTGGCCGATGCGGAGCTGAACAATGTATTTGCTACCGATATAGGCGATTTTGGCGCGGGTGTAGAGGTGAGGGCAGAATGGATACGCAGCAGCAACTTGGGCAATTGGCAACGCAGCAATTATGGTTTTTTCGGGGAATACTCTTTCAACAAAGTAAAAGACCTGTTGGTAAACATAGGTGCTTATGCTAATTACAATTCGGTATTTGGTTGGCGCGTTATGCCCGGTATAGATGCCGGGTACAGAATAATTGGCGGACTTAGGTTGTTTGCCAATGCAGGTACGGGGCAACGATTGCCTACCTATACCGATTGGTATTATCAAGGGCCGCTGAATGTAGGCAATCCGCTACTCAAGCCCGAATATTCTTACAATGCCGAAGGTGGCATAAAATATGGTACGGTTAACCTTAACGCCTCGGCAAGTTATTTCTATCGCCGTACCGATGGGTTTATCGATTGGGTAAAAGATACCGTTACCGACCCTTGGCAGCCACAAAATTTCCAACAAATCAATACACAAGGCGTAAGCCTAAACGTAGATTACCGTTGGCGGAGCAACGATGGCCCCAAGGCCGACGTAGCCATAATAGCCGGACTGGGTTATACGTTTTTGTCGCCAAAAATCAGCAACCCCAATGCGACCGATTCCGTTCAACCCATAAGCCGCTATGCTTTGGAAAATTTGCGCCACCAGTTGGTAGCACGGTTGAATGTTGAGTTTTTGCAAAAACTAAACATCACCCTTGCCGCAAGGCACGTAGAGCGTGTAACCTATGCCGCTTACACTTTGGTAGATGCCCGCATAAGCTACACCCTGCGCCGCTTCAGCGTTTATGCCGATGTGTCCAACATAGGCAATGTGTCTTACATAGAAACGGGTGCGGTGCCCTTGCCCGGTCGCTGGGCCACGGTAGGCTTCAAATGGGCGTGGTGGCGGCGTTAATTGCTTAGCGTTGGGTAAAAATGTGCAATGGTGGACACCTTTCAAATCCCAATCTATCACCCATATCCCCTCCAGTACTCCCGTCCCCCTCTCCAGCTTGCCCCAATTCTATTGGTGGGGAGAGGGTCGGGGTGAGGTCAAAAAAACGCACAAAACTATCCGGTGTACACTATAACTTCCATGTTTAATCCTAAACATGGAAGTTATAGTGTCAATTATAGTTAAATCGCAATGTTTTGACATGACGATTTGGAGGTGTCATTCTGAACGAAACGAAGTGCAGTGAAGAATCTCAGAGATTCCTCCTGTCGTCGGAATGACACTTTGAACAGATTTAACTATATTATTTTGGTAAAACACACCCCATACCATTCGATGTTTGGTTAAAAGGTAAAAATAATTTCAATCAATCAGAAATGTTTGTTATCATTGTGGAATATAATTGATAGAAATTATTGTTAATGTAACGAAATCCGCAAATAATTATAGCTGTATATTTTCAAACTATACGTACAAAATTTTCAACTATTAAATTTCGACAAGATGAAGCAGCAAAACAAACAACTGTTACTGTTCCTAAGCCTATTGTGCAATGTGGCCGGCTTGAACGCCCAAAGCCTGCTGCCCGAACTTGCACCCGAACCACCCTCCAATGCCAACTTCTATTACCGGAATTTCGGGCAGATAACCGACCATAACGATTCCGTGCGCCTCGATGTGCAATATTATACCGAGAAGACTGACCCGGCCATGTATATGCTCGACGACAGGGTGTCTTTTGTGGCGCATTTGACGGGAGATACTTCGGTATCGCCCACGGCGCCCGACACCTTTTGCAGGATAGACATGCAATTCCTCTGCGAAGAATCCATAGCCAACAAGAATGTGGGTAGGCAGCAAAGCCTCGCTACCTGCGGCAGCCTTGCCGCCTACGAGCAGGGGCAAGACTACCTGAACTATTACCTGCCGCATTGCGATACCGGCATAACCGATGTACCGGGTTACGCAAGGATAGTATATGAAGACGCTTTCCCCAACATAGACGTGCATTTTTATAGCAACTCTTTTGCACCCAAGATTTATTTTGTGGTGAAGCCCGGCGGCGACCCCTCCGACATACAACTTATGTTCAGCGGGCAGGACAGCATTGGCCAGCTAACCGGCAACCCTACGCTGCGCATGTACCTGGGCGACTGGTCGCTTGCCTTCCACGAAGCCATAGCCTACCAGATAGATGCGGGAAACAATGCCACACTACTGCCTTGGCAGCCGCAGTGGCAACATAACGGAACGGGGCAGGTGGGTTTCTCCTCCATAGGCACTTACAATGCCGCCAATACCCTGGTGATAGCCGTGGGCGGCGCAGGCGAGAAACCCACTGCTATAGAGAACCTCGACTGGAGCGTGTACTACGGACACGACGGAGCCGAAGAGTCGGCAAGGGTACACGCCGTGGATGATGACCTGTACCACGCAATGGCCGAAAAAGGAAATAAATTCCCTGTGGAATATGGTCAGACTGACGTTATCAATGCAAATGCTGGCAATTACGACTGGTACATCTCTAAGTTCAGCAATACGGTGCGCCAGTGGGCGGCCTCACCTGGAGTACCTTGCTCGACGAAACCACTTCGCCTGCCACAAGCCATTCGGCAAACCGTTTTCCTCTCGCAGACCCGGGCAATGGGGCATTTTCCAAAACAGCCTCAACGTAAACGACCCGAATAATACGAATATGTTCATATCGAAATTCAACTCGGGTTTATCGTTGGTATGGAGTACCTTGTTGGGTCATTCGGAAACAGGAATCAAGAACATTGAAGTAAATTCAAAAGGGGAGGTGTACCTATTGGGAGAATCGTTGGATTATACCATGGTCGCCAGCCCTTCGCCGCTGCCCAATGCCCAAGGTTTGGTACCGGTATATACCAATGGCACGGCATATTTTGAAACCCCTGCCAGCAACGACCAACGTTTGCTTATTGCCAAATTTGATGGAACAAGCTACAACTTAATGTGGAGTACGATGCTACATTCGCGTTATAACGGCTATACATATTTGTCGCCTGAAAAAAGTAAGTTTGGTTTGGTAATAGATGGAAACGATAAGGTATTTGGCTATACTAAAATTTTAATGTAAGGCTTTAGCTACTGTTTACAATGAAAACCACACTTGCTTCTACCGTTTATAGGGGTTGGGGCTGATGTGTTCCACTAAAAGCAAATTAATGCTTCATTTTATTTCCATTAAAATTTTAGGCATTGTTAATCTGATATAGTTTTTAAAAACTTTGCCAGCTTTTTGAAAATTGACAAAGTTGTAAATCAAATAGAAGTACATGTAGATATGTGTTCTGTGTCTGTAAAGCTATATCACTTTAACAATCCCAAATTTTACTATAGCCCTATAAAGGACAAGATATATTTTGGTGGTTCAGGTGATGCCAGCGGAGTGGCCGTGCTTGGCGCATGGGACGGTATCGCCTGGTCTACAATACCTTTGAGTCACGATGATGGTATAAATGAATTGCTGGTACCCGTGATGCCCAACGGCAGCGGTATCGGAGACGTCGAACGGGTGTTGCAGTTAAGCATCGTA
>JASGFI010000001.1:0-78682 GCA_047605615.1 Edaphocola sp. | reverse complement strand
TTTGTGTGTACCTTGACATTTTGGGCAATCCATATTTTTTGTTTTTAGGCGCAAATATACAAAACTATCTTTAATTACCAATGCCGCATACTTTTTTTCAAACGCATCGTTTATATTTGCAGCCCCAATGCCGACGTAGCTCAGCTGGTAGAGCGCCGCATTCGTAATGCGTAGGTCGCAGGTTCGAATCCAGTCGTCGGCTCATACAAGAAAAGACCTGCCCTTTGTTTCCGGGCAGGTCTTTTTATCGGTATCTTTTAGTCCGATATAGTTTTTCAATCAAGCAAAAACATATTTGGACGCACTTCGTAGCCGTAAAGCCTCCTCGGTTTAACAGCACCTAAAAATGAATCAAGTTTAGTTGCTGCTCACCGGCGTGAACTTCGTAAGTTCTATGCCTTCCACTGCGGCTTTGTATTCTTCCATATTGGGTATGCGGCCCAAGATGGCCGACAATACGACTACCGGCGTGGAGGCCAACAAGGATTCGCCTTTTTTGCGGTCTGTATCTTCTACCACCCTACCCTGAAACAAACGCGTGGAGGTAGCCAATACGGTATCGCCTTTGGCCGCTTTTTCCTGGTTGCCCATGCAAAGGTTGCAGCCCGGGCGTTCCAGGTACATCATGTTTTCGTATTCGGTGCGGGCTACGCTTTTGGGCAACAGGTCGTTGAATTCAAAGCCCGAATATTTTTCCAGCAATTCCCAATCGCCCTCTGCCTTCAATTCGTCAATGATGTTGTACGTGGGCGCAGCCACTACCAATGGCGCATGAAATTCCACTTTGCCTTGTTGTTCTTCCAAGTTGCGCAACATTTGCGATACTATTTTCAAGTCGCCCTTGTGCACCATGCAGGAACCAACGAAACCTAGGTCAACTTTTTTCTCGCCGCCGTAATAAGAAAGTGCCCTAATCGTATCGTGGGTGTATCGTTTGGACACATCTTCGTTGTGCACATCGGGGTCGGCTATCATGGGTTCGCTTATGGCGTCGAGGTCTATCACTACTTCGGCATAGTATTTGGCATTGGCATCGGGGGTCAATGCGGGTTTTTCGCCCGTTTTTATTTCTTCTATCCTTTTGTTGGCTTTGTTGATTAAACCTTGCAATACTTTATTATGATTGTCCATGCCCTTATCAATCATTATTTGTATGCGGCTCTTGGCTATTTCGAGCGATTCTATCAATGTATCATCCTGGGAAATACAGATAGAGGCTTTTGCCTTCATTTCGGCAGTCCAGTCGGTAAAGGTAAAGGCTTGGTCGGCCAGCAAGGTACCGATATGTACTTCGATAATCCTGCCCTGGAACACGTTTTCGCCGTCGAACTGTTGCAACATTTGCGCCTGCGTGGCATGAACCACGTCGCGGAAATCCATGTAGTCTTTCATTTGGCCCTTGAAAGTAACTTTTACCGATTCGGGAATGGGCATGGATGCTTCGCCGGTGGCCAGGGCCAAGGCCACCGTACCCGAGTCGGCCCCGAAAGCCACGCCTTTGGACATACGTGTATGCGAGTCGCCGCCTATGATGATGGCCCATTCGTCAACCGTAATATCGTTCAGTACTTTGTGGATAACGTCGGTCATGGAATGGTACACGCCTTTGGGGTCGCGGGCGGTGATAACGCCAAAATCGTTCATGAACTTCATGAGCTTGGGAATATTGGCCTGCGCTTTTTTGTCCCAAACAGAAGCCGTGTGGCAACCGGACTGGTAAGCACCGTCCACAATGGGCGATATGACGGTAGCCGCCATGGACTCCAACTCTTGGGCGGTCATAAGCCCCGTGGTATCTTGCGAGCCAACGATATTCACCTCTACGCGCACATCGGAACCGGCATGTAATATTTTACCCGGAGTTACACCAACGGCATTTCTGTTGAATATTTTCTCTACCGCCGTAAGTCCCTGTCCTTCAATGGAAATTTCTTTTGAAGGGGCAAATACGGGCGCAGGTTGGATGCCCAAAATTTTGGCGGCAACGGTCTGGATTTTTTTACCAAATACAATGGCATAAGAACCGCCGGCCTTGATAAATTCCAATTTTTGTGGCGTAAAAGATTTTGAAATATCCTTCAATTCTTTATCGCCATTATAGAGTTTTTTCTTTTTTGTATTAATCGTAAGAACCGTCCCTGTGGCAACAGAATAAACCTCTTCCAAAATGGGTTCGCCCTTTTCGTTGCGGACGAGGTTGCCGTTTTCGTCAGTTTTTTTCTTCCAATTTTGAAGGTCTATGCCTATTCCGCCTGTTACGTCAACCGTGGTAAGGAAAATGGGCGAAATGCCGTTGGTGCCGCCCACTATGGGTGCAATGTTTACGAAAGGAACGTAAGGACTGGCTTGCTTGCCCGTCCAAAGCGCCACGTTGTTTACGCCCGACATGCGGGAGGAACCCACGCCCATAGTGCCTTTTTCGGCTATCAACATCACGCTTGCGTCGGGATGTTGGGCCTGCAGGGCGCGTATTTCTTCCTGGGCCTTTGGCGAAATCATACATTTGCCGTGCAGCTCGCGGTCCGAACGGGAGTGCGCCTGGTTGCCGGGCGACAACAAGTCGGTGGAAATGTCGCCTTCGCCGGCTATGTAAGTTACCACTTTTATTTCCTCCGGCACATCGGACAGCTTGGTGAAAAATTCTGCCTTTGCGTAGCTTTCCAATATGTCTTTGGCTGCGGCATTGCCGTTTTTAAATGCTTCTTTGAGGCGGCTGATGTCGGCATCGTACAAGAAAACTTGCTTTTTCAGTACATCGGCGGCGGCAGCGGCTATGGCGGCATCGCTGCCCAATGCCAAATCGAGCAACACTTCTATGGAAGGGCCGCCTTTCATGTGCGACAACAGCTCGAAGGCAAACGAAGGCACGATTTCGGGAACCACCGCTTCGCCCAGAATTATTTCTTTCAGGAATTTTGCCTTGACACCTGCGGCGGCCGTGGTGCCGGGAAGGGTATTGTAGATAAAAAATTTAAGCGATTCCTCCCTGTGCGGGTTGCCGGGGTCTTTGATTTGCGTTATTATTTCGCTTGACAATTCAGCCCCGTCAATAGGTTTTGGATGAAGACCTTGTGCTTTTCTTTCCTCAATCTCGTTGAGATAATCGCTGTAAACGCTCATGGAAATTTATTTATTTTTAAATATTAAGAAGCTACTTTTTGGCATCGGTGAAACCTACATCTACTTTGCCCGCAAAGCGACAAAACGCATCGGTTGAAGAAAATAAATTTAGACTAATCTATAAATTTTATTCCCCTCGTCAAACCGAACGCAAATTTACTTCATAATTGAGATAAAAGAAAAAAAAGACAGGATTATGACAATTGTTTTTTCCAATTTCTTTACCGAAAAGTGTTAGTGCCGTTTCATGGATGCCACAAAGCCATTTTGCTACCCCTGATGCATCAATACCATTTTGGCCTCGTTGTTGACTACTTCCAACGCCACGTTTACGGGCAGTTCCGTGTCGCTGGTCAACAGGAAATCTATGATGCGCTGGTGCAGGTCGCGGGCGGGCGCGTCGGGTACCAACATGCCGGCCACTTGGTTTATCATGGCCAATTCCTGCTCTTTCACGTTGCTGATGGTGCGCCATACCTGCACCGACACGTATATTTGTTGCGACAGGTTGTGTTCGTACTCTTGGTTGATATTGTAAACCAATGCCGATTGCAAATCGCGCACCGTCATGCCACTTTCGTAAACGCGCGGCACCAAGCCGCGTGGATTTATGCGTTCCAAATAAAGTGCCAACCGCTCGTATGCTTGCAGCCTAAGCCGCAGCGTGGTATCCATTCCTTGTTGGAAAATGGAAAGCCTTTTCCGTTCCGTTTCGGAAATCAGGAACTTGCGCACAATTAAGGTGCAGGCTACCAACACCACCAAGGCAGGAATGGTGTATTTAAGGATTTCCAAGATTGTTGCTACAGTTGTCATTTCCATTGCTTAGTCTGCAAATATAAGCCTTAGGTTGCGACAAATGCCATGCTTCTTGGTTGATGGCGGGCGGAGTAAATTGTTGGGGGATGCGCGCCAATGCCCAATGCCCGGTTATGTTTCCAATTGCGGCAAAATAAAATTTAAACAAGCCCTAAAATCGAACCTGATATTTACCTACCTTCGCGGCTCGTTGGCTGGTCCGGTAGCTCAGCTGGATAGAGCATCAGCCTTCTAAGCTGAGGGTCATTGGTTCGAATCCAATCCGGGTCACAAGCGGCAGTCCAATAGGGCTGCCGTGCTTGTTTTTGGGTGTTATTTCTTGGTTATCATTGGTTATTATTGGTTATTATGGTTTTTTTTGCCTCAAAAATAACTCATAGTAACTCAAAAATTCACATTGCAATACGTTTTGGGCAATCCGTCCGCAAATGGGCTTTGCAAGATATACCTCCGGTATTACTCATTGGGCAACAAGATAATGAATCAACTCAAAGCGGAGAACGAAAACGGACAGATTTTGTTTGCCAATAAGATGACTGACACTACCCACGTCATTATTCCGTTGCACAATTAGCCCAATCTTTTGCGCCTTACCCGATAGCATACCACGACAAAAAAAAAATGTCGTGATACTTCTATTGCGACACTTTTTTGTCGCAATACTTGTTTTTGCGACAGAAAAGAAGTATTTTTGTCGTGATTTTTAAAAGGCTGGAGCAATGACAAAAAAACAGCAAACAGAAGCCATCTTAGCGTTATTAACCACAAACGGCTTATCCATTGAGGAAATTATGGACGGTTTGGGTTTTTCAATCGAAAAACGAACATTGCAAAGACGGTTAAGAGAACTGAAAGATGATAACCAAATTACCGTATCGGGAGAAGCCCGGGCAACACGCTATTTCCCAAAAGCCCCGCAACAAGAAATCCCGAATATACCGACAGATTTAATTTCCTTATCACCGGAGGGCAAAGAAATCCTTACGCTGGTTTCCCGTCCCGAAACAAGAAGAACACCGGCGGGATACAACAGGGAATTTTTGGAAAACTATCAGCCGAATACGGACAGTTATTTAACATCCAAGGATAAGGCAAAGTTGGCGGAAATCGGTAAAACACAGGGAGATAATCAACCGGCAGGAACTTATGCCCGGCAGATATTGAACAGGTTATTGATAGACTTATCCTGGAACTCCAGCCGTTTGGAGGGGAACACCTATTCGCTGTTGGATACTGAGTTGCTCATTCACGAGGGCAAGCCCGCAAAAGATAAATCGCCCAAAGAAACCCAGATGATTTTAAACCACAAAGATGCCATCGAATTTCTTGTGGACACGGCAGACGAAATAGGCTTTAACCGATATACCCTTCTCAATCTTCACGCTCTTTTGTCCAACAACCTGTTGCCCAATCCGGCAGCATCTGGCAGGTTGCGGGAGTTTGGTGTGGGTATTACCAATTCCGTTTTTACGCCATTGGGTATTCCGCAGCTTATCGCTGAATTTTTCGACCTTATCCTGGAAAAAGCCCGACAAATTGAAAATCCTTTCGAGCAGGCTTTCTTTGTGTTGGTTCATTTCCCTTATCTGCAACCCTTTGATGACGTCAATAAGCGGGTGTCGCGTTTGGCGGCGAATATTCCGCTAAACCACCACAATCTTGCACCTTTGTCATTCATAGATGTGCCGGAAGAATATTATGTAAAAGGCATTTTGGGCATTTATGAACTGAACCGCATCGACTTGTTTAAGGATGTTTTTATGTGGGCTTACGAACGGTCGGCGCTACGCTATGCCGCCATTCGCCAGTCTTTGGGAGAGCCTGATACATTCCGTTTGAAATACAGGGAAGAAATCAGGGCGGTCATTGTGCCGGTTGTAATGCAGGCAATGGCGAAAGAGGAAGCCATACAAACCATAAAAAATGCCGCCGAAAAATTACCATTGGCAGACAGGGCAAAATTTATAGAAGCCGTAGAAACGGAACTGATGGGTCTGCACGAGGGAAATTTTGCCCGGTACAGGATTATGCCTTCCGAATTTAAAAAGTGGAAAGCGGGATGGGATAATTAGCGGTTTTCCCGAATAGCAACGCCTTTTTCCGTTACTTCGGTTTTTGCCAAAAGTGGGACAAGATTGAATTTGGAGTAGCAAAAATTTGGGGAACACTGCCCCTGCTACTTCCTTTTGTCCCAAAAGGGCTTAAGCAATTCTCGTATGCAGGATTTACGATCAATTTGCTTTCCGCAAGCATTGCTCACGCTTCTGTTGACGGACGGACGGGGAATGCCGATTGCGCTTGCGGAGGAATTTTGAGCGGGCGCCACAACGATTCGCATTAAGTAGTACCCCCGAAGCAAAGTGCGTATTCGTCAGGGCGGAGTTTTGCGCCTGCCGCCACCATTTTACCACATCCAAATATACCTTACCTTTGCCGCCCTTATACATTTTTAACACCAAAAAAAAGATGATGAACATTACCCTACCCGATGGCTCGGTTCGCTCGTATGAGCCTGGCGTATCGGCACTGGACGTGGCAAAATCCATCAGCGAAGGACTGGCGCGCAAGGTGCTGGCTGCCGAAGTAAATGGCGAAGTGGTAGATGCCTTCCGCCCCATAAACAGCGATGCCTCGTTGAGACTGTTGACCTGGGACGACAAAGGCGGCAAGTCCACCTTTTGGCACAGTTCCGCGCACTTGATGGCCGAAGCGATAGAAGACATTTTTCCCGGCACCAAATTTGGCATAGGCCCGGCCATAGAAACGGGTTTTTACTACGACATAGACCTCGGCGACCGAAAAATAGAAGAGGAAGACCTTGCCAGGATAGAGAAGAAATTCAAGGAACTGGCCGCCAAAAAAGAAGCATATACCCGTACCGACGTTTCCAAGGCCGATGCCGTAAAATACTTTACCGAAAAAGGCGATGAGTACAAATTGGAATTGATTGACGGTTTGGAAGACGGCAAAATAACCTTTTACAACCAAGGCAATTTTACCGACCTCTGCCGTGGGCCGCACATTCCCAATACAGGTTTCATAAAGGCCGTCAAGCTCACCAACATAGCCGGCGCTTATTGGCGCGGCAACGAAAAAAACAAGATGCTTACCCGCATCTACGGCGTTACTTTCCCCGCGCAGAAAGAATTGGACGAATATTTGGCCTTGCTGGAAGAAGCCAAGAAACGCGACCACCGCAAATTGGGCAAAGAATTGGAGCTGTTTGCCTTTTCGGAGAAGGTGGGCGCGGGCCTGCCGCTATGGTTGCCCAAGGGAGCCATGCTGCGCCAAAGGCTGCAAGATTTTTTGCAAACGGCACAGCTGGAAACCGGCTACCTGCCCGTCATAACCCCGCACATCGGCAATGTCAACCTATACAAAACTTCGGGCCACTACGAGAAATATGGCGCCGATAGTTTCCAGGCCATAAAAACACCGCACGAAGGCGAAGAGTTCTTGTTGAAGCCCATGAACTGTCCGCACCATTGCGAGATATACAAAACCTCGCCCAAATCGTACAAAGACCTGCCCGTGCGCTTTGCGGAGTTCGGCACGGTATATCGTTACGAGCAAGCCGGCGAGCTGCACGGCCTTACCCGTGTACGTGGTTTTACGCAGGACGATGCGCATCTGTTTTGCCGCCCCGACCAGGTGAAAGACGAATTCAAGAAGGTGATAGATTTGGTATTGTATGTATTCAAATCCTTGGGCTTTGCCGAATATACCGCACAGGTTTCGCTGCGCGACCCCAACAACCCGGCCAAATACATAGGCACCACCGAAAACTGGGACATAGCCGAAAACGCCATTCGCGAAGCTGCCGCCGAAAAAGGCCTGCAGACCGTGGAAGAAGAAGGCGAGGCAGCTTTCTACGGCCCCAAGCTCGACTTCATGGTGCGCGACGCACTGGGGCGCAGATGGCAATTGGGTACCATACAGGTGGATTACAACCTGCCCGAACGCTTTGAACTGGAGTACGTGGACAGCGACAACAGCCGCAAACGCCCGGTAATGATACACCGTGCGCCATTTGGTTCCATGGAACGCTTTGTGGCGGTATTGCTCGAACACTGTGCCGGCAAATTGCCCCTATGGTTGGCTCCCACGCAGGTAAAAGTATTGCCCATTTCGGAAAAGTTTGCCCCTTACGCACACGATGTTGCTGCCGAACTAAAGGCCAAAGGCGTGCGTGCCGAGGTGGACGACCGCAACGAGAAAATAGGTAAATTGATACGAGATACCGAATTGCAGAAGATACCCTATATGTTGGTAGTAGGCGAAAAGGAAATGAACGAACGCACCGTGGCCGTGCGCAGGCAAGGCGAAGGCGACTTGGGCACACAGGCTATTTCCCAGTTTGCCGACAAGGTGAAGGAAGAAGTGGACAATAGGATTGGCGTTACCCACAACGATGCGACAACGTAAAGCCCCACTGTTTTTGTGAACCCAAAATTCAGCATACATTTGAATATCGGCACCTTATTTTTTTCCACAGTAACCGCCATTGCATTATGAGCGAACGGAAAATACAGTAACTTCGTGCCTTTCAGTTTTTATCAGTCAAAAGAAATATTATGAGTTTAGAAGTAACCGGCAGGTTGTATGCCAAGTTCCCCACACAACAAATCAAGGAAACCTTTTCAAAAAGGGAATTTGTACTTGAATTGACGGACGAAAGCCCTACGGGCATGACTTTTACCAATTACGCTTCCTTTCAATTAGTAAATCAATCTTGTAGTGTCATAGACCAATTCCAGGAAGGCGAACTGCTTAAAGTAAGTTTCAACATACGCGGCAACAAATGGGAGCGCGACGGGCAGGTACGGTATATCACGAACCTCAACGCATGGCGCGTGGAAAGGGCAGCCGTTGCCGCCGCGCCGCAACCACAACAGTTTGCGCAGCCGCAATATCCACAAGCCAATTACGGGCCACAACCTGCCGCTCCGGCTTATCAGCCCCCGGCACAACCCGGCGGTTTTGGCGCGCCAGCCGGTGGCGGCGTGTCAGACGGGAACGATTTGCCGTTCTAATTGCGTTTCAACTATTTGAGTCGAACAGGGAGAAAACGAAAGTTTTCTCCCTGTTTTCATTTTCCATCCGCTCGCAGCACCACCGTGCTGCCCACCGGCCCTGCACGGCCTAAGCCGGCATGGTGGGGCGTACTTCTATTTTGCTTGGCAGAGTCCTGGCGGGCATATTAATCAAGTCCACCACTATCCGGCCTATGTCTTCCGGTTGTATCTTCCAGGCATCCTGTTCCGAAACCGTATGGTCGTTGAACGCCGTTGCCACGGAGCCGGGCATAATGGTACTTACCTTGATGCCGTGTTTCCTAAGGTCCAGCATTACGGCTTGGGTGTAGCCCACAAGCCCAAACTTACTGGCATTGTAGGCTGCCCCGTTGGCAAAAAAATTGGTACCGGCCAAGCTGGCAATAGTTATCAGGTACCCCTTGCTTTGCTTCAGGAATGGCAGCGTTGCTTTTGTGGTATAAAATACGCCCGTGAGGTTTGTGTCCATTGTTTCCTGCCATTGCGCCGGTGTCAGTGCTTCGATGTTGGCAAAATGGCCTACGCCGGCATTGGCTATCACATAGTCTATGGCGCCCCATTGTCCTATTACCTCATTTACTGCTTTTTCTTGTGCTTCGTAATTGCGCACGTCTGCCACCAAGCCCATGGCGAAGCCGCCCTTTTGTTCATTTAGTTTGTTTGCCGCCGTATTCACCAGCTCTTGGTTTCGGCCGGTTATGGCCACCTTTATTCCCTGTGCTACCAAGGCCATGGCCACGCCCAATCCTATTCCTTTGGTGCCGCCGGTAACAAAGGCAACTTTTGTTTTTGAGTCTGTCATTTTTATACTTGTTTGGGGCAAAGTTACGGGCTTGGCTTGTTACGGGGCAAGGTAGTTCGTTGGCACTTTTTAATCCTATTTATCCGCATTTTCCTTTTCCAACCTCTCGGCCTGCATTTTTACCTTGTCGTTGGTTGCTTTGCCTTTATATTGTTGCCAGTTCTCCGTGGCGGATGGAGCATAAATTCCCCCCGACAACGCTAAGTGCTGTTTGTTCTGGGGGCACTTTACGCTACGGAATTTTTCTCTACCTTTGGCACAACGGACGCTTAACAATCGACACGGATATTTTAGGCGGACAATTTCTATATGATGCTCACCAAAAGCGCATTTCAAACCTTTTTCGAGCAAAATTTACAAATTTTAAAATAAAACATCATGTACGCAACATATCATTTGACATCGGCACAAGAGGTAAACACCGATATTTTGGATGCCATTAAGGCTACCTTTAAATCCAAGCCTATCACTATTATCGTAGAAGAATACGACAGCGATTTTGAATTGACGACAGATATGAAAGCCGTTTTGGACGAACGCCTGCAGGAGGACGAGCGCACTTATTTTTCTGCCGAAGAGTCCATCAACCAACTCAACAAAAAGTATGGCGTATAAAATCATCGTTTCTCCGCGAGCCCAAAAAGAGATTGAAAACGCCATTGATTACTACGCCCTGTACAGTACGGATGTTCCTGTAAATTTTATTGCTGCGCTCAAAGAGGCTTATGCAACATTGGAAACAAACCCGTTTTTTAGGGTTCATTACAAAAATGTCCGTGCCTTAAAGATGAAAAAGTTCCCACATTCCCTGTATTTTGTCGTCAATGAAGATGGAAATACCGTCCGGGTACTCTCCTGTTTTCACGACAAAAGAAACCCGAATAAAAGACCGGAAGCGTAAAACGAAACACCAAGCCAATGCCCAGCTTGCACACCCCGCCTCGCATGTGTACCTTCGGATACTTAGCGTAAACCTATTTATCCCCGTTTTCCTTTTCCAATTTTTCGGCCAGCATTTTTATCTTGTCGTTGGTTGCTTTGCCCCTATATTGTTGCCAGGCCGCCAAGGCCGTATCGCGCTTGGCTTTCCAATTATCTACCAGTTCTTTGCTTGTTACCGCACCTACTTTTCTATGGGCGTTTTTATACACTTCAAATATTGTTGAGGCTGGAGAGAAACCAGCCATGGCATTGGGATTATTGTTGGCCAATGTGGACAGGAAGGCCACTCCGTCGTTAAATGTATTGCCGGCGGGCAAGGCATCGAGGTATTCTTCCCAAGCACTATAAATGGCGCTTCTGTTCCTTTCGTACAAATGCAAGGTTTTGTTTTTGAAAAAAGCCATGTCGCTTTCCTTGCCGTCGCGGGCCATTACTTCGGCGGCTTCAAAAAGCAGCATATTACCCTGCATGGTGTCGGGCCGCAAAGCCCGCGCCGTGGCCTCGGCAAGGTTATGGTTGGTTTTGTTCAATGCGGCCAATGCGGCCGAAGCCACCCTGTACGAATTATGGCCCACCAAATCTTGGTACAAACCAATGTTTTCTTTAAGAGCCATAGGTGCCAAAGCCTTGAGTGCCGCTTCTTTTACTTTGTTTTCTTGGTTGTTTTTAGCGATTAGGCTCAGTGTGTTTTTTACATTGTCGCTATTGAATTTTTGGTAATCGTACAGGCTTATGGCCAATGTTTGCAACAAGGGCACGGGGCTATTCATGGCTTCCAGTATGGCATTGCGCGCCGTATCGTTGGTTTGCTTATCGGCCAATGCCTCTATGGCTATGCGTTTATTCAGGTAGTCGGGTGTCAGGTGATATACTTTGGCCCAATCGCTTACCGAGCGCCTGGAGTTTATTTTACCGGGTACCCAACCCAATCCGTCCATGATTACTTGCGGCGCATCGTTGCCTTTCCATGCAAAGCTGAAGGTGTCGGCCAAATGCGCTATGGTGACAGAGACCGTATCCAAGCTATTGCCATAAAGTGCCAAAGCCTTTACCGGCAAGGTGTACAAGCCTACGCTATCGGGTTGCACTTGGTGAACTATTACGTGTACTTGCCTTTTCGCGCTGTCCGTTTGTTGCACTATATCCAGTACCGGATGGCCTCCCTTATTGTACCATTGGTCGAAATACCAATGCCAGTCCTTGCCGGTTACTGCTTCAAACGCCAACCGTAATTGTGCTACCTCGGCCGCACCAAGTGCGTTTTGCCGCAAGTATTTATTGAGCGATGCAAAGAATGCCTCATCGCCCGCCAGGCCGCGCAAGTAATGCAATATGAGGCCGCCTTTGGAATAAGTAACCCTGTCGAACATGTCTTCCTTATCGAAATAATGGTAGCGCGCCAATGGCGGGTCGTTGGTTTGTGCCTGCCCCAAATACCTGCCCAAGCCACTGAACCACCTGTCTTGACGGGCATCTTCGCCATATTGATGGGCCGCCCACAAATGTTCGCCGTAATCGGCAAAAGATTCGTTGAGCGTAAGGTTGCTCCAACTCTCGGCGGTTACATAATCGCCAAACCACTGGTGAAACAATTCGTGCGCCACAATGTAATCATTGTTGTCATCCAGCATTTGCCGTTCGTCTTTCAGGTTGAAAGCACCGAAAAGACTGGCCGAAACGTTTTCCATGGCACCCGAAACATAATCGTAGCAAACCACCTGCGCATATTTGTCCCAAGGAAAAGTAACCCCTAACAGGCCGGAAAAATAGCCCAACATCTCCGGCGTATTCCCAAAAATGTCCCTGGCATAACGACCATATTCTTGCGGCACGTAATAGCTAACCTCTTTGCCGTTCCAAACATCTTTCGCTACCGAAAAATTGCCAATGGCCATCATGGCCAGATAAGGCGGTATGGGCAGCTTTTGCTGCCAAGTATCTGTACGCATACCGTTTTTGCCCTTTACGGAACTTGCCAAAAGCCCGTTGCTCAAGGTTTTCAGGCTGTCGGCCACTTGTATGCTTATGGTAAACTTGCTTCTGTACGAAGGGTTGTCAAAAGTGGGGAACCAATGGCTGTTGGATTCCGTTTCGCCCTGAGTCCATATTTGCAAAGGTTGGTATGGTTCCTTGGCATCGGCATTCACGAAATACAATCCCCTGTCTTCGGCAATGGCGCTGCTGCCACCTGCCAACTTTTTATAGGGCATGGCTTTGTAGCCAATATCCAGCAGCAAGGTATCTTTTCGGCTGTATGTACGGGGCAGCCGCACCAACAGTTTCGCACTATCGTTGTAGCGGTAGCTTAGCGGTTGCCCATTGCTTTCCACGCTGTATATTTCCATGTCCTTGGCATCGAGCCACAAGCTGTCGGCAGGGTAAAAATAGGGGTGCAAAACCAATGTGGCCTTGGCGGCGGCCGCGCGTTGCGCCACGTCAAAGCTGATGTTGATAGCGGTATGCACCAACCACCATTGCTTATCGGGCACGGCACGGTAAACATCCAATGTGCTATGGGCCGATACCGCCACCTCCGGTAGATGAACCGTATCGTTCGCATTGTTTTTTTTGAGTGTCTTGCAGGCGGGCGTAAAGAAAACGGCAATCAGCAACGGGCAAATACAATATCTGTTCATAGAACAAAGATGAAATAGAGTTTTGAATTAATAGTGTTAGTCCCAAACAACTATCCCTGTGGATAAGCACGACGGGCAGGGGGTAGATGTTGCTTTCGGAAATAAGTTAGGGGTTCGTGCCAGCATTAGCCACTTGTTTTTTGCCACAGATACGCAGATGTGTCGTTAGTTTTTGGCTTCGAGATAAAAATCTGTGTATCTGTGGCAAAAATATAATGCCCTACGGTTTATCCATATTTTAATTTACCCTCGCCACACACATAAGTAGGCATTTCCCCCACCTGCTCAATATTCCATGAACCCATTTACCTGGTCTTGAATGGCATTTATCGTGACTTCGTTTATAAAATCACCTTCGACATCCATTTCCTCGTTTATTTTCGACAGGGGCAACTTGTTGTAAAAAACGTTCATCCTAAGGTAGTGCAAAATGTTGGTCATGTGTTCTATGCCCCTGAGGTTGCCGCCACGGCCATCGGCCACGCCCACCAAAGCCACTTTCTTGTGCCACCAAGCCTTTTTTATGTCCGAATTGTCGAACAATGCCTTCAACACGCCCGGGAAGCTGCCGTTGTATTCGGGCATCACCAGCACAAACTTTTCGGAAGGAACCAACAAACGTGTTTCCACGTCCAACACATCGCTGCCGCGGGCTAGGGTATTTATATTTTCCAAAGACAACAGGTGCGCATCCGTATCGGTTGCTTTTATCAAATTAAAATAGTGCGTGGCCACCTGAAGCGTGCGGCTGCCCGGCCTGTTGGTCCCGGAAATAACGGTAATCATAAACAGTGGTACTTGGGGCGCAAAGTTAGCCAATTGGCCGCAGGCAGCATCTTGAAAATCCAATGGCCCAATAATCGGCTATTGCCCTTGTTATGACATAAAGGCTTTACCTTTGCCGCTCGATTGTGGCAGCCGTTTGCTTACCCTTAAATATTAAAGTATATCAATGCGTAAAATTTGGTGGAAGGTACTCTGTGTACTATTGTTGGGCTATAGCATAGTGGGCGGTTTCCTGATGCCGGTGCCCGCCCTGCCCATCATCCACGAGAGTATCCGCAACTTGTACTTTCATGTGCCCATGTGGTTCGGCATGATGTTCTTGTTCGGCATCAGCCTGGTATATGCCATCAGGTACCTGCGTTCGGGCAACCTGAAAGACGATATTTTTTCGCTTCAATTCATAAACATCGGCCTGGTTTTTGGTTGCCTGGGCTTGGTTACGGGCATGGAATGGGCCAATTTTACTTGGGGCGAGCCTTGGAGCAACGACCCGAAGCAATTGGGCGCGGCATTGAGCATACTTACTTACTTCGCGTATTTGGCATTGCGCGGCGCCCTGCCCGATTTTGAAAAGAGAGCCAGGATAAGTGCGGTGTACAATATTTTTGCCTTCGCGCTGATGATACCATTCATCTGGATTTTGCCCAGCCTTACCGATTCCCTGCACCCGGGCAGCGGCGGCAATACGGGGTTCAACACCTACGACCTCGACAACGGGATGCGCATGGTTTTTTACCCGGCGGTATCGGGCTGGATATTGTTTGGCGTATGGATGGCCACTTTAGTAATTCGTGTACAACTTATAGAAAAAAAGGAATTGTTACATATTTAACCTAAGAATTTTATGAAAAAAGTACGTAAGTACATACTTATTTCATTGGCAATGTTACCACAATTTGCCTTTGCCCAAAAAGTAGAAATGGCAGAAGTTTTACGAGAAAATGGCAAAATTTATGTTGTCGTGTTGGTTATTTGCACTATTTTTGCCGGCATTATTTTGTTTTTGGCCTTTCTGGAGCGCAAAATCAAGAAACTGGAAAACACAAACAAATAGGCGAAAAACGTTTTCGACTTCAATAAAAGTAATTAATCACTCATTTTAAAATCATGGATACAGCTACGGCCATTATGCCAGAAACAACAACCACTGATGCGGCCCAGGAATATAGTTTTTTTCAGGGCGTGGAGCGCAACTTTGACAAAGCGGCAAAATTTACCCGTTTTGAAAAAGGTATCTTGGAGCAAATCAAGGCCTGCAACTCTATTTTGCGCATCAAATTCCCGGTGCGCATCGGCGAAAACATAGAGGTTATAGAAGCCTACCGCGTACAACACTCGCACCACAAATTGCCTTGTAAAGGCGGCATCCGCTTCAGCACCGAGGTAAACCAAGACGAGGTAATGGCCCTGGCCGCCCTCATGACCTACAAATGTGCCATCGTGAACGTTCCGTTCGGTGGCGGCAAGGGCGGCATAAAGATAGACCCCAAAAAATACACGCCATTTGAGCTGGAAAAAATAACCCGCCGCTATACTTCCGAATTGGCCAAGAAAAACTTCATAGGCCCCGGCATCGACGTTCCCGCACCCGACTACGGCACCGGCGCCCGCGAAATGAGCTGGATAGTGGACACCTATTCTTCCCTTAACCCCGGCGAGCTGAACGCGCAAGCCTGCGTAACCGGCAAACCCATAGCCCAAGGCGGCGTTCGCGGACGTACCGAAGCTACCGGGCTGGGCGTTTATTACGGTGTGCGCGAGCTGTGCAGCATTGCCGACGACATGAAAGCACTCGGCCTCGCTACCGGTATAGCCGGCAAAAAAATAGTGGTGCAGGGCTTGGGCAACGTAGGCTACCACGCCGCAAAATATTTCCAGGAAGGCGGCGCCATAATAGTGGGCATAGCCGAATACGAAGGCGGCATCAGCAACCCGCACGGGCTGGACTTGGAAAAGGTAATGGCCCACAGGAAAGCCACCGGCTCCATACTTAACTTCCCCGGTGCGGAAAACATACCCGTAAGCGCGCACACCCTCGAATTGGAATGTGACATATTGATACCCGCGGCATTGGAATCGGTAATCCATGCCGGCAATGCAGCCAACATCAAGGCCAAGATTATAGCCGAAGCCGCCAACGGGCCGGTAACGCCCGAGGCCGATGCCATATTGATAGAAAAAGGCGTGACCATCATTCCCGATATGTATTTGAACGCGGGCGGTGTTACAGTTTCCTACTTTGAATGGTTGAAAAACCTGAGCCATGTTCGTTACGGCCGCTTGGAAAAACGCTTCAGCGAAAACCAATACGGCGAAATAATCCATACCATGGAAAACCTTACGGGCAAGCGCGTGTCGGAAACGGAACGAAAAATATTGTTGCACGGCCCCGATGAAGTGGATTTGGTTTATTCGGGCTTGGAAGATACCATGATCAATTCCTTCCACGAAATACGCGATACCTACCACGCACACACCGGCGTGGACGATTTGCGCACCGCGGCATTCATTTGCGCCATCAATAAAGTGGGCGTGGCCTACGAAGAATTGGGTATTTTCCCGTAAAAATTGTCTGTTTGGATTTTTGACACAAGAAACACGGCTGCATTGAAGAAATGCGGCCGTGTTTCTTGTGTGGCTGTATAGCAAAATGAAATGGTCATCATACAACACATACAATTCGCATTTCAATAGCAGCCTAAACATTCCCCGCAAAAGCGCAACGGCACGATGGCTGAAAAATCAGAAGGATTTTATAAGAAGCTGTCTAAAATCATTTCAATGGTTATTAACCCGATGGAATTATTTCGTTATTTAATTTTGTTCAATATTTTGATTGTCAGTAATTTAATTCATTTTTAATTGCCGTTATATTGCCATCGTGTTAATAATATGTGCTGCTTTTTGGCTGCAACATCGTTAGGTTTTTCGCCTTAGGCGTTAGACTATGGCTGCAAAATCTGCCTCGTTTCGCTCAAAAATCATCTACATATTATACCATCAAATAATCTTAGACAGTTTCTAAGATTTTCAAGAATTTGGACTATTTATTTTTTGTTTTTTTGAATATAGCTTATTTCCCCTCCCGAAATCCTAAATGCACGGTATTATGACAATCCCGCCCAATTCCATCAAGCAATTACCTCTTTCTTGCTAAACACCAATCATGCCCACCACCAAAAATTACAAAAACTCACGGCTCTCACCTTCCAATTCTTTCACCAAAACATTGCACATTCTTATGCAGCGCGAAGCATCTATAAATAGACCCTTTTCAGGGTGGCAAGAGCGAGTGAAAAGGGCGTTGCGGCACTCCTGCTTGTCATGCTGCCAAGCATCTGTTGAAGCCCCCACCCCACCAATTTCGTTGGGGGCAAGCCGGTGACGGGGGCCAGGAGTGCTGGTGGGAATTTGGGGGTTTAATGTCTAAAATCAAATGTCTAAAATCTTGTGTCTTGTGTCTAAAATCTTGTGTCTAAAATCTAATGTCTTGTGTCTAATTTTGACTTTGTCTAAATTTGCGGCCATAGATGAAAATACTGTTTGCGGCCAATCGCCTGCCCTACCCGCCTTATCGTGGCGACAAGTTGAAAATATACAACCTTGCCCGCAGGTTGGCAGGCAGGCACGAGTTGCACCTGCTTACTTTCCTGCAAGACAAGGACGACGAACAATACCTTCCCGAATTAAAAAAGGTATTTGAGCAAATACACCTTGTGCCGCTTGGCAAAGCGCAGTCGTACTTCAACAGTGCCAAGGCTTTCCTGCGGAAGGAGCCTTTTCAGGTGCGTTATTTTGCTTCGGAAAAAATGAGGCAAAAAGTGGCCGAGGTGACCTCCACACACAACTATGATGCGGTGCATGTGCAACATTTGCGGTTGGCGCAATATTGGCACCAGTATAGAAACATCCCGCGCATCTTGGACCTGCCCGACGCTTACTCGCTGTATTGGAGAAGACGGGCAGAACAACTGAGGGGGCTGAAAGTAACATTCGCAAAATGGGAATACGAAAGAGTAGATAATTACGAGGTTATCCTCAACCAATTTGACAAAGTGTTGGCCTGCTCGCAGGAAGACGTGGCATGGCTGGAGCATAAGGGAATACAACGATTAGGCTTGCTGCCCAATGGCGTGGACACCGAAGTTTTTAACCTGCCGCCGCATGATTATTCCATTACCGACAGGCTTTTGTTTACCGGCAACATGGACTACGCGCCCAATGTAGATGCGGTGCGGTATTTCGTAAAAGATGTTTTCCCCATCATACAAAAATCGGTGCCGACGGCAAGGTTCACCATAGCCGGGCAGCGACCGGTGAAACCGGTATTGGCACTTCAAAGCGATGCCGTGCAGGTTACGGGTTTCGTACCTGATTTGGCCGATGTGTACAGTGCCGCCACGGTAGTAGTGGCTCCATTGCGCTTTGGCGCCGGTACGCAAAACAAGGTATTGGAAGCCATGGCCATGGGCGTGCCCGTAGTAAGCGGCGCAATTGGCTTCAATGGCCTTAACGTCGTTTCGGGCGAAGGGGTACTTAAAAAGACGAACACCGAAGAATTTGCGCAAGCGTGCATAGACTTGCTGCAACGCAAGGAACTAAGGCACAAAACCGGAACTGCCGGCCAAGAGGTAATCAGGAAATACTTTTCATGGGACATGATAGCCCAAAAGCTGGAAGATTATTTGGAGGAAATAGCAGGGGCAAGCCCGAAAGGTTAACCCAAGTTTCGGTATCGTTTCACCATACTTCTCCACCGGGTAAAAGAGCATTGCGGCACTCCCCAGCTTGTCATGCTGCAAGCATCTATAAAGCCCCGTCCCTTGCCCCCGGAGGGGGGGAAGGGACGGGGGGTACTGGCAGGAATAATGGTGTTACCGATTGGACTATTTTTAAAGATAAGCAGTATTGGCATTACGCCAAATCGTAACGGCCAAGGTTCATCACCTTCGCCCATGCGGCAACAAAATCTTTGACAAATTTTTCTTGGGCATCGTTGGCGGCATATACCTCGGCTATGGCGCGCAACTCGGAGTTGGCGCCAAATACCAAATCGACCCTGCCGGCTTTCCACTTTGCCTCGCCGGTATTTCTGTCCGTTCCTTCAAACAATTCCCTATCTTCCGTTAGGGCTTCCCAGGCGGTGCCCATGTCCAACAGGTTTACGAAGAAATCGTTGCTGAGTACACCGGGTTTGTTGGTGAGTATGCCTATGTCCGAACCGTCGAAATTGGCATTCAGGGCACGCATACCGCCTACCAACACGGTCAATTCCGAAGTGGTTAGGGTTAGCAGTTGCGCTTTGTCGAGCAGCAAGTATTCCGAAGGTACCGGCAGTTTGCTTTTGCGGTAATTGCGGAAGCCGTCGGCAGCAGACTCCAAGTACTCAAATGAGGCTACATCCGTTTGCTCTTGGCTGGCATCGGTACGTCCGGGGCTGAAAGGTACTTGCACGTTGCAACCCGCCGCTTGCGCCGCTTGTTCCACGGCTGCCGTGCCGGCCAGCACTATCAGATCTGCAATGGATACTTTTTTGCCATCGGTTCGGTTTTCGTTAAACTCTTGTTGAACGGCCGTCAACAGGTCGAGCGTCTTGCCCAATTCCACCGGGTTGTTTACCTCCCAGTATTTTTGCGGCGCCAACCTCAAACGTGCGCCATTGGCCCCGCCGCGCTTGTCCGAACCACGGAAGGTGGAGGCAGAAGCCCAAGCGGTCAATATCCATTGGCGAGCCGGGTAGCCCAGCGACAATATTTTGCTTTTTAAGGCATCGATATCCGTTTGGTCTATCAATTCATGATCTACTGCGGGTACGGGGTCTTGCCATATCAAATCTTCCGCGGGCACTTCGGGACCAAGATAGCGCACCTTTGGCCCCATGTCGCGGTGGGTTAGCTTGAACCATGCGCGGGCAAAGGCATCGGCCAATTCCTCGGGATGTTCGTAAAACCTGCGCGATATTTTTTCGTACTCGGGGTCGAACCTCAGCGAAAGGTCTGTGGTGAGCATGGTAGGCAGGCGTTTTTTTGCGGGGTCAAACGGGTCGGGTATGGTTGCTTCGGCATTTTTGGCTACCCATTGGTGCGCCCCTGCGGGACTCTTGCTCAATTCCCATTCGTAGCCAAATAAATTTTCAAAAAAGTTATTGCTCCAATGTGTCGGCGTGGTGGTCCAGGTAACTTCCAGGCCGCTGGTTATGGCATCGGCGCCGCTGCCGGTACCATATTTGTTTTGCCAACCCAAGCCTTGCTGTTCCAACCCGGCTGCTTCGGGGTCGACGCCTACATTGTCGGCGGATGCCGCTCCGTGGGTTTTGCCAAATGTGTGGCCACCGGCTATCAGCGCTACCGTTTCCTCGTCGTTCATGGCCATTCGCTTAAAGGTTTCCCTTATGTCTTTGGCCGCTTTTATGGGGTCAGGATTGCCTGCCGGCCCTTCGGGGTTTACATAAATCAAGCCCATTTCCATGGCACCCAAGGGATTTTCCAGTTCGCCATTGGCACTGCGCCTGTCGCCCAGCCATTTGCTTTGCGTGCCCCAATCCACGTCTATTTCGGGTTCCCATACGTCTGCGCGTCCGCCGCCAAACCCAAAGGTTTTGAAGCCCATGGACTCCAAGGCCACATTGCCCGTCAATACCAACAAGTCGGCCCATGATATTTTGTTGCCGTATTTTTGTTTGATGGGCCACAGCAAGCGGCGGGCCTTGTCGAGGCTTACATTGTCGGGCCAACTGTTAAGGGGCGCAAAGCGTTGTTGGCCGGCACCCGCGCCACCGCGCCCGTCGCCTATGCGATAGGTACCCGCGCTATGCCAAGCCATGCGGACAAACAAGGGGCCGTAATGGCCGAAATCTGCCGGCCACCACGGTTGCGAATCGGTCATGAGTTGGTGCAAATCTTGCTTCAAGGCGGCATAGTCCAACGAGCTGAACGCCGCTGCATAATCGAAACCTTTATCCATTGGGTCGGATAAGGGAGAATTTTGGCGAAGGATACCGAGGTTTAGCCTATGTGGCCACCAATCGCGGTTGGCCGAGCCGCTACCGGCTACTACCGGGGGCGTATTGCCGTTGAGGAAAGGGCATTTTGCGGCATCATTGTTTTCTTGCGACATATAAAAAGAAATTTTGGCGTTAAAAAAATCAGCAACGGATGTGTCGTTGTTGGCGATGCAAATAAAGCCATAAAATTTTTCTTGGTGAGTAATTGCTCAATAGACAATTTTTATAATTGCCAACCGTATTTCTTCATAAGCATGCATGGTTTTTTATCTAAACTTTCAACGAACCCCTAAACCCTCTGCCGGCATAATAAGACTCCGCGCCGTTGTGGTACACGAACACCGTATCGTAACGAAAATCGCCAAAAATGGCACCGCCCAGTTTGCGTATCGGTTCCGGGGTAGCCAGCCAACTGGAGGTTTTGGCCTCTACCTTTTGCAAGCCTTGAAGTGTTCGGTATTCTTCTTCGGTTAATAGGGCGATGCCCATTTCTGCGGCCATTTCCATGGCACTGCCGGCCGGGCGGTGTTCCTTCCTTTTCAGCCACGCCTCTTGGTCGTAACAAAGGCTCCTGCGGCCCGAAGGGCTTTCGGCGGAGCAGTCGCAAAAGATGTATTGGCCATTTTTTTCATCGTAGCCAATTACATCGGGTTCGCCGCCGGATTCTTCCATTTTGGCCAGCGTGGCCAATGACCGGGGCCGGGCCGCAATGCGCGCCTGCACGTCTTGCCATGCAATGTCCCGGTGGCGATGCGTGTTTTCTTCAAATCTGGTTTTCAGCATTTCCATTATGTCAACCGTAGCAATTTCCGGCGTGGCTGCCTTTTTGTTTTTCATGGTTTGTTTTTTGAAGAAATGTCTTTTGTGTTTCAGCAGCGAACTTACAAATGAAAATTTACAAGCCACGAAAACAAAATAGCTTATTGTGCCGCCTAAATTTTATTTTCGCTACGTCAAAACCAACAACAGCCCATGGCATTGAGTAAAATATGGAGTGCGTTTGTCATCATAGCCATCATAGCGGCTACTTTTCAAGTTTTCAGGACGGGCGACCGCAATGCTATCTATAACAAAATGGTGGCAGGCAAGGCGGGCGATACCAGCATGACGGTTGGCTATGCCCCAACCAATGTACCGGCCGATGTGTTGGCAAAACTGGGCAACACCAACAGCTACAAGCACGCCGAAGATAGGATAGTGCGCAAAGAAGACGGCAGCGTCATGGTTTACAAAGAACAAAATGCCGATGGCATATTGGGCACTTGCAAAACGGCCGTGGAAATATGTTTGGGTTTGGTAGGCATCATGGCATTGTTCATGGGCTTTATGCGCATAGCCGAAAATGCGGGCGGCATAAGGCTCCTGTCACGGGTTATCGGGCCGTTTTTCTCCAAATTGTTTCCCGATGTCCCCAAGGGCCACCCGGCCATGGGACACATGATGCTCAACTTTTCGGCCAACTTGCTGGGGCTGGACAATGCTGCCACACCCTTTGGCATCAAGGCCATGGAAAGCCTCCAAGAACTGAACGCCGGAAAGGAAAAAGCGTCCAATGCGCAAATCATGTTTTTGTGCCTGCACGCCGCCGGTCTTACCTTGATACCGGTGTCCATCATAGCCATGCGGGTAAAGATGGGCGCGCACGACCCTACCGACATTTTCTTGCCCTGCATGATAGCTACTTTCGTGGCCACCTTGGCCGCCATGAGCATAGTGGCCTTCAGGCAAAAGATAAATCTTTTCCAGCCTGTTATCTTGTTTTGGGTTGGTGGTATTTCGGTTGTCATAGCCTTGCTTATAACGTACCTGTCGTCCCTGTCGCACGATGGGATGCAATTCGTTTCCGGCATGTTGGGCAATGGCATCATCTTGTTCATATTTTTGGCCATCGTGGCCGGTGGTTGGTATAAAAAAATAGACGTGTTCGACGCTTTTGTACAAGGTGCCAAAGGAGGGTTTGAAACTTCCATAAAAATAATACCTTACTTAGTGGGCATGTTGGTGGCCATAAGCATGTTGCGCACCAGTGGCGTGTTCGATGCGGCTACGGGCGGGCTTAAATATGTTTTCGACCTGCTTCATGTCAATACCCAAATAGTGGATGCCTTGCCCACGGCGTTGATAAAGCCATTGAGCGGTAGCGGCGCGCGCGGCATGATGGTGGACACGATGGGTTTTTACGGTGTCGATAGTTTTGCCGGCAGGTTGGCTTGCGTGTTCCAAGGCAGTTCCGATACTACGTTTTATGTGGTAGCGGTCTATTTTGGCGCGGTGGGCGTAAAGGACACCCGTTATGCCATTGGCTCCATGCTGCTGGCCGATTTGGTGGGCATGGTTGCGGCCGTAACTATTTGTCTTTACTGGCCGTGGCCTTCTTAGTTGCCAATGGAAAAAACGGCAACAACAATTTAACCTGCTCTTGGTATTTGCTTTTGGATATTGCCTTTAATTTCGCTTTCGTATCTTTTTCCAGAAAATACATGAAATCTACCTTAATAACTTTCATCATTGCCTTTGGCGCATTGCTGGCCATGGCGCAGCACAATGAAATAGCCGCCTATAAAGCTGAAGATTTGATGCAGCGGGTCAGCAACAAGGACACGGTTTACGTGGTTAATTTATGGGCCACGTGGTGCATTCCCTGCGTAAAGGAATTGCCCGCTTTCAACATAACGCAAGCCTTGTACAAGGACAAACCCGTGAAGATACTATTGGTCAGCTTCGATTTCAAGGAACAATACCCGAAGCAATTGACAGCATGGGTACAGAAAAAGAAACTGAAACCCGAAGTGGTATGGCTCGACGAAACCAACCCTACCGAATACATACCCAAAATAGAACCTGCCTGGGAAGGCGGCCTACCCGCTACCTTGTTCATCAATAACAAGACGGGCGAAAAAAAACTGCACCCGGAAGAAATTACCGCCGATGAACTAAAGGCATGGATAGATGCGCAATTGTAGCATTTGGCCTAGCCAGAGCGACAACACTAATAGCCCCTGTCCAGTTTTTTTTCCATATAGTTCATGAAGGCGCGGTTGGCCACCTTGTTGCCGCCCGGCGTAGGATAGTTGCCCGTAAAATACCAGTCGCCCTTGTTTTCGGGGCAAGCCATGTGCAGGTTTTCTATGGATTGGAAAATTATTTCCACCTCGGCATTCACGTCTTCCGGACGCAACATCGCAGAGATTTTCGCGCTTATTTCCTCTGCGCTAAACGGTGCGTATATGGCACGTACAAAGTTTTGGGCGAAAAGGGTGCCATTTTCCTTTGCGGCACGGCATTTTTCGTAAGTATCGGCCAATACCTGTTCCATCCCCCTGTCTTGCAGCAAGGCCACCGCAGCCTGGAAGGCAATAAAATCGGCCATCCGGCTCATGTCTATGCCATAACAATCGGGATAGCGGATTTGCGGTGCAGAAGACACTACGATAATCTTTTTGGGCTGCAACCTGTCGAGCATCTTAATGATGCTCTGGCGCAACGTGGTGCCCCGCACTATGCTGTCGTCTATCACCACCAAGGTATCTTCCTGCGGCCTTACGGTGCCGTAAGTTATGTCGTAAACGTGCTGTACCATTTCATCGCGACTCGTATCGGCGGTAATGAAAGTGCGCAGCTTCACGTCTTTAATCGCTATTTTTTCTATGCGCACCCTCCGATGAATCAATTCGCTTATTTCCGCATCGGTCATGGTATCCCTATTGCGAATGATGCGCTCAATTTTTACATCTTTCAAATAATCTTCCAACCCCTTTATCAATCCGTAAAAAGCTATTTCGGCCGTATTGGGGATGAAGGATACGGTAGTATTTTTAAGGTCGTAGTCCAAGGCTTTCAAAACCGGCGCCGCCAGCAAGGCACCCAGTTTGATGCGCTCGCGGTAAATATCGGCATCGCTGCCACGGCTGAAATATATGCGCTCGAAGCTACACGCCGCTTTTTCTGCCGGTTCCAATATTTGAGGGACGGACACCGTGCCGTCGGCCTGCACTATAATGGCCGCGCCGGGTTGCAGCTCCTTAATATCTTCTTGCTTTAGGTTGAACGTGGTTTGTATGGCCGGCCTCTCCGAGGCCACTACCACTACCTCGTCGTCTTTGTAATAATAAGCCGGGCGAATGCCGTGACGGTCGCGCATCACGAAGCTGTCGCCATTGCCCACCAAGCCGCCGCACACATAGCCGCCGTCAAAACGTTCGGTGGCCTTGCGCAACACGGCAACCATATCGGGCGTTTCGGGCGATTTTGCTTCCTCTTCGCACAGGAAATGTTGCACCGTGCCTATCATGGCCCCCAAGTCGCTGGCGCGCATGGTTTCATCGGGGGTTTCCTCCATGAGGCCAAACAGCTCGTCGGTATTTACCAAGTTGAAATTGCCCGCCATGGTGATGTTGCGTGCCGGGTTAATGTCGGACTTCACGAAAGGGTGGCAGAATTTCACGCTGTTCTTGCCCTGCGTGCCGTAGCGCAAATGCCCCAACATCACCTCGCCCATAAAGCGCATGTAGCCTTTCATCATGCCGGGATGCTGGCGCAGGTCGGGGTACATGCGTTCCAATTCGGTCACTTCGTCCTGCACGGAAGCAAATATTTCCTTGATGGCACCGGGGCCGGCTATGCGCAGGCGGTGCATGAACTGGTATCCCGGCTCTACGTTCAGCTTCAGGGTGGCTATGCCGGCACCGTCCTGGCCGCGGTTGTGCTGCTTCTCCATGAGCAGGTACAGTTTGTTGAGCCCGTAGAAAGCGGTACCATACTTGCGGTAGTAGTAGGAAATTGGTTTCAGGAGACGAATGTAGGCAAGGCCACATTCATGTTTTAATGCGTCTGACATGAGGGCGCAAAGTTAACACGTAAATTAGGAAAATGGAACAATCCATAGCGGCAATAATGACATGAATAAAACGCCCCATCGAGGGAGGTGTCATTGCCTTCTCTTTGGCTGCAATCCATCGGGCATTTTGTTTTTTCACGATGCTTCGCAAAAGCCGCAAGAACCGTTTCTTGCCCACGCACCGACAGAAAAAGCCAACTTCTGATTTGCGCCTAATCGTTGCACTTTCGGAAACGGACAAACTGATGGAAGAACTTGATGAAATTCGGATAGAATGAGCAAAGAATTAGCCATAAACAACGAGGAATATGCTGTTGGGTTAATATTTTTTACCTTCGTGCCACGAAAAAAATACGAATAAATGTTCCAGGTAGAAGAATTGCCCTTGGCGGGTGCCTGTTTGTTGACCCTCCCTTGTTTCGAGGATGTGCGTGGCAGTTTCGTCAAAACTTTTCAAGGGTCTGTCTTGGAAAAAGCGGGCATCGATTTTGACCTTAAAGAAAGCTATTTTTCCTTAAGCGCGAGGGACGCGATAAGGGGCATGCACTTTCAAACGCCGCCGCACGACCATGCCAAGATTGTTTTTTGCCCCTTGGGCGCCATATTGGACGTGATAGTGGATTTAAGGAAAGGAAGCGGCACCTACGGACAGGCGTACCACACGATTTTATCTGCCGAAAACCACAAGGCTTTTTATATCCCCAAGGGGTTTGCGCACGGCTTCAAGTCGATGGCTGATGGAGCCATGACCTATTACCTGGTATCTTCCGAACACAGCAAAGAACACGATTGCGGCATTTTGTACAGCAGCATAGGGGTAGATTGGTATTGCCCCGCGCCCATAGTTTCCGTCCGCGACCAATCGTTTGTGGCCTTGAAGGATTTTGAAAGCCCCTTTTAACCCCTTGTAAAAACCAAGTTTGTCATGGCACAAAAAAAGTTCAACTCCCTTAGCGGTTTAGTCTTTTCTACCAACCCGGATGCCCTGCGGCCGCCCGAACCCGAAAGTGTGGGAACATGGCCCCCGGCAGAACAAAAATTGGTGGTGCGGATAGAGAAGAAACACCGTGCGGGCAAGACGGTTACGGCCATTTTAGGGTTTGAAGGAAATGATGGCGACCTTCAGGATTTGGCAAAAAAATTAAAAACGAAATGCGGCACGGGCGGCACGGCCAAAGATGCCGAAATACTGATTCAGGGCGATTACAGGGAAAAAATAATTGCCTGGTTGAAAGAATGGGGCTACAAAAATACCAAGGGCTAAGAAGCTGTCTAAGATTATTTGATGGTATAATATGTAGATGATTTTTGAGCGAAACAAGGCAGGTTTTGCAGCCATAGTCCAACGCCTAAGGCGAAAAATCTAACAATGTTGCAGCCAAAAAGCAGCACATACTAACCATTGAAATGGTTTTAGACAGCATCTAAGGCCGCCTAACCGTAACCTCTACCCTTCTGTTCAAACGCCGGTGTTCGTCGCTGTCGTTGGGGTACAAAGGATTGGCATCGGCCCAGCCCTGTATGTGTATTTTTTCGTCGGCAATGCCGCAGCCACGCAATATACCGGCCACGTACCTCGACCTTCCGAAGGACAATTCTTCATTGATGAAGGGCGTACCCGTATCATCGGTAAAGCCGTTGACGTAATATTCGGCCAAGGGCTGCCGCAGGTATGGGGCAACCATGTTTTTCAACAGTTTTAAGGCACTGTCGCTTAGCCCTACGCTGTTCTTTTCATAATTATCGAAACGCACCAGCAAGGTATCGTACAATGGCGGGCTGTAGTCGCTGGTAAGCAAGGAAAAATTAAGCGTGTCGGGGTGCGCTATGTGGCTTTCGGCAAATGTCACCGTATCGAAATAATCGGCATAGCCCGGCCTGTACACATGAATGGCATAGGTAGTATTTAGCGGAATGGCCGCATCGTAGGAAGCATCGCCCCTGTTGCTTTGGAACCTAAACACCGCTTGGCCTGTTGCGGCATCGTTCCATTCGATTTGCGCATAGTCGAGCAGTTGCAGGCTAAGGCTGTCATATACCTTGCCATATACAAAAGTGTAAGGCCGCGGCCTGTTGTTTCCCGAAAGGCTTACCTCGTACAAATCCATGGCTCCCAGGCCACCGGCCCTATCGGAAGCGAAGTAGGCTTTATGGCCATCGGGGCTTACGCATATACTTACATCCTCGCAGGAAGAGTTGCATGGATAACCCAAATTTTCGGGCTTGGACCAATGTTGGTTCTTTTTTCTGCTTAGAAACAAATCGTTGCCACCCAAACCGGCATGGCCGTTTGAGGTGAAATAAAGGGTACTGTTGTCGGCGGCAATTACCGGAGCCGTTTCGTCGCCATCGGTATTTATTTCCGGGCCTACATTCTCCGGCACCTGCCACAATCCGTCCTGAAAGCGGCTGAACCAAATATCCTTCCCGCCATAACCGCCCTCCCTGTCGCTCGAAAAATACAATACCCTGTTGTCGCTCGAAAGGCTGGGCATACCCTCGAAGCCCGGCGAATTGATAGTGCCGCCAAAGGGTACCGCCACCGACCAGCCATCGGGTTCGGTGCAGGAAAAAAACAAATCGCAGCCACCGGCATCCCATCCGTTCTCGCTCCTGTTGCCGCAACGCATAAAAAACAAATAATGCCCATCGGCCGAAACCATTTGGGCACCCTCGTGCAGGGTGGAATTGGGCGGGCTGCCCATGTCGCGGGCTACGAACCAGCCGCCGCAACTGTCCCTATGTGCTTCATAAAAATCTTCGTCCACGCCATTTGTCCTATGGGTAAACACCAAAGTGCTGTCGTCGCGACTGATAGAGGGAAAATACTCGTCATACTGCGTGTTGATGCGCGCCCCCAGGTTTACGGGGGTGTCGGTAGGTGGCAGGTTAAGCGCATACCTGGCAAATTGCATATTGCGCAAAAGCCTCTTGTATTCCACCGAAGTGGCTGCGGCATTGCCCTTCTGCCCTGCCGCCCAAGCCCCCAGTGCCTGCCCCGCTTTGGCATAATCGCCCACACGCACCAATGCCTGCGCCACCTGCAGCCCAAACGAAGCCATGCACGTTGTACAGGCCCCGGCAGCCTTGCCAAAAACATCGGCGGCGGCGGCATATTTACATTGGTCGTTGTACAATTGGCCAAGGGCCAAATATGCCTCCATGTGGGTTTCGTCGGCAGCCATACTTTTCCTGAAAAATTTTTCGGCCTTGTCCAATTCGTGTTTGCCCTGGTATTCCAGTGCCCGCCGGTACAGCGTTTGGGCATGGGACGAAACTTCCTGCGCCCGCGCCGCCATAGCCGTGCAACAAACCAGTAAAACCAAAATAAGGCGGGCGGTGCACAGATGCCGCACCGGATTTTTAGCACTAAAGTTCATACGAAGAACGAAAGCCGAATTTTCCATTGCCGTCGATACGAAGCCAATCGGCCAGAATATTGTACATGCGATGTTGGTGGTTGCCACCAACGTCCAAATGTACAAAAAAGGTGGTTTGTAGTTCCATTCAAATAATACCGATTGAACCTTTGTGCAAATTGAACGTTATGGCGTTTCGGTCAAGGTTATACCGCCACGAACGCAAAGCCCGAACCTTTTGGCGTTATGCCATACATCCGCTCAATTTTTTAAAGACAAAAAAACAAGAAGAACAATATTTGTGTCCTGCCAACAGCGTTGCTTATGACAAGTTTACCCTCCTGCTCCACCATACCCAAAGGCGCAACCGTTCGATGCTATAGTAACCATTACTTTGAGATTGCTTCGTGCCTCGCAATGACACGGTGTATTATACTCTACGCCGCATAAAAATGTGCAATCAAATACCTTTGTGTCTTAGTCCCTTTGCGCCCTTGTGCGGAATTTATTGCACAAAATTATCCGGCGTGCAGTATAAAATGAGAATTTTAAATGCACCCCAAAAACCCGGCACCCAAGCGGAAAGATTATTTTGGCTACTTTCGCACGGATTTGAATACCGCTATTCAGAAGAAGTATGACTACAAAGAAATTTTTAGCCTTATGTGCCGCACTGCTGATTTACGGCAGTACATTTTCCCAATCCAAAGCCCCGGTTTTGCAGCCATGCAACAACTCCGAAGTAGGCACCGAGATAATGGCTTTAAGCTCTTCGTTCCAGCAACGGGGCTTTGAGTTGTTGCAATTCCAGACCATGATGATGCCCAGCGGTGCCTATTTCCCCATTAGCATGAACATGGAACAGGGCAGATCCTATGAAATAAATTTTGTGGTGCCGCAGCAATTTCACCAATTCAACGTCACCATCATCGACAAGGACAAGAAGGAATTGGTCAACAAAACGGTGAAAAGCAAAAAAGGCGGCTCCAATAAGTTCTCCCAAAGCTTTGCCCCTCCTTATTCCGGCATTTTCATGGTAGTACTGTCGCAGAAAATAAAAGGTGGCGGGGTGGCCTGTGGCGGCGTATCGGTTCTGCGGGCAAAAAATCTTTAATTTTTGGCATTCGGGTACATGAGCAATATTTTAACCCATATACTGGCGCATCCTTTGACGGGCGAAGGTTTAACCTATCTGCCCGAACATAAATCTTGGGTAGGTGCCGGAGATTCGTTCGACACCATCGGGGGCGTGCCCGTACTGTTGCCCCCCAACGCAGCATTGGCCGCTACCGGTTTCGACTATCGGGAGCATTACGAGCAAGATGCCAAGTCGTTCGACTATTTTGAAGATTGGCACCCCGTCCATAAGGAAGAAAACAGGAGGCTGCACCAACAAATCCTCCGCAAGGTTCCCGGCAATGCGCAATTGGTGCTGGATGTGGGTTGTGGCGGCGCATGGCTGGCCAAGGCAATGATTCCAAAAGGGAAATCGGTTATTTCCATGGACATTTCCACTACCAATCCCGTGAGGGCGCAAAAAATAGTACCCTCGGCCAATCACTATGGCTTGGTGGCCGACGTGTTTCATCTACCCATAAAAGAAGGCAGCATAGATTGTATAGTTGCTTCGGAAATAATAGAACACGTACAAGACCCGGAATTGTTCGTAGCCGCGCTGGTAAAGGCTTTGAAGCCGGGAGGCACCTTGATTGTCACTACGCCTTTCAACGAAGCTATTCAACATTCCTTGTGCATTCATTGCAACAAGCCTACCCCGCACAATGCGCATATCCATTCTTTTACCCAAGAAAAAATAGCGGCATTGGCCCCCCATTTTGTACGCAGTAAAGTAACGGGCATCTTCAACAGCAAGGTTTTGGTAAATTTGCAGTTGCATCTTTTGATGAAATCGTTCCCCTTCGGCCTATGGTCCATGGTCGATAAAATATTTTTGTCCATTTTCCGCAAAAGGGCCATGAGGCTGGTGTTGGTGATTGAAAAATGATAGTGAAACAAAAAGTTTACCGAAAAAAATCTCAATAAAGAAAACTGTAAAATAGATGTGCGGCATTTGCGGATTTGTAACCAAGCGTGGCGATATAGCCGCTGGCAATATACAAATGATGAATGATGCCATAAAGCACCGCGGCCCCGACGACGAGGGCTATTTTTGCGTGTCCAACGGGGCGGCAAGCTATGCGGGCACCGATACCGTGGCAAGCGTAAAAGACAAAATACCCTTATTGCCACCCGATTTGAAGGTTGGTTTTGCGCAAGGTTTCAGGAGGTTGGCAATCATAGACCTCAGCGCCGCCGGCCACCAACCCATGACCAATGCCGAAAAGAAACTAAGCCTTACTTTCAACGGCCAGATATACAATTACCGCTCCATAAAACAAGAGTTGGAACAGTTGGGCTATCAATTCAACAGCCATACCGATACCGAGGTAATACTTAGGGGTTACGAGTGTTGGGGCAAGGGGATATTGCAGCGATTGAACGGCATGTTTGCCATCTCCATTTACGACGGCGTGGCCAACAAAGTATGGTTGGTGCGCGACAGGATAGGCATTAAACCTTTGTTTTATCACCAAGCGGCACACACCATAACCTGGGCTTCGGAAATGAAAGCCATACTGAAAGCCGAATGGGCGGAAGCCTCGGTAAACAAGCAGGGACTTTGGGCCAACTACTACATGCAGTCGTCGCCGGCGCCGCATACTTGTTTCCGGGATGTGTACAATTTGGAAGCGGGCCATTATTTGGAAATAGACCTCGGCACGCTCGAAACCAAAAAGGTACAGTACTGGAACGTGCCAATGGGGGCGCAAAGCACGCAATACCGGCTTGCAGATGCAGCCGAAGAGCTGAAGCATAGAATGTACACGTCCATGCAGCAGCAGTTGCAGGCCGATGTACCGGTCATTACCATGATGAGCGGCGGCATAGACTCCACCACCATTACGGCCATCGGCCATGAGCTGAACCACCAACTAAAATGCTATTCGTTCGGCATAGACGGTACCGGCAAGGGCTTGGACGAACTGCCGCAAGCGCAGGCCATGGCCGCAAAGCTGGGCATGGAACAAATAGTGCAAATGGTGCAGCCCGAACAAATGTTGTCCAGCATGGATGCCGATTTTCGCCATTACGAAGAACCCTACATTTCGGTGGAAGCAATGCTTAGTCCGTCAGAATTTTTGGGTAAAAAAGGCTACAAGGTACTGCTGTCGGGCAATGGTGCCGATGAAGTGTTTGGCGGCTACGGACATTTTCTTAAAATTGACAAATGGCTGCGCACTAAACCCCTGCAAGCCTTCAGGCATTTAATACCACCCATAGGCAACATACCTAACAAAGTGAGGCATCACCTGGGCGTGGACAACTATTTTAAGTATTTCAACAATGGCAGGACCGCCATGCGTCCGTACCAAATAAGTAACCTATTGTTGCCGGAAGACAAAAAGAAATTCGTGCCATTTTCACCCATGGAAGCCTTGCACGAAGAACAGTTTCAGGATATTTACGAAGCATTGTTCTATTACGAAATGAAATATTCGGTAGGTTCGCACCACGTATATCGCGATGACCTGAGCGCCATGCGCCACAGCGTGGAAATGCGCTATCCCTACCTGGACCATACCTTGGTGGAATGGGTGGCCGGGTTGCCCACCAACATCCGTTACAATGGCATTCAAAACAAACCGCTGTTGCGGGCTGCCGCTGCCGGATTGATACCCAAAAGCAGTTTGGAAATGCCCAAAAAAGGCTTCAACCTGCCCATAGACGAATGGTGGCACCAATTGCCGGCCGTCCGCAATTATATGGACGAGCACCTAAAGAAACTGATGAGCAGGGGCATATTCGACAACAAGACCATTAAGCAATGGACGGACGGCCCGCAGCATTTTTATACCTTGGGCAAGTTGTGGCAATTGGTAACTACCGAAGTGTGGCTGGAGGAGTATGTGGATTGACAACACACATTACATGTATTGAATATTTGCAATGATTAATTTTTCATTTTCTACTTCCATTATACAATCATAATTGAAATCACAAATCGTAGGTGATTCCCCACTTGGAAGAACTTCTTTATTGAATACTATTTCTTGTTTAGTTGGCATTGTTAATCAGAGATACCTTTTCGGAAACTTTGTCAACTTTTAAAAAGTTTACAAAGTTGGAAATAAGGAAAAAATAAATTTAGGTAGGCTCTACATATCTGTATAGGTATCGTTAGTTTAACAATGCCAAAATTTTGTTTCCCTGTCGGTTTCTTGCCGTTTTTTTTGACCTTTATGCCCTGACAGTGAGGATAATTTATTGTTATCTTGCTCATAACGAGCAACAAAGGTAATGCCTCGCTGCTATTATTATAGCATACATTTTAAATCAGTACCGAATTTTCAAGCCTCGGATTTTATTTTATCCCATTAAATTATATACTTTTGGAGAAACAAAAAAATGATGCAAGTGATAATTTAGAAAATCAAGAATTATCCTCACAAGTCTGCCGCGCAAGACTTGCGAGAGCGGTAAATGGCGACCTCGCTGTTGCCATACCACATACATTGAAAAGTTTAATGGAAACAAACACCTACACGCCGGTACAAAACAGCCAGTGGGGCAGTGTAACTGCTTTGAGTGGCGGGCTTTCATATCAATTGTCGAGCCCCGCCGATTTTGATGTAACGAATATTATTTATGACCCGATTGATCTTGCCCGTCACAAAATAAATGCTACGGTATCGTACAGCAGTTGCAATAAAGACTTTGGTTTCATGATAGGGGCTTGCGATGGTTATGAAAATTTTTACAGCCTTCGCTTTGTACCCTCACAAAACCGTTTTAGCCTTGACAAAACCAATCGCTCGTTGCTTACAACAACAACAGTTGCGTATAACGATGTACCGATGGCGTTGCATCCAAATACCAAATACCAATTACGATATTCAAATTGTTATTGAAAATTCTATGTTGGTAGTCTATGTAAACAATGAAGCAGCCTTAAGCAGTCGGGTCTATAAGGCAAGTAATACCAAATGGGGTATTTTTGCGGATAACAGTACGGCATCCTTCGTAAACATAACGGTAACCAAGCCTTAATTTGGCATTGTTTTTTGGTAGTGATTTAAAACGTATGCTAACTTTCGAGGCAACCCATAACGCATGCCCCACGATAAACAAACATTAGAGATAAATATGAAACCGACACGACTTTTGTTGGCCTTAATAATGGCAGCGGGCATCAACGCCCTTAGCGCGCAAGACACCTTGCCGTACAACGAACCATTCCGCAACCAGTTCCACTTTTCGCCCAAATACCATTGGATGAACGACCCCAACGGATTGGTGTACCACAAGGGCAAGTACCACCTGTTTTTCCAATATTACCCCGAAGGCATAGTGTGGGGCCCCATGCACTGGGGCCATGCAACAAGTGCCGATTTGCTCCATTGGCAAGAACTTCCCATTGCCTTGTACCCCGACAGCATAGGCGATATATTTTCGGGCAGCATCGTGCTTGACAAAAACAATTCCTCCGGTTTTGGCACGGCGGCCAACCCTCCGTTGGTGGCCATTTACACGCAGCACAATATGGGCGGCGAACATGCCGGAAGGAGCGATTTCCAAAACCAAAGCATAGCCTGGAGCGTGGACGAGGGCCGTACTTGGAACAAGTACCGTGAAAACCCGGTATTGAAAAATCCGGGCATCAAGGATTTCAGGGATCCCAAGGTTAGCTGGTACCAGCCGGGCAAAAAATGGATAATGACGCTGGCAACCAAAGACCGCATAACTTTTTATTCGAGCAAAAACCTTAAACAGTGGGGCAAGGAAAGCGAGTTCGGCCAGTCTGTTGGCGCGCACGGCGGCGTATGGGAATGTCCCGACCTTTTTGCCCTTGATTGCAACGGCAAAAAAATTTGGGTGTTGCTGGTAAGCATCAACCCCGGCGGCCCCAATGGCGGTTCGGCCACGCAATATTTTACCGGAACATTCAATGGCAAGACCTTTGCCGCCTTCGATACCCTTACGAGGTGGGTGGACTACGGCACAGACAATTATGCGGGCGTTACCTACGACAATACCGCCAACAGGAGGATAACGATAGGGTGGATGAGCAACTGGCAATATGCCAACATAGTGCCCACCGCCAATTGGCGGGGCGCCAATACCCTGCCGCGTACCTTCTCGCTGGTCAAGGGCGATAATGGCTATTTGCTATGTTCCGCGCCGGTAACGGAAACGAAGATATTGGAGCGAAACACAACCGCGCAAACCGTGGAAAGCGGCAAAACCATCCCCCTTGCCGCAGCCGGGCAGCCGTCGGGCAAAAGGATAGCGGTAGAAGCCATGGACGAATCTTTTGAGGTACTGCTGCTGAACAAAACGGGCGATACCCTGCAAATTGGCTACGACAAGCAAAAGAACATTTTTTACATAAACAGGACCAAGGCGGGCATCACCAATTTTGAACCGGGCTTCGGGGCTGTTCACGTGGCGCCGCGACTGTTGAAAGGCAAACGCATCAAGATGGAAATATGGTTGGACAAGGCCGCCATGGAGTTGTTTGCCGACGGGGGCAGCGTGGCCATGACCGATGTGTTTTTTGCGAAAGCACCTTTTGATGCCGTACTGTTCCGCGGCGCAAGCCCCAATACGGCCAACATAAAGATAACTTCGCTGAAAGGCATTTGGTGACCTGCAAGCAAGCAAAAGACTATAAAAAGCCGCCCGGTTGCGCACGAGGGAAAGAATAAAGATTAGGCGTGGCTGGTGGAGCGAATCCTTTCGTGTGCCGCACAAGGTATGGCTACGAGCAGCCACGGGGTTAAGCTCTTTGGAATAGCAACGGCTGGTCCCGCGGCTATACCGGCCACGAACACATACCTCAGTTCGGCATCGTCAACTGTTGGTCGATGGCATCACGGGCACTTTGTTCGGGATTTTGGTTGGGCATTAGATTTTTAGGCTATAGTAAAATTTTAATGGAAATAAAATGAAGCATTAATTTGCTTTTAGAGGGAACACATCAGCCCCAACCCCTATAAACGGTAGAAGCAAGTATGGTCTTCATTGTAAACAGTAGCTAAAGCCTTCCATTAAAATTTTAGTATAGCCGATTTATTTTTATTTTTCATTAAACTAAAAAGCACCTTTACGAGAGGTGCTTTTTGGGGGCTGATAAATACTGTTTGTTGAAGTTAAAACAAATCGCAATCTTCCACGGTGGTGATACCGTCCTTCACATAGGTGCCGCTATTGGCTTGGCAGGCACTGCGTGCGTTCTTTTTGGTATCGGTAATGGAATACTCGCGTATGGTGGTGTCGGGCAAGCCCGGCGCGCCGGAGTAGGATATAACGCATTGGCAAGTAAACTCGCGTGTGCAGGAACTGGCCGCTATAATGGTTGTTAGCCCGCCCGCAATCAATAAAGTAGTAAAATATTTCTTCATTACCGGTTCAAAAAAATTACAGATATTCCCCAAAGATAAAAAAGCATTTAACAAATCCAAGGCATGGGGCCATAAATATTTGTGCGGCGGTTCCGGGTGCCGCCGTTTTTCCACAAATGCCAACATCTCGTTTTGTTAATCTTTACTTTCGCGTTTCTATTTTTACGGCGCGTACCGTTTTTCATAATTTCAAGAAGACATTAACGATTGAAATGTTCAAGAAGAAACCTATTTATTTAAGCGATTGGGTAGAATTTAAACCATCGGAGCGTGGCGATGCCACGGATGCCTATTACGTGGGCATTTGCAACAAAGTATGTGCGGCCCTGGGGACAGTGTGCAAATCGGACGATGAGGAAAAGGATATTTATTATTTCTTAGAAGATGAAGAAGACAAAGAGTTGGCATGCTTCCTCACGGCTTATTTTGCCGACGTGATAGCCCGGTTGGGCGTTTGGCGTGTTTTTACGGGGCTGCACCTCCAACGTTACGGCAAGTGCCTTCCGTTTTACGCCATCGACGAAAAATATATGCCGGAAGAGATAAACCAGGCAGATGTCCGCTTCCTTATCTGGTATTTTGTTTCTTTGAAAAGTACCGATTTCCAAATTTTCATTGACCCATTCGAGGAGCTTTGGGGAGAATTGGCCGAAAAAATCATGGCCATTTTCGAGGATGAATACGAAACCGCGCCCGAAAGCGTGGTGATGCAACAGGATTTGGCCCTGGAACCAACAAGCGACTATTATGTGGCACGCAAGTTCATGCAACAAATAAGCCGCGGCACTTACCTTTTCAAGCTCGATATTGGCCGGCGCTTCGAGCAAGAAATAGGCAAACTGATTGATGAAGACCCGCAGGCTGCCTATAGGGGATTCCCCGAAGCCAGCGACTACCTGCTACACACCAGCAAATCAAGGTTGTTGCATGTTCCGGCCAAAGTGTTGGCCGCCACTCTTTTGGGCACCGACCATCCCAACTACAAGGATTTCATGGAAATGTCGGATAGGTTGTGGGGGCATTTCGAGTTGGTGGGGCTTGTTGGCGACCAACACAAGTTCAGCCACCTTGCAAGTGGGCAACTGTTTGCCGTGTCCGGACTTGGACAGCAACAATATGACAAGGTAAAGCCCGGGGATATTGCTCGTATGGGCATGGTAAAGTGGCAAGGACAATGGACATTCTCCGGTATGCTGATAAGCCAAAAATACCGCCATGAAGCAAAGATTGCCGAGATGAAAAACAACGTTAATGAAAAGCGTACCTACGACCGTATTTTCAATAAAGAAGAATTGGCCAGCACCTTGGAATTGCATAAAGAAAGTTTTTTAAAACATAACAATGGCCGGATACTGAAGTTCTTGGATTATGGGGGCATGCAACCCTTCATGGCCGGATACGTCAACAATTTCAATGCCGAACGGGCGGGAGGGAAAGGGGAACCCGCATCCAAGCCAATAGAAGTGGATGACGATGCGGAAAACTACCTCGTCTTTTTCAACGAACATGGCGGCATAGAGGTGTTTTACAACCTTGCCGGGGCTTTCCCGCTTGCCGACAATCCGTTTTACAAAAAAGAAAACGAACATGACGATTTTGAAGACCTGCTGATGCAGGAGGACATTCCGGGTGAACTAACCTTGTGTTGCTGGAAGCTATGCAAGCATAATTTGGTCTTTTACCAAAAACATCCCTTTACCGACGACGAGTTTGAATTTCTTGCGGCATTCTTCAAGCCCGACAATTTTATTTCCCAACCAAATATAATCTCGACCTAGCGACCGAAGAAGCATGCCGGCCACATAGGGCCATGGCCGAATAGTAAAAAACGTTTTGCCGCAAAACGGGAAAACGTTTCTTGCAGTTCCAAGCCTTTTGCCTTAATGGCGTACCTTAGCCACATTAACAGTACAGCGTTTTTACCATGCAGCAAACCGATACCGACAACCTTGTTTTTGAACAAGCGGTGGCTTTCGTTACCCAAACCGACCAGCACCTTTTCCTTACCGGAAAGGCGGGTACCGGCAAGACCACTTTTTTGCGTTACATACGCCAGCATTGCCACAAACGCATGGCCGTATTGGCCCCCACGGGCGTGGCTGCCATCAATGCCGGTGGCGTTACCATACATTCTTTTTTCCAATTGCCTTTTGGTACTTATTTGCCTACCATGCGCACCGTGTGGGGCGGCGAACACCAAAACCTGTACAACCGCAACCAACTACTGGCCAAGCTTAGGTTCAACAAGGCCAAGCTCGATTTGATACGTGGCTTGGACTTGTTGGTTATAGACGAAATATCCATGGTGCGGGCCGATGTGATAGAGGCCGTGGACACGGTGTTGCGCCACGTGCGCCGGAACGAAGAACCTTTTGGCGGCTTGCAGTTGTTGTTCATTGGCGATATGTTTCAGTTGCCGCCCGTAGTGCGCGACAACGAAATGGAATTGATGCAAGAGTATTACCCCGGCCAATTTTTCTTTGACGCACCGGCGGTGCAGGCCGCCCAGCCCGTCCATTTGGAACTGAAAAAAATATACCGCCAGCGCGACGATGAATTTATTGCTATCCTGAACAATGTGCGCAACAATCGCTGCACGGAAGACGACCTGGCTCGGTTGGAACAAAACTACCAACCCTATTTCACGCCTTCGCATCAAGAGGGCTACATAACCCTTACCAGCCACAACCACAAGGCCGACACCATAAACCAGCAAGCATTGGACAGGTTGCCGGCCACCTTGCACAAACTGGAAGCCAGGGTGTCCAGCGAATTTCCGGAACATGCCTATCCGGTAGATAAAATATTGTACCTGAAAGAAGGCGCGCAAATAATGTTCATCAAAAACGACAAGGGCGAAGCAAGGAGATTTTACAATGGTAGAATAGGCATGGTGGAAAGGATAGACCCGCAGGACAAAAAAATACTGATTTCTTTCCCTGGCGAAAAAGACCTGTTGCCCTTGGAACCGGAAACATGGCGCAACATCCGTTACCGCTACGACCAAGAAAGCGACGAGGTGAAAGAGGAAGAGCTGGGTACCTTCAGCCAGTTCCCCATAAGGTTGGCCTGGGCCGTAACCATACACAAAAGCCAGGGGCTAACCTTTGAAAAAGCCATAGTGGACGCGGGGCAATCTTTTGCGCCCGGCCAAGTATATGTGGCCCTTAGCAGGCTCACGAATTTGGACGGCTTGGTGCTTCGGTCCAAAATAACCCCGGCCAGCATCGTGACCGATGAGCGCATCCTTGCATTTGCGGCACGGGAAGAACCGCAGGAAAAGATAAACACCCTTTTGGCCGATGCGCAAATGATATTTGCCGAACGCTCTTTGGTGAAAACTTTTGACTGGCGAAAGCTAACCGACGAATGGCAACTGATGGTGAACAGTTACGGTGGCCGCGCCCTGCCCGACGTGTACGAAATAGTGCCTTGGGCGCAAAACATGTTGGTGCACCTGCAACAACAAGAACAAACAGCCTTGAAGTTCCGCAATTGGCTGCAGGAACAATTGCATAAAGGAAAAGGCACTTACGGCCCAATACACGAACGCACCATGGCGGCCGTGGGTTGGTTTGGCACGGAGCTGCAACAGCAGGCAATAGACAAGTTGAAGGCGCACATAAAGGAGCAACAGGCGAAGCAGCGCACCAAGAAGTATGTACAAGAGCTAAAGGAAATACTTACGACCTTTGAACGGAAATACCACCAAGTGCAGCAGGCCGTAACCATTACCGATGCCTTGGCCAATGACCTGAGCCGCGAGCAATTGATGCAAAGGGTAGATAATTTGCACGCCCCCATTGTAGTGCAACAAACGTCGGAGGCATCGGCCACCAAAGCACCCGTTGGCGAATCGAAACGCATATCGCTGCGCATGTTCAACGAAGGCATGGCGATAGACGAAATAGCCGCGGCACGTAATTTTGCGGCAAGCACCATAGAAGGACACCTGGCCGATTTTGTTTACACGGGCGAAATAGACCCGCTGCGATTGATGACAATAGACAAATTGGAAAAAATATTGGCAGCCTTGAAACAAACCCCCGATGCCCTGAGCGGTGCCTTGAAAGCCTCACTGGGAGAAGGTTTTAGCTTTGCCGACATAAAGGCAGGGATGCAGTATTTCAAAAAACAACAGGAAGAAAAAACATAAGCAGCATTGGTCACGCACGTTGGTATTTATTGCCGGTTCTCGCCCGCTTGCGTAAGGAGCAATGACACTTAGAGCCTGTTTAAAATGTCATTCCGACGACAGGAGGAATCTCTGAGATTCTTCACTGCACTTCGTTTCGTTCAGAATGACACCTCCAAATCATTTTTTAAAAACATTACGATTTAATTATATTGTTCTCGTAAAGTACCAATGCCTTTGGATTCGCTTCCAAAGGCATCGTTGTTTCACCCAAGATTGGCGGCAGGTTTACACATTCGCCCCTTCTTCTACCTTGGCATTTTCGGGCCTTAGGCTGCGTACTGTTTTGCCGGCTTGCCACATTTCGCTTTCGCGCAATTCTTTTAACTCTTCTTGCAGTTTGGCCCGGTAGTCGGGCTGGCTGTTGCTGTCTATGCTGCGTTGCGATTCTTTGCCCGTTTCCACGCTTTCATACAACTCCTTGAATACGGGTGCCGTGGCATCGCGAAATTTTTTCCACCAATCCAAGGCCCCACGTTGCGCCGTGGTGCTGCAATTGGCATACATCCAGTCCATGCCGTTTTCGGCTACCAGCGGCATCAGCGATTGGGTAAGTTCTTCCACCGTTTCGTTAAATGCCTCCGAAGGGCTATGGCCTTTTGCGCGCAATACATCGTATTGTGCGGCAAATATGCCCTGTATGGCCCCCATCAAGGTGCCGCGCTCGCCGGTAAGGTCGCTGTACACCTCTTTCTTGAAATCTGTTTCAAACAAATAACCGCTGCCCACGGCTATGCCCAAGGCTATCACACGTTCAAATGCCTTGCCCGTGGCGTCTTGATATATGGCGTAGCTGCTGTTCAGCCCGCGGCCTTGCAAGAACATGCGGCGAAGCGAAGTGCCCGAACCTTTGGGCGCTACCAAAAATACATCTACCCCTGCCGGCGGCACTATGCCGGTTTGTTCGTTGAAAGTAATGCCGAAGCCATGCGAGAAGTAAAGCGCCTTGCCCGGGGTTAAATGTTTTTGAACGGTAGGCCACAACTCTATTTGTGCCGCATCGCTTAACAAGTAACAGATAATGGTGCCGCGCTGCAAGGCTTCCTCTATTTCAAACAAGGTTTCGCCCGGTACAAAACCATCGGCCACGGCCTTGTCCCATGTAGCGGAGTCTTTGCGCTGGCCCACTATCACGTTTGTGCCATTGTCCTTTTGGTTCAATGCCTGGCCGGGTCCTTGTACGCCATAACCTATTACGGCCACCACCTCTTCTTTCAATACCTCTTGGGCTTTTTCCAATGGAAATTCTTCGCGCGTAACGACGTTTTCTTCAACGCCTCCAAAATTTAATGTTGCCATTTTAATCGCTGTTTTATTTTTATGAAAATGATGATTTTTTAAACGGTAAAAATATTTGCGCCTTGGTTGAGGTATTCGTTTTCGGCCACATCTTCTGCCGGTTCTCTTTGTTCAAACTCCGTAAGTAACTTATGGAAACCCGCGCTGGCCTTGATAATGGCCACCCGCGCGCTTCGTACAAATTCTATGAGGCCATGCGGCTGCAACGCTTCCGTAAGCGCATCTATTTCTTCCCGGTGGCCGACGGTTTCAAATACGGTATAGTCGTGGCGTATCACCACAGCCCTTGCGCCATGTTGGCGCAACAGGCGTTCTACCTGCACCTTTTCGGCTACTTCGCTGGTGGCCACTTTGTACAAGGCCATTTCCTGCCACACAATCTCATCGTTGCTGCTGTAGTAAGCCTTCAATACTTCTATTTGCTTTTCTAACTGGGTGCATATTTTGCGCACCGTTTCTTCCGCTTCGGTAATCACAATGGTTAAGCGATGCACTCCCGGCGATTCGGAAGGTGCCGCACTCAGGCTTTCCACATTTATTTTTCTCCTCGAAAAAATAATCAGCACCCTGTTCAGCAAGCCCACTTGGTTTTCGGTGTACAGGGTTATGGTATATTCTTGTTTTTCGCTCATGTTCGTGCTGTTTGTAGTGGCATTGCTACTGGTTTTTAGTTTCTCTGTTTTCCCATTTGTTGCGCCCCTACGGGGCGCGCTGCTCGTGTTGTTTTCCTTCCCGCTACTACTACCAACCTATTGCCCCTACGGGGCAATTTCTGCCGTTGCATCGTAGGGGGGTGTTTGGGCCAACGACCGTCTATTTTCTTCAATGAACCTTATTGGTTGCGCCCCTACGGGGCGCAACCTTCACATTGTTTTCCCCTTTGCCGATTACCAATTGCCAACTGTAATTTGCCAACAGCCTACCCTAAATTGCCCACTCACTTCAACCTTATCTCGCTCACGCTGCAACCCTGCGGCACCATCGGGAACACATTGTTTTCCTTGCCTGTAAACACTTCCAGCAGATAGCTGCCTTCATGTTCCAGCATTTCCTTGAGGCTATCTTTCAGCTTGCTTCTGTCGGTTACGTTTTTCCCTTTAATGCCGTAACCCTTGGCCACCGTCACGTAATCGGGACTGGTAATGTCCACGAACGAGTAGCGGCGGTCGTTGAACAATTCCTGCCATTGGCGCACCATGCCCAAAAAACGATTGTTGAGTATCAGCAGTTTCACCGGCACTTTGAACTGCATGATAGTACCCAGCTCCTGAATGGTCATTTGTATGCCGCCGTCGCCTACTATGGCCACCACCGTTTTGCGGGGATTGCCAAAACACGCGCCTATGGCGGCGGGCAGCCCAAAACCCATGGTGCCCAAACCTCCCGATGTTATGTTGCACCTACTGTCCTGAAACTGTGCATACCTGCAAGCTACCATTTGATGTTGGCCCACGTCGCTTACTATTATGGCTTCGCCTTTGGTAAGTTCATTCAGCGTGCGCAGTACTTCGCCCATCGTTATTTCGCCTTGGTCGGGGTACAGTTCGCCTATTATCAATGTTTCCCGCTCTGTCTGTTCCAAGTCACGGAACGCCTTTAGCCAAGTTTCGTGCTTTCTTTCCGTCAACAGGTCTGTCAACATAGGCAATGTTTCTTTGCAGTCGCCCCATACGGGTACGGTTGTTTTTACATTTTTGTCAATCTCCGAAGGGTCTATGTCAAGGTGTATTACCTTGGCCTGCGGTGCATATTTGTCCAGCCGGCCCGTAACCCTGTCGTCGAAACGCATACCAATGGCTATCAATACATCACATTCGTTGGTCATGATGTTGGGCGCATAATTGCCGTGCATTCCCAGCATACCCACGTTCAGTTCATGGCCGGTAGGCAAGGCGCCAAGCCCCATTATGGTCCACGCTGCGGGTATGCCCGTCTTTTCTATAAATGCCCGGAACTCTTGTTCTGCCTTGCCCAATATTACACCTTGGCCAAATACGACAAAGGGTTTTTGCGCATGGTTGATTAATGCGGCAGCTTGTTCTATATATTCTTTGCGTACAATTGGTTTGGGGCGGTAGCTGCGTATATGATTGCAGGGAACGTATTGCCGAAATTCGGTCAATTGTATCTGTGCGTTCTTGGTAATGTCCACCAATACGGGGCCGGGGCGGCCTGTTCGGGCTATGAAAAATGCTTTGGCCAAGGCACCTTCAATTTCGGACGCATCGGTTACTTGTACGTTCCATTTGGTAACGGGTGTGGTAATATTGATTACGTCGGTTTCCTGAAAGGCATCGGTACCCAATAAATGGGCAAATACTTGTCCGGTAATGCAAACCAAGGGCGTGCTGTCGATCATGGCATCGGCCAGGCCGGTAACTAAATTGGTAGCTCCCGGGCCGCTGGTGGCAAATACTACGCCGGTTTTGCCCGATGCCCGCGCATAGCCCTGCGCCGCATGTATGCCGCCTTGCTCGTGGCGCACCAATATGTGTTTCAGTTTGTCGGTATAATCGTACAGGGCATCGTAAATGGGCATGATGGCACCACCGGGATAGCCAAACACGGTATCTGTCCCTTCGGCCAGTAACGCCTCCAGTACCACGGCCCCGCCGCTCAACTGCCGTGTTGCAGGTATCTTGGTTTGTTCCTTTTCCAAGGCAAGTGTTTCGTTCATCATTCCGCTCTTGATTTAAGGATGAGTATTTTTATTTAAAATTGATCGGTTACGCAGCCTTCCGCCGCGCTCGATACGGTTTTGGCATATTTGTACAGTACGCCTTTGCTTACTTTCAACTGGGGTTGTTGATAGGCTGCTTCGCGCCTCGCTATTTCGGCCTCGTCCACTTTTAAATTCAAGGTATTGTTGATTGCGTCAATCTCTATTATGTCGTTGTCCGCTACCAAGGCTATCAGGCCGCCCTCGTAGGCTTCGGGTGTTATGTGGCCTACCACAAATCCATGTGTGCCGCCGCTAAACCTGCCATCGGTAATCAGTGCCACCGTCTTGCCGAAACCCGCTCCCATCAAGGCCGATGTTGGTTTCAGCATTTCCGGCATACCCGGTGCGCCCTTGGGGCCTTCGTTTTTTATTACGATTACGTCGCCATGTTGTACCCTGCCGTTTTGTATGCCTTTTATCAAATCAAATTCTCCGTCGAATACTCGTGCCGGGCCTTCGAAGCGTTCTCCTTCCTTGCCCGTAATCTTGGCTACGCTGCCGCCTTGGGCAAGGTTGCCGTACAAGATGCGCAGATGCCCGGTAGCTTTGATAGGGGCATTTAACGGATGAATGATTTTTTGTTCGGTTTCCATGACAGAAGTCACGTTTGCCAGGTTTTCGGCTACCGTTTTTCCGGTAACGGTCAGGCAATCGCCATGCAGCAAACCTTCATTCAGCAAGTATTTCATTACGGCAGGTATGCCGCCATATTGGTGAAGGTCTTGCATCAGGTATTTGCCCGATGGTTTAAAATCGGCAAGCATAGGCGTTACGTCGCTCATGCGTTGAAAGTCGTCTTGTGTTATTTCCACGCCTACGCTTTTGCCGATGGCTATAAAATGCAATACGGCATTGGTGCTGCCGCCAAGTACGATGATGACCCTCAGTGCGTTTTCAAATGCCTTGCGGGTCATGATGTCGGTGGGTTTTATATCTTTCTCCAAAAGAATTTTGATGTAGCTCCCGGCCTCCAAACATTCCGCTTTTTTGTCTTTGCTTATGGCAGGGTTGGACGAAGAGTAGGGTAGGCTCATGCCCAAAGCCTCGATGGCCGATGCCATGGTATTGGCCGTGTACATGCCGCCACATGCGCCCGCACCGGGGCAAGTATGCTTGATGATGCCCCTGAAATCTTCATCGCTCAAATCGCCCGCTATTTTTTTGCCCAAAGCCTCAAAAGCCGAAACTATGTTCAACTCTTCGTCCTTGTAATGACCGGGTGCTATGGTGCCGCCATACACCATTATGGATGGCCGGTTGAGCCTGCCCATGGCTATTATGGAGCCGGGCATATTTTTGTCGCAGCCGGGTATGGTTATCAGGCCGTCGTAATATTGGCCGCCACATACTGTTTCTATGCTGTCGGCTATCACGTCGCGGCTCACCAACGAATAGCGCATGCCGGGTGTGCCGTTGCTCATGCCGTCGCTCACGCCTATGGTGTGGAAGGTCAAGCCGACCAAACCATTTTCCCAAACGCCTTTTTTCACTATCGCAGCAAGTTCGTTCAGGTGCATGTTGCAGGTATTGCCATCGTAACCCATGCTGGCTATGCCTACCTGTGCTTTGTCCATGTCCGCATCGGTAAGGCCTATGCCGTATAGCATGGCCTGCGCCGCAGGTTGTGTTTTGTCTTGCGTCAATACCGACGAATATTTATTGATCTTCACTGCCAGATATTGCTGTTTGTTAGTTGTTTTTTATGAAAAAGCCCTTTGGTTGCTGGCGAACATGAGGCGGGTATGCAGTACCATCACCGTCGCAGGTGCCCAATGGCGACAATGAACGTGCCCCTGAATACAGCCGTCATAACCTTTGCTGTTTTCCCCGATTTATATGATGGTCGATTGGCCTAATTCTTGGTTTTGGGAGGTGTATTTGCTCACCTTGATTCCCGTTACGTGGTCGGCCACTACCATGCCCACCTGCGTGGTGGTGTAATGGTGCATGGCATTGATGTCTTGCGTTACATAGCCTGATTGGATGGCCCAACGAACGGCCTCTTTCACGGCATTGGCTTCTTCGTGAAGCCCGAAATGGTCGAGCATCATGGCGGACGAAAGTATGGAGCCTACGGGGTTGGCTATGTTTTTGCCCGCGGCCTGCGGGTACGACCCATGTATGGGTTCAAACAATGCGGTGCCGGTTCCTATGGAAGACGAAGGCAACAAACCCAAAGACCCGCTCAATACACTTGCTTCGTCGCTCAGTATGTCGCCAAACATGTTTTCGGTAAGCAACACGTCGAATTGTTTGGGGTTGACGAGCAATTGCATGGCCGCATTGTCCACGAACATGTAGTCAACTTTCACATCGGGATATTGCGCCTCCATGCCGCGCACTACGTGTCGCCATAGCCTCGATGTTTCCAATACATTGGCCTTGTCCACAAGGGTCAATCGTTTGTTGCGGATTTGCGCGTATTCAAAAGCCAGCTTGGCTACACGCTCTATTTCCTCCTTGCTGTAAGTGCAGAGGTCGCTGGCAAGCGTCTTGGCTTCGTCCACTTTTTTCTCGCCAAAATAAATGCCCCCCGTCAACTCGCGGAAAATGATGAAGTCAACATGGCGCAGCTTTTCCTCTTTCAAGGGCGACAAATGACCCAGTGCCGGAAAAATATTTACCGGACGAATATTGGCAAATAATTGCAGCGACTTGCGTAATTTCAACAAGCCTTGCTCCGGGCGTACCTTGGCCGATGGATTGTTGTCGTATTTTGGGTGGCCTATGGCGCCGAGCAATACGGCATCGGCCTTGTTGCAACTTTCGATAGTGGCATCGGGCAGGGGTTCGCCGGTGGCCTCTATGGCGCAAGCGCCCATCATGCAATAATCGTACTCAAATTCATGGCCCCGGGTTTGCGCCACGGCGTTCAGCACCACTATGGCTTGTTGCGTTACCTCCGGGCCTATGCCGTCGCCTTCGATTACCGTTATTTTCTTTTTCATACTTAAATTTATACTTTTCGTTTATGCGCCGGCTTGTTCAAATTGTTCTATTTCCGGTTTTATGCTCAAAAGGTAATCTATATCGTCGAAACCGTTCAGCAAGCAATTCTTTTTGTATTCGCTTATGTCAAAATGCTCTGCCGTTTCCATATCCGGTATGGCTATTGTTTGGGCTGCCACATCTACCTCTACGGTCAACTTTGGATTTGATTTTACGGCCTCGAAAAGCGTAGTCAAAAACGATTCGCTTACTTGTACGGGCAGCAAGAAATTGTTCAGCGCGTTATTGCGGAAGATGTCTGCAAAAAAGCTGCTCACCACTACGTCGAACCCATAATCTTTGATGGCCCAAGCGGCATGTTCGCGGCTGCTGCCACAACCAAAATTTTTACCGGCCACCAATATGCTGCCGCCGTAAGTTGGGTTGTTCAATACAAAACCTTCTATCGGTTGGTCGTTGCTGTCGTAACGCCAATCCCTGAATAGGTTCTTGCCAAAACCGATGCGGTCGGTGGCTTTCAGGAAACGTGCCGGTATTATCTGGTCGGTATCTATGTTTTCCATTGGCAAGGGTACTGCCGTGCCGGCTACGTGTGTCAATTTGTGTTTGCTCATGATAAGTTTTCAAATAATCAAATCAATTCCCGTGCATCGGCTACTGCACCTGCTATGGCCGCTGCCGCCGCCGTGAGCGGACTGGCCAACATGGTTCTGGCGTTTACGCCCTGCCTGCCTTCAAAGTTCCTGTTGGAGGTAGAAACGCAGTATTTTCCGGCAGGTATTTTGTCTTCGTTCATGGCCAGGCATGCGCTGCACCCCGGTTGGCGCATACGAAAGCCCGCTTCTTCCAGTATTATGTCCAATCCTTCTTCTTTGGCTTGCTTTTCCACTTGCTTGCTGCCCGGCACTATCCACACCTCTACGTCTTCGGCCTTTTTTTTGCCTTTTACAAAATTGGCCACCACACGCAGGTCTTCAATGCGCGAATTGGTGCAACTGCCGATGAATACATAATCTACTTTAGTACCTTTTATGCGGTTGCCGTCTTTGAGGCCCATATACTTCAGGGCATTGGCATAACCGGCTTGTTCGTTCGGTTCTATGTCTTGCAGGGTTGGTATGCGGGCATCTACGCCTATGCCCATTCCGGGATTGGTGCCATAGGTAATCATGGGCGGAATGGTGGCGGCATCTATATCTATTTCCTTGTCGAACATTGCATCGGTATCACTGTAAAGTTTTCGCCATTCGGCTACTTTTTCGGCAAAGTTCCGGGGGGCATATTGCCTGCCTTTTATATAGGCATAGGTGGTTTCGTCGGGGGCTATCAGGCCGCCACGGGCACCCATTTCTATGCTCATGTTGCAAATGGTCATGCGCGATTCCATGGACAGGCCGCGTATGGTGCTGCCGGCAAACTCCACAAAATAGCCGGTAGCTCCGTTGGCCGACAGCTTGGAAATAATATAGAGTATGATGTCTTTGGACAGTACGCCATTTTTCAATGTACCGTTGATGTTGATGCGCATCAGCTTGGGCTTGGATTGCAAGAGGCATTGCGTAGCCAATACCATTTCCACTTCGCTGGTGCCAATGCCAAAGGCTATGCTGCCAAATGCACCGTGTGTGCTGGTGTGGCTATCGCCGCATACCATGGTCATGCCGGGTTGGGTAATGCCCAGTTCCGGGCCTATGACGTGTACTATTCCGTTGAATGGATGGCCAATGCCATAGAGTTCTATCCCGTGTTTGCGGCAATTCCCTATCAGTTGTTTTACCTGCGTGGCCGACAATTGGTCCTTGATAGGCAAATGTTGGTTTTCGGTAGGAATATTATGGTCGGCAGTGGCTATTACCTGCTTTGGCCTAAATACCGGCACACCGCGTTGCTCCAACGATTGGAATGCTTGCGGGGAGGTGACTTCGTGTATGAAATGCCTGTCGATATACAATACCGAAGGCCCATTGTCCATGGACTTGACAATGTGTTTTTCCCAGATTTTCTCAAATAGTGTCTTTCCCATATTTGGTGCTTCTTCAAAAATTAAATCCTGCATCATGCTACCACCATTTCTGCCAGTTGGTGCAGGTCTTCGTCGGTTATTTCTTTTTTATTGTCGGCCACTTCCAAAAATCTTTCGTAGAGTACGTCAATGCCGTCGCGGTCGTAGCCGTAGCCCAATTTCAACATACGGTAGGCCAATGCCGAACGGCCGCTGCGTGCGGTAAGCACTATTTGCGACCCCAAGGCGCCCACTTCTTCGGGGGCTATTATTTCGTAGGTGGCGGCATCTTTCAAAAAGCCGTCTTGGTGTATGCCCGAAGAATGTGCAAAAGCATTGGCGCCCACTATGGCCTTGTTGGGTTGCACGGCCATGCGCATGGTTTCCGATACGAACGAACTGATGGGGTTCAGTAGCCTTGCGTTGACGTGGGTATATAGCCCCAAGTGCTTGTGCTGCTGCATCACCATTACTACCTCTTCCAGAGCCGCATTGCCGGCGCGTTCGCCTATGCCGTTTATGGTACATTCTATTTGGCCCGCACCGTTGATAACGCCCGAAATACTGTTGGCGGTGGCCAGTCCCAAATCGTTGTGGCAATGGGTAGCTATTACCGCTTTGTCGATATTGGGGACATGGTTTTTCAGGTAGGCAATCTTTTCGCCGTATTGGTGCGGAAGGCAATAACCCGTTGTGTCGGGAATATTGACGGTGGCGGCCCCGGCGGCTATTACGGCTTCTATTACTTTTGCCAGATAGTCATTGTCGGTGCGGCCCGCATCTTCGGCATAAAACTCTACGTCGTCGGTATAATTGCGCGCCCATTTCACGCATTGCACCGCCCTGGCCAATACATCTTCCCTGTTCGACTTGAATTTGGAAACAATGTGGCTGTCGGATGTGCCTATGCCGGTATGGATACGCGGACGGGCCGCATTTTTTACCGCGGCCGCGGCCACTTCTATATCCTTTTGTACCGCTCGGCTCAGGGCGCATACGGTGGCGTTTTTGATTATTGCGGCTATTTGCGCTACGCTTTCGAAATCGCCGGGCGAGGATATGGGGAAGCCTACCTCCATTATGTCCACGCCCAATGCTTCCAATTGCAAGGCTATCCCTATCTTTTCCTTGGTGTTCAACTTGCAACCGGGCACTTGCTCTCCGTCGCGCAGGGTGGTATCGAATATCAAGACTTTTCTTTCCGACATAGTTGTTTGCTTTTTTCTTCTCAATCTCCCGACTGATGAATTGTTTCCCCTGCGTTGTTTCGTTTATAACACCAAAAGGTTTGTAAATGTATTTGGTCGCGCTGCGTCCGGCAAAACTATTTTTCTCGACCCAAATCACTTTTAAAGTGGTATCTTTATGCTGGAAATACTTACCGTAAAGGGTTTCAAAGAATTTTCAATACCATGTTTAACAAGCCTTCGGACTCTTTATTGTTGCTGATACAGTCGCTTTCCAAGACGGAAAAGAAGAATTTCAAGCTGTACGTGACCCGCAATTCGCGGCGGGAAGGGCTGCGCACGGTTACGCTTTTCGACATAATGGACAAGATGCAACACTATGACGAAGAAAAAATATTGCACAAGTTGGGCAATATGCCCAAGCAGCAGTTGTTGAACATCAAGGCAAGGCTTACCAACGATATTTTGTCCAGCTTGCGCTTGCTCCGCGACGATACCGACATAGAAGGCAAGATGCACGAAATGATGGATTTTGCCCGCATACTTTACGGCAAGGGCTTGTACGTGCAGAGTTTGCGCATGCTCGACAAACTCAAGGATTTTGCCGGGAGCTACCACCAGTTAAGCTATTTGCAGCAAGTCCTGGCATTTGAAAAAGACATAGAAGGCTTGCACATAACCCGCAGTATGCAGGGCAGGGCCGAAGAGCTGGCATCGGCGGCCAACGAAGTGCGCAAGCAATTGACCATAGTAAATGGTTTGTCCAATCTTTCCCTGCAATTGTACAGTTGGTACATAACGCACGGCCACGCGCGCAACGAAGAAGACGCGCAACAGTTGAGAACGTTTTTTGACGATAATTTTCCCGCGGGCGGCGAGCAGTTGCATGGCTTTTACCAGGAGCTGTATTACCACCAAAGCTATTGTTGGCTGAAGTTTATCTTGCAGGATTTCTTTAAATATTACAAACATGTCAACAACTGGGTAGCCCTGTTTGACCGCAACCCGCAAATGAAGCAGGTAGAGGTGTCGCATTACATCAAAGGCTTGCACAACCTTGCTACGGCGCATTTTTACCTGCGCAATGCACGTAGGCTGAGCGAGACCATACACGACATGGAACTGTTCGATGCCTGCGATGCGGTTCGGAAAAATGAAGGCTTCGGTGTGCCCTCGTTCATTTATTTATATACGGCCAAGATAAACAGGCATTTCCTGGAAGGCACGTTTAGCGAAGGTTTGCAACTGGTGCCGTTCATAGAGGAACAATTGTTGCGCTACAGATTGCATTTCGACGTGCACCGTACCTTGATATTCCATTACAAGATAGCGTGTTTGTACTTTGGCAGCGGCGACAATGAAATGGCCATAGGATACCTGAACAAAATCATAAACTGGAAAACCGACTTGCGTTTGGATTTGCAATGCTATGCGCGGCTCTTGCACCTCATAGCGCACTACGAATTGGGCAATTACGATTTGCTCGAATATCTTTCGCGGTCGGTGTATAAAATGATGGCACGCATGGCCAGCCTCAGCGTGGTGGAGGAAGAGGTGTTTTCTTTTTTGAAACAACAATTGCGCACGCAGCAAGTAGCCGGCCGCAACGCCTTGCAAACCTTGTTGCAAAAGCTGAGGAGCCATAGCGGCGACAAGTTCGAGACCCGTGCCTTTTCTTATTTGGACATCACCTCTTGGTTGGAAAGCAAGCTGCAGGGGGTGCCGGTTCAGGACGTGATACGCCAAAAGTACTTGGGCAGCGACAAGCATAGGGTGATAGAAAATGTTTAGGGGAAACGCGCCCGGCGTGATTGCCTTACTTGCATCTTTGCACCCAAGACAGGCCAATAATTGACCAAGGTTCGGCAAGGCTGTTTTACGTGTTGCGCTATTGCCCACACCATTTGCTTTTCCGTTTCATGTCGGTAAATTTGCATGGTGAACAACCATAAATAATGACAGATGAAACAGTGGAAAAACATTGGTTCGGCAGCCGATTTTTATAAAATAATCGAAGATTCCGTAACCCAACCGCAGGTAATTTTTAAAGACAGCACCACTTGCGGCATAAGCGCCCACGCCAAAGCCCGGTTGGAAGAAGGATATGATAAAATAGCAGGAAAAGCGGCGTTCAATTATTTGGATTTGTTGTCTTTTCGTGCCGTATCGCAGTTGATAGCCCAAGAACTACAAGTTACCCACCAATCGCCGCAAATCATTGTCCTGAAAGACAAAAAAGCCGTCTATTCCTCTTCGCACCATGCCATAGATGCAGCAGATATAGCCAAGCACCTTTAGCTTTCTGGACGGACACGCCGCCGCCAATAATTTGTGCCGTTGTTGGCCCATGTAGTGTGTCCATAATGTTACGACCGGATTCGTCAACAGAGTCCGGTTTTTTTCTGGAAACCTTTTCCCGGCCGACGCGGCAACTTCCAACATCGGCATCCTTTTCGGGAACGATTGCGTATTTATTGTCGGGTTTGTTGGGTTAATTTTAATCAACAAAGTGTGTACTTCCTTATTTTTGGGTAAAATGAAACAAACGCTATGGTACCAAAATCTACCAAACATTTTATTGAAATCGCCAAGGGAAAAATGAGCATTTTGAGGGTATTGATGCTCATTGCAATTAATGCTTGCGTGGTTTATAACGCCGCGGCGCAACGCAAGATGGAATACCTTACCCGTTCGCTGGTGGCCGTCAAGACGGACAGCAACACGGTTTTCCTGAGTTGGCGTTTCTTAGGTACCGACACCGGCAATGTTTCCTTCAACATATTGAGGAACGGCAACGTCATCAACGCCCAACCCATAACCGGCGCCACCAACTACATAGACAGCCAAGGCAGCACCAGCGACACCTATGTGGTGCGCAGGATATTGAACGGCAACGAATCCTACTATTCGGCCGATACGGCATTGGTTTGGGAAAATAATTTCAAGGAAATACCGGTACAGAGGCCGCAGGGCGGCACCTCGCCCTCCAACGAAACCTATACATATAGCATCAACGACTGTTCGGTAGCCGATTTGGACGGCGACGGGGTGTATGAAATAATCCTGAAATGGAACCCGTCCAACGCCCACGACAACTCGGAATCGGGCTATACGGGCAACGTGCTGCTGGATGCCTACAAATTGGACGGTACGCTGATGTGGCGGATAGACTTGGGCAAAAATATTCGGGCGGGTGCCCATTACACACAATTCATTGCCTACGACCTCGACTGCGACGGCAAGGCGGAAGTGGCCTGCCGGACAGCGGACGGTACCAGGGACGGCAATGGTATGGTAATCGGCGACTCGGTAATAGATTACAGGAACACCAGCGGGCGCATCTTGAAAGGACCCGAATGGTTGACCATTTTCAATGGCGAAACCGGCGCAGCGATGAATAGTGTCACCTTTTGGCCAAGGCGGCATCCCGTATATGGCGACACGCCCACTACCGCACAGATAAACACCATCTGGGGCGATAATTACGGAAATAGGATAGACCGTTTTCTGGCGGGCGTTGCCTACCTGGACGGGGTGCATCCAAGTTTGATAATGTCAAGGGGGTATTACACCAGGGCCGTCGTCACCGCATGGGATTGGAACGGTACGCAACTGAGCCGACGCTGGGTATTCGACACCAATTTCGATACCTTGGGCAATGCCAATGATACCTATAACGCTTATCGGGGCCAAGGGGCGCACAGCCTGAGCATTGCCGACGTGGACGGCGATGGCTTCGATGAGATAACCTATGGTGCAGCCGCCATAGACCACGATGGCACGGGTTTATATTCCACGGGAATAGGGCACGGCGACGCCCTGCACGTATCGGACATGAACCCCGACCGGCCGGGCCTGGAGGTGTTCATGCCGCACGAATCGGAATCGCAGTACGGCGACTATGCGCACGAAATGCGCGATGCGGCCACCGGCCAAGTATTGTGGGGCGGCCCCGGCCCCAACAACGGCGACAACGGCAGGGGCATAGCCGCAGACATAGACCCCCGCTACAAGGGCTACGAGGCATGGAGCGCAAGGGGCGGCCTGTACAGCTGTACCGGCGTACAAATATCCACGTCCAAACCTTCGTCCATCAATTTTGCTATCTGGTGGGACGGCGATTTGCTCAGGGAAATGCTCAGCGACACAAAACTCAGCAAGTGGAACCACCTGACCAACAACAATACCAACGTACTGCTCGAGGCCAGCAACCTGGGTGCAGCGTCCAACAATTCCACCAAAGCCACACCGTGCTTGACGGCAGACCTTTATGGGGATTGGCGGGAGGAAGTCTTGTTCAGGAAAAACAACGACTCGGCACTGATGTTATTTACCACCACGGCCCTTACGGACACGAGGCTTTTTACGTTGATGCACGACAGCCAATACAGGGAAGCGGTGGCTTGGCAAAATGTAGGTTACAACCAACCACCGCACCCCTCATTTTATTTGGGCGACAGCATGACCATGCCCCCATTGCCCAATATATCGGTGTTGTCGCCGGTAGATACTTCTACCATTATAATAGACGACACCACAACAACCCCTACCGGTATTGGAAATAATGCAAAGGACTACGGCGGAGGAAAATTGCTGTTGCACCCCAACCCGGTCAGCAATACGATAACGCTTACTTTGCCCGATGCCAAAGGCAGCAGCGTATTGTACTTGTTCGATGTGAAGGGGCAGTTGTTGTTGCAGTTGAAAGGAGATTTGGCCGGTATCAACCAAAAGCTGAACAAGTATTTGCCCAACCTCTTGCCCGGCCATTATTTCGTCAAAATCAGCAACAACGACAAAGATTACCAAGCACGGTTCGTAAAGCAAACGCAATAGTGCGGCGGCAACCAAGGCCAAATTTGAACTTGGCAGGATAAGGGCAAAAGGCGCATTGCCCCAAATCAAGATACTAAAACAATACCCTCGCCGCCCCGTGCGGGCCGGTGTCTTTGCCCAAATGCTGGTAAGCCTTGGCAGTGGCTTCGCGGCCGCGGGGGGTGCGCACTATGTAGCCTTCCTGTATCAGGAAAGGTTCGTACACTTCTTCTATGGTGCCGGCCTCTTCGCCCACGGCCGTGGCTATGTTGCTGATGCCCACGGGGCCGCCCTTGAATTTTTCTATAAGGGTGGATAGTATGCGGTTGTCCATGTCGTCCAGGCCGCTGGCATCTACGTTCAAGGCTTTTAGGCTGTGTTCGGTAATGCCGAGGTCTATGGTGCCGTTGCCCAGTACTTGTGCAAAATCGCGCATGCGGCGCAGCAGGCCATTGGCTATGCGGGGGGTGCCCCGGCTGCGGCGGGCTATTTCGCCGGCGGCACCGGAGGTTATTTTTACGTTGAGCAACCCGGCCGCACGCTGCACTATGCGTTGCAACACTTCGTGCGGATAATAATCGAGCCGCGACTTTATGCCGAAGCGCGACAACAGCGGCGAGGTAAGCAAGCCGGACCGTGTTGTTGCGCCTATGAGCGTAAAGGGGTTGAGCGCTATCTGTATGCTGCGGGCGTTGGCGCCGCTTTCTATCATCAGGTCTATCTTGTAATCTTCCATGGCCGAGTAGAGGTATTCTTCCACCACCACGCTCAACCTGTGTATCTCGTCTATGAAGAGTACATCGCGGTTTTCGAGGTTGGTAAGCAGGCCGGCCAGGTCGCCGGGTTTTTCGAGCACGGGGCCGCTGGTTTCCTTGATGGCTACGCCCAGTTCGTTGGCCACTATGCGCGAAAGGGTGGTCTTGCCCAAACCGGGGGGGCCGTGAAACAGTACATGATCCAACGCTTCGCCGCGCAGGTTGGCCGCTTTGATGAAGATGCGCAGGTTCTCTATCAATTGCGGCTGCCCCGCAAAATCTTCGATGGACTGCGGCCTTATGCTGTTCTCGTACTCTTTTTCGTTGCTGTTGGGATTGTTGCCGGGGCGTATGTGCGATGGTTCCATTTGCGGGCAAAATTACGGAAAAAGGTCATGGCCGCACATTGTGGAAGCAATGGCGGCAGCGGGGTTCGTATTTGTCTTTTTCGCCCAATAGCACGCGGCCGGGTTCGGTGCCTTTGCGGTAGCTGAAGCTGGCTATGTTGCCACAAACCACGCATATTGCGTGCAGCTTGGTAATGTAATCGGCACTGGCCAGCAGGGCGGGCATGGGGCCAAAGGGGCGGCCTTTAAAATCCATGTCGAGGCCGGCCACTATCACCCTCATGCCTTTGGCGGCCAGGGTTTCGGCCACATGGGTTATCTCGCTGTCGAAAAATTGTGCTTCGTCTATGCCTACCACGTCGGCATCGTCGGCCAATAGCAGTATGTTCTGCGAGGCGCTTACCGGGGTGCTGCGTATGCGGCTTTCGTCGTGCGATATTACGTCCGTGGCATGGTAGCGGGTGTCTATGGCGGGCTTGAATATTTCTGTTTTTTGGTGGGCTATGCGCGCGCGTTTCAGCCTGCGTATCAGTTCTTCGGTCTTGCCGCTGAACATGGAGCCGCATATTACTTCTATCCAGCCGTAGCCATTGTTGTGTTTATGTGGTTCTATGAACATTTTGGCGCCATGGGCGGCCCCATCGGGCCATTTTTTATGGGGGATAAAATTCTCTGTGGGGCAGGGTTGTTGTTGTTGGATATTTAATTTTCGGGCGTACCTGCTTCTACTACATTGCTCATGTCGCTCTCGTTCCACAACCTGTCCACTGCCGTTACTGCATACCTGTAATGCTTGCCCGCCACTGTTTCATTGTCCGAAAACTTTTGCTCTTGGGTCAGGGCCAGTATTTTGGTGGCATCGTCAAGGTTTATCTTTTCGTTCCCTTCAAATCTATACACCAAATATTTTTCCTGCGGGGGTTGGGGGGCGTTTTCATGGTTCCAGATAAGCCAGTTGCTGTTGTTTTTTGCCCCTATCATCAGTTTGGGGGGCGTGGGCTTGGCATGGCCGGGCCAAGGTGTGGCGGGGGGTATGGCTATGGTGCCGAAATATTGCTGTTGCAGTTTGTCGCCCAGTTCGTTGCCTATTTTGTAAAAACTGCTCATGCTGTAAAACACCAAGCCGTCCACGTCCAGCTTCCGGGCATCGTCTATTTCTTGCAGCAGTTCCTGCGCATTGTTCCAGGGCAGGCCTTTTGCGTCCACCATGCGGTAAACGCCCAAGCCTATGTAAAGCTGGCGGTTGCCGCTGTGTTCTTTCCACCAGGGAAGCAATATGTCGTAGGCGGCCACCCTGTGGCCACGTTCCCAGTACAATTGGGGTGCCACGTAGTCCAGCCATTTTTTGTCTATCCACAGGCGCACGTCGCTGTACAAATCATCGTAGCAACTGGCGCCGCGCGTGGCCGAGCCTTCGGGGTCTTTGTTGCTGTTGCGCCATATACCGAAGGGGCTTACGCCAAATTTTACCCAGTTTTTTTTGTGCTTGATGTTGGCGTTCAATTGCGATACGAACATGTTCACATTGTCGCGGCGCCAATCGTCCAAGGCCTGCCCCGTGGCATATTTTTTATAGGTGGCCGCATCGGGGAAGGGCTTGCCCGCCACGGGATAGGGGTAGAAATAGTCGTCTATATGCACCGCGTCTATGTCGTAACGCTCCACCACGTCCAGTATTACCTTCAGTATGTATTCGCGCGCTTCGGGGTTGCCGGGGTCGAAGTAGCTTTTGCCGCCGTAGTGTATTATCCATTCGGGATGCACTTTGGTGGCATGGTCGGCAGGATTGGGATTGGCATTGCTGGCCACCAAAGCCCGGTAGGGGTTGAACCAAGCGTGCAGTTCCATGTTGCGCCTGTGGCACTCGCGCACCATAAATTCCAAGGGGTCGTATTTGGGGAACGGTGGCTGGCCCTGCTTGCCGCTCAGGTAGCGGCTCCAGGGTTCGTAGGGCGAGGGGTAAAGGGCATCGGCGGCGGGCCTTACCTGCACTATCGCGGCGTTGAAGCCGTGGCTTTGCAGGTAGTTGAGGTGGTTTATGAATTCCTGTTGTTGCTGCTGTGCCGAAAGGCCCTGTTTGCTGGGCCAGTCTATATTGCCCACGGTGGCTATCCATACCGCCCTCAGCTCTCTCTTGGGTGCCGGTACCTGCTGCGCCGCCGCCCGTGCGCCTATGCCGCTGCAAAGCATCAGGATGAGTAAAAAACGCAAATTATTCCTGTTTTTTTGGGTTAAGCGGCAAAGATAGCGCAAGTATGCTGCACGCCGGAGGGCTTCGTGGGTTTTTTTGCCCCGGCGGGGGGCGATAGGTTTAATGCTGCCCGAAGAAAAAATGTTTGTGCCCAAATATCGTCCAAGTCCCGTGTTCCCGCGTTCCGCAACGTTCCCCACACGTTCCGAACCCATCCCGATACGTCCTGCAAGGCTTCGTTGCGGTTGCAAACTGTTCCGTTGGGGTGTCCTGTACCCCCGTTGGGGTTCGGAACCCAAAATTTGGCGTCCCGAACCCCAAAATATACGTTGCGCAACCCCAACGGGGGGGCCGGCAACGCATCGGGAGGGGTGCCTTACATATCCGTACCATTTCGCAACGTGTGCGGATGGGCCGGCAGCCCCAACGGGGGGGGCTTACCCGGTTGTGCCGCCCGTGTCCGTGCCGCCCGTGGAAGAGGATCTGGCAAAGAACTGCTTCAACTCGTCATACTTGGTTTCGTAGCCCGGTGCGGATGTGCCTGCCTTGTAGGCGGTGTAGGCGTAGTCGGTAAGGGCCGACTGGTAATTGTCGTAATCGTGCAGTATTTTGGCATTGGCCAGCGTTTGGCTCAGGCTGTCGAGCCTTGCTATGATGGCTTCGTAGCTTTTGCGGCTGGCATAGTCGGCGGCAAATTCCGCCCAGTCCACCTCGGGCGAGCTGAGGGCGGGCTGGTTGGCGAAGTAGTCGTTCACTTTGTTCACGAACAATTTGTTTTGCTCGTTGATGCTGCCATACCTGCGGCGGTCGTCTGCCGTGAGGTTTACGTTGATGGCGGCGAGGGCGTTTTCCAACTCCTCGAGGGCATTTTGCGCCACCTCCAGCTGTTCGTCCGTAAGGTGCAGGTTGTTGAGGTTCGTAATGGCCATTGTTTCAAATTTAATTGGGTTATACCTATATTTTCGTGGGGTAAATGTACAAAAAGTTACTTGATGATGCAATGCCGTTTTCACCCGGCGCAAGGCACGGCAGGCACAAAAAAGAGGTTCGCGACGTGCGGTGCGGCTTTTTGCCCATTGCCGAATGGCCACCGTTGATGGCCCCTTTTGCCTGCTGCAAATTGCCCCCGGCCATTTGCCCGTTCCCTATTCCGGATTGGCCTTCGTATCTTTGCGGCATCCATGTTATGAAATTTTCAGACCTCAACCTTACCGGCCCATTGCTCAAGGCTTTGGACGAAATGGGCCTGCACACGCCCACCACCATCCAGCAACAAGCGTTCGCGCCCATAATGTCGGGCAGGGACGTGTGCGGCATAGCCCAAACGGGCACCGGCAAAACTTTTGCCTACCTGTTGCCCTGCCTGCGCCAAATAGAATTTTCAAAAGACCGTTTCCCGCAAATGCTGGTACTGGTGCCCACCCGCGAACTGGTGCAGCAGGTAGTGGCCGCGGCCAGGCAACTGTCGGCTTACAGGAGCCTGGAAATAGTGGGCGTGTACGGCGGCGTAAACATGAAGCCGCAGGCCGAGGCCATGCTGAACGGCTTGGACGTATTGGTGGCCACGCCGGGCAGGCTGTACGATTTGGTGCTGAACGGTTCGCTCAAGACCAAGTCCGTCAAAAAACTGGTCATAGACGAAGTGGACGAAATGCTGGACCTCGGTTTCCGTACGCAATTGCGCAACATACTGGACTTGTTGCCGGAACGCCGCCAGAACCTGATGTTTTCCGCCACCCTCGGCGGCGACGTGGAGCAATTGATGGACACATATTTCAGGGACCCCATACGCATAGAAGCCGCACCGGCAGGCACGCCCGTGGCGCAAATACAGCAATTGGCCTACCCCGTGCCCAACTTTTGCACCAAGGTAAACCTGATGCGGCATTTGTTGGATACCCGAACCGACATGGACAGGGTATTGGTATTCACGGCCACCAAGCACCTGGCCGACCAGCTGTACGAACGGATGGCCGCACATTATCCCGACCGGGTGGGGGTCATCCATTCCAACAAAGAGCAGAACAAACGTTTTGAAACGGTAAAGTTGTTCAAAGAAGGCACTTACAGGTTCATAATCGCTACCGACATAGTGGCGCGCGGCATAGACATTGCCTCCGTGAGCCATGTAATAAATTTCGACCTGCCCGAAGTGCCCGAAAACTACATACACCGCATAGGGCGCACCGGCCGGGCCGACCGGCCGGGCGAGGCCATAAGTTTCGTGTTGCCCGCCGACCGGGCCGCCGTATTGTCCATAGAGCAGTTGATGGCCCGGCAATTGCCCATGGTTCCTTTTCCCGACGAAGTGGCCATATCTGCCGAGCTAACCGAAGACGAGCAACCCAAGGTGTTTCACAAAGAAGTGGCCATCAAGCAACCAAAGTTTGAAAACGCAGGCCCGGCCTTCCACCAAAAGAAAGCCAAGAACATGAAGACCAACCAAAAGGTGGGCCACAAGCAAAAAATGATGGACAAATACGGCAAGCCCAAGACAAGGGGCGCAAAGAAAAAACGATAGTCGTTTTCCGGCATTGTTGAACCGGGATAAACTTTTGAACTGCCTTGGTTCTTTGCCGGGCGGATGCAACCTAACTGTTTCTTTCCTGTTCTTTCTTCAATTGTTGCAGCTGTTTTTTTTCCGTGTATTCGGCGTAGGAGTTGGGTTCAATGGCCTTGCCGCGATATTCTATGGAGGCCCGCGTGGAGGTGGAGCTGGCAATAAATGGTATTACGTAGATGATTGGCAAGTAACGGGTACTACTCAAAACTTCAATTATCAGTATGCCCACCATTTTATTCACAATATTATTCCATAACTGCCATGAAAAGCCATCGTATAAACAATTTAAATTTTTATAGCATTTTTAGTATGCTTGTTTTGCTGGCCGGAAGTTGTGGCAAAGATAACGATGAAGATGTTTATCCTTACGGTAGATACTATTTTAAGATTGTCAAGGACGGGGTTGATTTAAGTGATAGTGTTTTGCGTAATACCTCATTATTTTATTACAATAGCAAAGGGTTGATAGTATCGCGACCAGACAAAACTGATGAAGCAATTGCTCAGGGGGTAGAGGCAGACAATGTGACAGACGATACTACGTTTTTTTTCTTGGCTTATGACCATGCTTTAAAAGATGGCAGCAACCGTCAAGAATATGAGTACAGCCATATCTGCTTTTTTAATGAATTGGCGAATTTACCCGTAACAGAAGGAGTATCTACCTTTTATTTTAAGTATCCCGATGGCGATTTGGACACATTATATATCCATTCAGAACAAGTTTCCAACAAGCAGGCAAAAAAAGAAACATGTCATTGTATTATACCCATCCGCGAACTTAAATTCAACGGCAAGAATGCGGTGCAAGACACCAGCATACACCTGAGCAGCGGCTACCCGGTGTATATTTTCGAGAAGTAAAGGCTATAAGTCCTTAAACATGACATCCGCAAATCGCTTTGGATTTGCGGATGTTGTTGTTTGGGCGGAGGTTCAAAAAACACTTACCATATTTAAGCAGGAACAAAAGTATATTTGTGCCGTATATGGACATGGCAAAAAACACCACAGCAATAATAGTGGCCGGCGGCAAGGGCTTGCGCATGGGCAATGCCGTTCCCAAACAATTTTTGCCTCTGGCCGGCAAGCCAATCCTTTATTACGGCGTACAAAAATTCATGGAAGTATTCCCTTCCATAAAAATAATACTGGTACTGCCCCAAGCCCACATCAGCCATGCCAATACGCTGTTGCAGGCATTGGCGCAGCATCCGCATATTACCATTGTGCATGGCGGCGAAACGAGGTTCCATAGCGTGCAAAATGGATTGGCACAAGTGGCCGACGACGATATAGTATTCATCCACGATGGCGTAAGGCCGTTCATAAGCGAAGATTTATTGCTGCGCTGCTACCGAGACACCTTGGCACATGGCGATGCCATACCGGCCATAAAGGTTACGGATTCTACCAGAAGGTGGAACGGAACCTATTTTGAACCCATAGACCGCGAACTGCTGCGCAGCGTACAAACACCTCAAACTTTTCTTGCCGCCAACATAAAAAAAGCCTACTCGCTACCCTATTCCGAATCGTTTACGGACGAGGCTTCGGTATGGGAAGCATACGGTTTTACAGTACATCTAACGGAAGGCGACAAAGACAACATCAAGATTACCACACCGGAAGACATGGCCATGGCAGAGGTGCTGCTGCAACAACTAAAACCCACGAATAGCGTTATACAACCATAATTTTTTTGGAGAGGATGCACAAGTTGAACAAATGGAGGGTGTGGGGCATGGTGCTGGCGTTTTTTACAAGCAACCCCAAGCTGCGCGCGCAAGTACTGGACACTACGTATTTTGCGCCCATCATGATAGATGAGGTTATCGTCAAGTCCGATGGCAAAGAAGGTTTTGACATTGGCGAATTTATCCAAAGGATAAAAGACGACACAACGTTCTACAAGGCATTCAGGAGCATGCACCTCGTAACCTACAATGCCGACAACGACATAAAGGTGTACGACAAGAAAGGCAGCAAACCGATAGCATCTTTAACCAGCGAAACCAAACAGATATGCCGCAATGGTTGCAGGACAATGGACGTTTTGGAGCAAAATGTCACGGGCGATTTTTTTGACCGCAAAGGCAATTACAATTATTATACCGCCGAGTTGTACGCATCCTTGTTTTTCACCAAAGGCAAAGTGTGTAATGAAGACAACATAGTAGCCGGAAAATTGGCAGAAGATGCGGGGAAAGGCAGCTTGGAAAGGAACAAAGCCAAGCTGAAACAACTTATGTTCAACCCCGGCAGCCGCATAGGGGGCATACCTTTCATGGGCAACAAACCCGCCATATTCGACCCGGAAATAGCCGGCATGTACGACTTCAAACTAAGCGTGGCCAATAAAAACGGCGAAGACTGCTACTTGTTTGAAGCCACGCCCAAAAAGGGTCAAGAAGAAAATGTGGTCTATCGCCAATTCAATACTTGGTTCCGGCAAAGCGATTATTCCATAGTGGCCCGCGACTACCATTTGCGATACAATACCCTGGCTTACGATTTCGATGTGGCCATTCACGTAGATCTGCAACAGAAAGGCCAATATTTGCTGCCGGTGGCCATTGATTACAGGGGCAATTGGTACGCCTTTTCCAAAGGGCGGGAGCGGGTAGATTTTTCGGCCAAATTTTATTATTGAATTGTCTTTTCTTCTTTATAAATCCGCAACAACTTGTCTTACGCTGCCATTATCGTCACCATAGGCGATGAACTGCTAATCGGCCAAACAATCGATACCAATTCGGCATGGATAGCCCAACACCTAAATAAATTAGGCATCAACGTAACCCGGCGCATAGCCATAGCCGACACCCAAGAAGCCATAGCCGCCATGCTGGACGAAAGCATACCCATGGCCCGGTTGGTAATATTGACCGGTGGCCTTGGCCCCACTGCCGACGATGTAACCAAACCGGCGCTCAACAATTATTTTGGCGGCAACATGGTGGTGAACGAAACGGTACTGGAACACGTGCGCCAAATATTCGCCAAAAGGAACAGGCCATTTTTGGAAGCCAACCTAAAACAGGCCGAAGTACCCGATGCGTGTACCGTGCTTTTCAACAGGATGGGCACTGCGCCGGGTATGTGGTTCGAGAAAGGAGACACCATAATTGTCTCGCTGCCGGGCGTACCGTTCGAAATGGAAACCATCATGACGGAAGAAGCCTTGCCGCGTATCCAAGCACTGTTCAAGGGCAATTACATGGTACATAAAACCTTGGTTACGGCAGGTGTGGGCGAAAGTTTCCTTGCAGAAAAAATAAAGGATATAGAAACGGCGCTGCCCAAAGAAATTCATCTTGCATACCTGCCGGGGCTTGGCTTCGTGAAATTGCGCCTGACAGGCGAAAGTGCCGATGGGCAAGCCTTGCAGTCATCCATAGCCACGCACAGCCAATTATTGGTACAGCGTTTGGGCAATGTGGTAGCCAGCGAGGAAGACGAAACGCTGGCCAATATCGTGGCCAAAAAATTGCTGGAACACAGGCTTACTTTCGGCACTGCCGAAAGCTGCACGGGCGGCTATTTGGGCAGTTTGCTCACCAACATTGCCGGTAGTTCGGCCTTTTACAAAGGTTCGGTGGTTGGCTATGCCAATGAAACAAAAGAAGCTGTACTAAAGGTTTCGGCACAAACGCTGGAAACCGAGGGAGCCGTGAGCGAAGCAACGGTAATACAAATGGCCGAACACGCAAGGAGCCTGCTATGCACCGATATTGCGGTGGCCACAAGCGGCATCCTGGGGCCGGACGGCGGCACGGCACACAAACCAGTAGGCACGGTATGGATGGCCGTAAGCAATGGCAAACGTACAGTTGCCAAGCTGCACCAATTTCATTACGATAGGCTACGCAACAAAGAAATGGCCGCAAATGCCGCTTTCAATTTGGTACGGTTATTTATAGAGGCCAACTACGGATAATGGCCTCCCGGCTACAACAATCCTTCATCGACAAAGCTGAAGTATTTTTTATCGCCGATGATGAGATGGTCTATCAAGGTTATTTCCAACACCTTGCCCGCTTCCCGTATTTGCTGGGTCATCCTACGGTCGGCGGCACTGGGCTGCACGTTGCCCGATGGGTGGTTGTGCGCAATGATGATGTTGCCGGCCGAATATTGCAAGGCAATCTTGAAAATTATTTTTGGGTCTGCCACGGTAACCATAAGCCCGCCGGAACTGATGATTTCATAATGCAACAAACTGTTGTTGGCACTGAGGCACAATACGCAAAAATGTTCGTTGGGCAGGTCGGACAACAAGGGCATCAATATATCGGCGGCGGCTTTGCTGCCCACCACTTTTGTTCTTGCCAAGCCTTCGCCCAGCTGCCTGCGCCTGCCCAGTTCCAGGGCGGCGGCCAAGGTAATGGCACGGGCTTCGCCTATGCCCTTTATTTTCTGAAAGTCTTTGACGGATAGTTTGCCCAACTGCGAAAGGTTTTGTGCGCCCAGTTGCAATACTTCCCTCGCCAAGTCCACTGCCGATTTTTCGCGGGTGCCGCTTTGTATCAGTATGGCCAGCAATTCGGCGTCGCTCAATGCGGCATAGCCTTTTTGCAATAGCTTTTCCCGTGGCCGGTCGTCTTCGGCCCACTGTTTTATGCTGTAACTTTTATTTTGTTCCAAATCGAAAGGCTATTTTTAAAAGAGATTACAAAATAAAATTTGGCAAAAAAATTACGCCATCCTGTACCTTTTGCCCGGCAAAGATTTCAATGCGCCCGCCAGTTCCATGGTCAACAACAAAGAGGCAAGCCGGCTGTTTCCCCAACCCGATTTCAATTGCAGTTCGTCAATGTGCATCCCCTCGGTTTGCGCCAGGATATCCGCTATCTTCTTTTCATCGTCGCTCATGTGGCCAAACAAACGTTGCTGTATGGCCACGTTCTTCTTGGTGTGGGTTTCCCAAGCCATCGATGCTATCAAATCGGCTCCGTTGTTAATCAAAGTAGCCATATTGGCCCTTATCAAATAATTGCAGCCTTCCGATTTTTTGTCCACCACCCTACCCGGGAAGGCCATCACTTCCCTATTGTAGGATGCCGCCAGCTTGGCCGTTATCATGGCACCGCCCTTGGTTTCCGTTTCCACTACCACCGCCACGTCGCACATGCCCGCCACTATGCGGTTGCGCATGGGGAAGTTGAATTTATCGGGTGGCGTGCCGCTCGCATATTCGGTCAGCAGGCCTCCGTTTTGCAACATTTCCTTGGCTATGTGCTTGTGTTGGGGCGGATAAATATTGTCCATGCCATGGGCCATGACGCCAATGGTGGGTATGCCCAGTTGCAGTGCTTTCCTGTGTGCTATCACGTCTATGCCCAATGCCAAGCCGCTTACTATCACTACGTCTAATTGCTGCAAGGCCGTTACCAAGTCTTCGGTCATCTTGGTGCCGTAATCGGTGTTCTTCCTGGTGCCTACTATGGCTACCATCTTTTTGCCGTTCAAAATGTTATCGCTGCCTTTATAATACAGCAATGGCGGCGCGTCTTCGCAATGCTTCAACCTTGCAGGATAATGTTCGTCGGCAATGAACAATGGCCGTATGTGGTGTTTGTGGATGAATTGCAATTCCCGCTCCACGCGCACCCGGTCAATGCCGTCCCTAAGGGCCGAAATAGTTTTGGCGCCTATGCCTTCGATGGCGGCTATTTGTTTGGGCGGTGCTTCAAATATTGCTTTGGCCGTGGTGAAATGGCGCAGCAATTGCCTGGCGGTTTTGCTGCCAACCAAATCCGTTTGCGTGAGTGCTATTTGGTAAAAAAGTTCGCTTTGCGGCAAGTGTTCCATACGGTAGGGAAATGGGTGGGTTCGGCTGATTTTTTATCGCAAACCTGGATAGGGAGCATGAAATTAAAAAAAATATACATGAAAAATGATGCTGCCTAATGCCAAACGCAGTTAGTGTATGGATAGAGCATCTTTTCATTTGGGCGTTGCCTGCAAACATAGCATTCTTTCCATATATTTTATAACCATCCTGTCATTTTTCGGGTCGAGCAAATGTCCGTGTGAATAACAATAAAGAAAGTTATGTTTGTTGTCGTATAAATCAGAAACAAAATTTTTATAAACAATATTTAGAACCTTTAAAAAAGTGTTGATATTTGTTTGCAAAAGCAAACCATTTCAATTATTTTATATACCTATGCAAACATCTCAACTTGTCTGCTTTTTATCGGTGTCATTTCGTTAATGAAGTCGCCCCAAAAATCCAAAGTCATATTAAAATTGTATGTGTTATTTATGTAATTCAGTTCGTTTTGTAGTTCTGATTTGTCAATAGTTTGAGCCAACTCCAAAAGGTCAATACGCATTAAAACGTCTTTTGTGAAAGTTCGTTTTGCGTCTGCAAAAGTTATGGATTGCAGAAACTGCATTGTTGTTTCAGAGTTTAAAAGTATCAACGAATAAACAGCAAATTCTAATCTGTCAAAACCCAACATATAGCAAGTGTCGTCAAGCATTACGGGTTTTTCGTTTTGCGGTAAAACAAGCGTAAAATGAAACGTTTTGTAAAGTCCCGAAATAGCAACTTTGTAAGGTTTAAACGAATAATCACCAACTCCAAAAATTGAAAATGGCGGTTTGTTGTTGTAAATGCTCGATTTTCTTGCATTAAAAATGTCCTGATGTTCGCTTAAATATTGATAGGTTTTCGGAAAATCGTTTTTGATGTAGTTGGTTTCTTGCCCTACTTTTTTCTGCGTTAAAATGGTGTGTTTTCTCGTTTCTTTTATGACTGTATTTTTCAAGTCAGAACTTTTTAAAATGCCATAAACCAAATCGCTTTCCAATTTAATTTCTTCTTTCAGTCCGTTTACAAAATGTCCGTTCACTTTGTCCAATTCCATAATGGAAGAACAATCGTGTTTTATTCCTTGTCGCCATTCAAACGGACATTTTCCGTCAATTTGTTCGGCATTGGAATAGGTATCAATGTTTGAAACAAACTTGTCTGACAACCAACCAAAATTCAGTTTTGCTTTTGAATTATTGTAAAAGTCAAATTCTGAACAATCGAATGTAGGGTTTGAATTTAATTTGCAATAAAATAAAGAGGCTTCTACCGAAACATTAAACTCTTTTTTGCTGTCAATGCAATGTTTTTCTATTTCAGAAATGGAATACTTTTTTGTGAATTGGTCGAAGACAATGTTTTTGATTACCGTATTTTTGACCAATAAAGCGATATTTCCTTTTTGATGTTGAAATGTTTCAATCATCATCAAAGCAATGTATTCGGCAATGTCAAAATTGCCTTTTCCTGTCATTGCATCTAATCCATTGTGATTTTTGAAGTTCGTTTTTTTGGGAAGATTAGATGAATTTAAACTGCCTAATTTTGAATTTGTAACCCAAGGCGGATTGCCAATAATTAAAATTTCTTTTGTGCTGTTTTCTTTGGCAATAGCTTTGAAATCGAAGTCAAAAACGCTACTGTGAATGATTGAAATTTCGGGTTTGTCTTCGGTTGGGTTTTTTAGGTAAAAATCAATGATATTAAATTTACTTTCCCAAACGTAAGGCTTGTAAATTTCAATACCAAAAATCTTTTTTACGTTACTGAAATGCTTCAATGAAGCAATAATAAAATTGCCTTTTCCGCAAGTCGGTTCAATAATAATTTCAGGCGAAATATTTTTTGTTGTCAGATGAAAAGCAACTTTATTTGCTAATTCTGTATTGGTTTGAAAATCGCCATATTCAGCTCTGTCGGGTTCTGAAACGATATTTTGAGAAATAGAAATTGTTTCTTTCAGTATTTGCAAATCTTCTGCATTATCAAAAAAATGTATGAAGCCGAAGGCTTCATACATTTTTTGATTAGCCTTTTCAAAAGACACAACGTTTTTCAAATTATCGTTCAGATAATCCGAAACCTGATGAGTAATATTTGCTTCAAATACTTTCATCATTGCGGTTTGTTGTAGCTTACATTTTTTTCAATTCCTTGAATATCATCCGTCAAGGCAACAATTCGTTGATATTGTAGTCGCCATTGCAAGGCATTGGAAATTGTCAAGTAACCTTGTTCGGGCGGTGTCTGTAAAATCTGTTCAGCAACTTTTGCTAACGTAATTTCGTCCGCAGGAATATTTTTGTCTTGCAAATAAGCGATGATGTCAGCTTCGTTTGCACCGTCTTTTACCATTTCTCGCAAACGGTAAGTTGTTGTGTAATCTGCCGTCCGTTCCTTGTGAACAAACGAACAACTTACAAAATTTAAGATTGCTGTTTGTGTTGTCGGGTCGTCTGTTTTGTCGTAAACAAAAACGAGAAGATTGTAACCAAGTCCGAATATCTTTTGTTTAGCATCTTTGAAAGGACAAGATGATTGTGGTTGTTTTATGGAAGTTACTTTTATGTCTGTCTGAATATCGTCCGAAGGCAAGTCTATTCCTCTTGCAGAAGAGCCAACTAAAACTTCGTATTTTTCGTTTAAGTGTGATTGGAATTTATGTTCAATAGGTGTTCCTACCGCTTTGCCGTCTGTTACGCCATAAAGTTCTTTGTGTTGGAATTTAGATTGTTCCACACAAAAAAGTTGGGCTTCTTCTATCAGTTTTTCTATCGTCAATTTCTCTTTGGTTTTCATGTAGTAAAGTTACACAATTTTAGTCCTGCATAGGCCTGTTCGTTGTCTGTTTTTTTGTTCTGCTATTGATGTTAGCCGCGGCAAATTGTGCATAACATTGTGTCCAAATCGGCCATCCTTTTTGAAAAGTTATGCTGCCGCACCCCCGGCAGCTTTGGGACTTACAGACTTGCGCAACAACAGCCAAGTTTCCACTATTAAAAAAAGCATGGCCAATGCCACCAATATTTTCCAGACAGGCAATTTTTCGGTATTCCCTTTTGCAGCTATTAGTTGTTGGTATTGCTGCGGGCCGTTCACCCAATTTATTTTTGCGGGTGCAAAATAGCGTTCAATACTTTTCTGGTCGGCAAAAGCCAAGTCGGACTCGGTGCGCGCCACATTCAAACCAATCAAAACAGAATCGCCGGGAAGGCCATTGTACAACCAATAAAAGCCCGGCGTGGCGGCGGCAGATTGTTGCAGCAAGATATTGGTGCCCGCCCCTGCCGGTCTTTGGCCCGGTATGGCATCTACCCCATTGCCCCACAAGTGCCAAACGGTTCTGGTACCGGTCGTGGCGGCGGGCAACCATATAGCTGCGGCCTCGCCAATGGTGGCGGCGTATATATTGCCCACCCCACCCTGCACGGCCATTTTGTACAACAACGGGGCAAAATAATAGCCCAGGGCAAAATTGGAACCACGCTCGCCTAAAGGGGCGGTACACGCAAACAGCCTGCCCTGAAACAAATGTAACTGGGTAAGGAATGGGCTGCCGTCCCTGAAACTCATGACGGCTTGCTCGTTGGTACTGATGCCCGCACGAAGGGGAAAATGCATGGATGCCACCGGCAGCGACACATTGTCGGGCACCTTCTCGAATACGTCGCGCAAAAGCGGATGCGCCTCCTGTAGTACGGCTATGGGGCTGCGCTGCGTGTCGGCACTGGCAAGATAGAAGTCGCCCAGCGTTTTGAACGATGCGTTCAATGCGGCCACATCCGCATTGCGGCCCGGAAAGAAAAGTACATTTTGGCCATGCTGCAAGGCCGCGACGGTGGCTTGCAACAACGAGGGCGGAAACCTTTCGATGTCTTGCAACACCACCAACGAATAGCTGCCCCAATCATCGTTGGCCCGTACGCTGCCGGCCGGCTTTTCTACCAGCGAAAAACTTTGGAAGGAACGAAAAGCTGCCTGTAAATATGGGTCGGTACCTTTTTCGCTCAAGACCAAAACGGATTTTTCTTGCGCGGTACGAATGGCCATGCGGAATGTGTCGTCAAAGGTTAGGGGCGCATCGTGCAGGGCAATGTCCATTTGTTGCCAGCCTTTGCCCCCGGCTTGTAGTTGCAGGGTGTCGCACCAGGTTGCTCCTATTTCATCGGGCAGCGCGGCCACCGCGCGCACCTGGCCATCTACCGACACCTGCATATTTCCCTTTGCAACGCGCTGAGGCCCGCTTTGCTTTACCCGCACCACCAAATCGCTGGGTTGCCGTGCATCCAATTGGGCCGATAGGAAAAATGCGGTATCTACGTATAGGTTGCCCGCTTTTTGGGCGTTTAGCGGCATTAGGTAAACCCGGGTTTCTTTTGGCAATGCGGCGGTTAATTTCCCGTTTAGCATATTTTGCTGAAAATCGCTGTAGCAATATACCTGCATACTGTTTCCCCGTTCGTTTGCGGAGATGCTGTTAATCGAGGCTATCAACCGGGCCAGGGGAACCGCGATGCTCGAAGTTTTGATTTGGGCTATAAAATCCAACGCTTCTTGGCGCATCAATGGCCTGCCGGCAGCTATGTGGTCGTTGGTAAGTATCAAATAGCGCGATTCGTTGCCCAGGCCGCCCACCAGTTCGGCAGCTTGTTTCTTGGCTTGCTGCAACAGGCTTTGTTGGCCATCGGCCAAGTTCATGCTGTAACTATTGTCGATATAAATGACCGCCAGCCTGTCCGTGGCCGTAGTGTGACCATTTCCGAAAAAAGGCCGGGCAAACGCCAGCACCAAGGCCGCCAGAAACAGCAAGCGGAGGGCAAGCAGCACCCTGTCCCTGAGCTGCGCCCGCTGGTTGGTAGATAGTTTTATATCCCGCAGGAAACGGGTATCGGGAAAGAATACGCGTTTATATTTCCTTAAATTAAAAAGGTGAATCAAAACGGGCACCGCCAACAAAATGGCTGCCAGCAAAAACAATGGAAACGTAAAACCCATAGGGTTCAAAAATAGTATATTTTACGAGGCCGTTTACCCCTGCCGCCAAATTTGTGGGGGATGTCTCTTGCATACGGGCCGTGCGAGAAGAAATTTTTATTGCCCAGCGAATGTATGCGGTTTTTATGTAGAAAAAGCAAAAAATTTCATGGTCATTGTTTATTGTTGTAGATAATTAATGCTAAGTTCAATAAGAATTTAAATAAAAATATTCAAACATTTAGATTATCCATGCTCATCCATTAATCGTTTGGCATAAATATTGCACATACAATTTTGGTTAAAGTTCAGGATGCCATCTTCTGGTGTTCATTGGTTAATGGTTAATGTTCGGCCTCCCTTTCTGGGAGGCCGTGCTGTTTTATGCCGTGTGCCGGATAGCTTTTGGTGCGGTTTTATTTTGGCATTGCAACAAACAATAATAAATGGATTTCAAACAGGTTCTAAAGAAAAATGGACCGCACCGATACGGCACAGTCCATTTCAGAAAATCAACCCAAGCAGTTTCCTTCCAAAAATATCATCAGTAGGAAACGGACTCCGCACCTTCGAGCAGCACGGTTGTCTTATTGTTCAAGGTTTCCACGAACCCGCCGTTTATGGCGTAGATTTCGTTGCTTACCTTGTCTTTCAGTATTTTCATTTTTCCGTTTCCCAAGGCAGCTACCATTGGGGCGTGGTTTTCCAGTATTTCAAACGAACCCTCTACGCCCGGCAACTGTACGCCGTACACCGCGCCGCTATATACTTTATGCTCGGGGGTCAATATTTCTAATTGCATGGTACTAATTTAAAATTTCAAAACCCAGGATTAATTTTTGGCTTGTTCCAACAGCTTTTTGCCTTTTGCTATGGCATCGTCTATGGTACCTACCAAGTTGAAGGCTGCTTCCGGGTATTCGTCCACTTCGCCGTCCATAATCATGTTGAAACCGCGAATGGTTTCTTCGATGGGCACCAATACACCGGCCAGACCGGTAAATTGCTCGGCCACGTGGAACGGCTGCGACAAGAAACGTTGCACGCGGCGCGCGCGGCTAACCGTCAACTTATCTTCTTCGCTCAATTCGTCCATACCCAAAATGGCAATGATGTCTTGTAGCTCTTTGTAGCGTTGCAATATCATTTTTACGCGTTGCGCACAGTTGTAGTGTGCTTCGCCTACCACAGCGGCACTCAATATACGGCTGGTAGAATCCAAGGGATCCACTGCGGGATATATACCCAAGTCGGCTATTTTACGGCTCAATACGGTAGTGGCGTCCAAGTGGGCGAAGGTAGTGGCCGGTGCGGGGTCGGTCAAGTCATCGGCAGGTACATACACCGCTTGTACCGAGGTGATGGATCCCGATTTGGTAGAAGTGATACGTTCTTGCATCAAGCCCATTTCGGTAGCCAAGGTAGGTTGGTAACCCACGGCCGAAGGCATACGGCCCAACAAAGCCGACACTTCGGAACCGGCTTGGGTAAAACGGAAGATATTGTCCACGAAAAACAGGATGTCCTTACCTTTTCCTTTGCCGTCGCCATCGCGGAAATACTCTGCCATGGTCAATCCGCTCAAAGCCACACGGGCACGCGCTCCGGGAGGTTCGTTCATTTGACCGAAAACGAAAGTAGCTTTCGATTCTTTCAAGCCTTCCATGTCCACGGCACCCAAATCCCAACCGCCTTCTTCGAGGCTATGGACGAATTTGGAACCATATTTAACGATACCGGCCTCAATCATTTCACGCATCAGGTCGTTGCCCTCGCGGGTACGTTCGCCCACGCCGGCAAACACCGAAAGGCCACCGTGGCCTTTGGCTATATTGTTGATCAATTCTTGAATCAATACCGTTTTGCCCACACCGGCACCACCGAACAAGCCGATTTTGCCGCCTTTCGCATAGGGTTCTATGAGGTCGATTACCTTGATACCGGTAAACAAGATTTCGGTAGAGGTGCTCAAATCCTCGAACTTTGGTGGCTTGGCGTGTATGGGACGTGTCACCGTCTTGTCCGGTTGGGGCAAGCCGTCAATCGCATCACCGGTTACGTTGAAAAGGCGGCCATTGATTTGGTCGCCGGTAGGCATTGCTATGGCCTTGCCGGTATCGGTTACCGCCATGCCGCGCACCAAACCCTCGGTACCGTCCATTGCCACGCAACGCACGCTGTCTTCGCCCAAGTGCTGTTGCACTTCCAGCACCAGTTTTTCGCCGCTGTCGCGGGTCAATTCCAATGCGTTGTAAATTTCGGGCAACTTGCTGTCCGAAGTGAAATGAACGTCCACAACCGGGCCGATGATTTGCTTGATTTTACCAACGTTAGGCATGTCAAAAATTATATTTTTTTATAAAGAGAATAGAATTTTGGCTGCAAAAGTACGGCATTATCTCCATAAAAATAAAAAGAAACACCAAACCGCACCAAATAATTTTACGGATGCCAAGGATAGCCTTTAACCAGGCAAAGCAATGCACCAGAAACCGATGCTATACCAATCTTGCTGCTTGCGCCCCTACGTGTGCCAATTTGCTTGATGTACAACATTGCCAACTGTATTGTCCTACTATTAGGTTAACTCTTTTTTGATGAATGATTTTTCAAATTTAGTTAAAATTTTGGGTACTGTGTCCGGAATGGTGAAGTAGAACGGTTGCAACATTTTTTCCGAACCACGCCCATACTCATAAAAGAATGGCACGAAAGCGGCATGGCATTACGCGACATACCTGCGTTCATTGAAGCCGAATTGCGGCCGCGCCTACCTTCAACCCGCCGCTCTTGCCCCTGCAACTGTTGGAGCAAACCATTCGCAAGCAAACGGGCAGGGACATTGAGGAACAATAACTCAACGAAGCCCTACCGTAATGCGTCTTACTTACCTTGGCAGGTTGATTTCTGTTAATCCCTTCTTGCCCCTGTTTAATGGTGAGAAAAACAAAAAGTCCAAATACGCCACTACGGTTATACAGAGTACGTGGTTTTTTTTACTATTTTACGACAGAGGAACTTTGGAAGTTTGATTTATCTTATGTAGCTTCAACCCGTTGATATATTTTATCCACGATTTTAAAAGACATTTAGAGCCTGTTTAAATTTTATTGTTAGAATTTCTTATAGGCTATTTTCGAGCGAAAACGAGGCGAATTTTGCAGACATAGCCGGCACTATGTCGAAAAAATCAACGAAGTTTTTCGCCGAAAAGAGCCATAAGGAAACGAACGAATGAATTTTAAACAGGCTCTAACTATAAAGGAGTAATTACAGCTTTTGCAAGTTTGTAATTTTGAAAAAATCCGATGGCCCGCCTCCGGCGGGCCATGGCATTCGGTACCTGCATCCAATAAAGATTACCTCGTCAGCCTGGCGGCCAACATTTTGCGGGCAAAGTGTATGCGGCTCTTGATGGTGCCCAGTGGTTCCTGCAAGGCATCGGCTATTTCCTGGTACTTGTAGCCCAAGTAATGCAGCTCGAACGACAGCCGGAAGATGTCGGGCAGGCGGTTGATGGCCGCCTTGATTTCGCGCACGCCGTTGTTGACGATGCCTTCGTTGCGCGCCACCCGACCGGTCTGGTACAGGAAATAATCCTGCGGGACGTCGGCCGCCACCTTGGCGAATTTCTTGTTGCGGCGGTAGTTGTTGATGAAGATGTTGCGCATGATGGTGTACAGCCATGCCTTGATGTTGGTGCCGGCCTGGTATTTTTCGCGGTTGGCCATGGCCCTGTACATGGTTTCCTGTATCAGGTCCTTGGCGTCTTCCGAATCGTGGGTAAGTGATACAGCTACGGGTTGCAGGAAATCGCTGTTGCCGATGAGCATTTCATTGAATTCTTTGGCTGTCATAACTTGGTTTTTTGGGGGTTGTGAACGTACATTCATTTCCGGGGCAAACAATATGTGTGTTTGTTGCTATGCTTTCTTGTCCGACTATTGTAAAGCTACGAAACATCGGCCTCAAATATTGCTCAAAATGGGTATTTCACAATACATTAAATTGAGTTTTACAACATTGTTAAGGTTTGGGCGGTAATTTGCCCCATTGTTACGTGCAAACCGGAAATGATGTCGCGATATTTTCCATAGAAAAACTCGGTGCCATCTTAAAGGACTATTATCGAATATTGGAAATAGGCACAAAAGCCACCCCCGGAGAGGTAAAAAAATCTTTCAGGAGGCTGGCGCACCTTTATCATCCCGACAAGGCCGCCGACAATCAGTTTGCGGCCGCGCGTTTCGGGGAAATACAGGAAGCATACGGCATTTTATCAAAGAAAGAACTTCGCGACCATTACGACTACGAACGTTGGCTGCATGGATATGGTGACAGGGTTGCGATAGCCAGTCCCGAATTTTTATGCAAGGAGGTGTCGAAACTGATAAGGCTGCCGGCTACCGCCGATGTGTACAGGCTGAACAAGGAATTGCTCCACGACTATTTGCAATTTTTGCTGACAGACGAAAAGATGGCGATTTTGCTTCAACCGGGCGAAGCTGCCGCACGCGAGGCTTTCGCCGGGGGCATAGTCGATGCCACCAAGGTGTTGCCCTATTATTTCGCCTTGCCTGTATTGGAACGCTTGCGCCCCTTGGCCCAAACGGGTGGGGTGCGCCATTGGTGGCTGTCGGAACGCAAAAGCAGGCGGCGCCAAGGGCAGTGGCACAAGTGGCATCCTTGGCTGGCAATGCTGGTTGTTGCGGCGTTGCTGTTGCTGATGTATGTGTACGTGCGCAGGTAGCCGATGGGGAAATATCTGGGAGGGATTTTCTGTATGTAAGTATCGGGATGTACTTCCGTTCACATTCATCAATAAATTTTTATGCCGCCAAAATAGCTTGGTTCAGTAACTTCGCGCCCTTATGCGCATAGCGGTTAACACAAGGCTTTTGCTGAAAGACAAGCTGGAAGGCATTGGCTGGTTTGCCAACGAAATACTGTGGCGGATGGTGCGCAGCCACCCCGATCATGAGTTTGTTTTCTTGTTTGACAGGCCCTACGACCCATCGTTTGTGTTCGGCCCCAATGTAACGCCCGTGGTGCTGAAGCCCCAAGCCCGGCATCCGTTTTTGTATTATTTATGGACAGAATGGGCCATACCGGCGGCCTTGCGCAAGTATAAGGCCGATGTATATTTTTCGCCCGATGGCTTGGGTTCGCTGCGTACCGAGGTGCCCACCTTCATCACTATTCACGATTTGGCGTATGTGCATTTTCCGCAGTTCGTAGATAAGTTGCACCAATGGCATTATAAACGCTACACGCCTCGTTTTGCCGCCAAGGCCGCCGGAATATTCGTGCCTTCCTTGTTTACCAAACAAGACCTGATGAACCAATACCGCATACCCGAAGAAAAAATAACCGTGGTGCACAATGGTGTTCAGGATATATTTCAACCATTGGATTTTTTGGCCAAAGAAGCCGTAAAGAGGCAATATACCGAGGGGTGCGAGTATTTTTTGTTTACCGGTGCCCTGCATCCCCGCAAGAACGTGGTGAACCTGCTAAAGGCATTCGTGCAGTTCAAGCGCAGGTCGCGCAGCCCCATGAAATTGGTAATAGTGGGGCGCATGGCCTGGCAATATACCGAAATAGAAAAGGCCAGGAGGCTCATGCCCTTCAAGGACGATGTGGTGTGGCCGGGTTACGTGGGCACGGAGGACTTGGCCAAAATTACCGCCGCCGCTTATGCCATGGTCTATCCTTCGTTGTTCGAGGGCTTTGGAGTGCCGATATTGGAAGCGCTTCAATGCAATGTGCCGGTCATTGTTTCCGCAACATCGTCCATGCCCGAAGTGGGCGGCGACGCCGCACTGTTGGTCAATCCTGAGTTGCCGGAAGACATAGCGGCCAAAATGATGTTGCTGTACAAGGACGAAACGCTGCGCGACAGGCTGATAAAGGCGGCCGGCGTACGTAAGTTGCAATTTGACTGGGAACAATCGGCCGCGATAGTTTGGGAAAAACTGGTGCAGGTAGCAAGGAAAAAGCAATAATCGCCAATGATAAGTGTCCATGAGTTCATTCAT